>NZ_JABRVS010000001.1:911245-1214994 GCF_013248905.1 Shewanella sp. VB17
GCTGCATAAATGATTTTTCTGGTGTATAAAGATCTAAAATTTCATGTGCTGATTGATAGGGGATTTTTAATAATGTCATTAATTAATTTTCGCTATTCCTCCTTGAATTTGAACCATAGCGCCTCCTTTTACTGTTGTTTGGACATCGCCTTTAAGGGTTAGGAGTGCTGATTTTACTTCAGCTGTGGCATCTCCTTTGATTTTAATTAAGGCTCCACTCATTTTTGCTTGTCCTGATGCTTTTATGTCAACTGTTGCACCATCGAGTTTAATTGAACTACTTTTAAGGGTTATTCCACTTGAGGTTATTTTGATACTGCTGCCACCGACTTTTAACTCAATATTTTTTTTACCTGTAAGTGTGATGGTGTCACCATCAATAGTTACGGCAGATTTTGCATCAAGGGCCATGCTTTTATCACTGGTTGCAGACCAGTTATCTTTGCTGGTTGATTGCAGAGATTTATCTGATGTTATTTGTATTTCTTCTTTGGCCTTTAAAGAAATACTTTTATCGACCAGAGTCTCTTTTTTTCCTTTAATGGCTGAATTGTGATCATTGTTGGTGTTGAAAGTGAGATCTTTTTGGGCATGAAGTAGTAACTCTTCTTTATCTTTTTTATCGTCAAAGCGAAGTTCGTTGCCCTGATTACTATTTCCTTTGGGGCTTGTTCGTGTCTTAATTCCACTTTGTGTTGCTTCTGCATAAGGTGTGGTATTTATTTTGGTATACAGTGAACCCACAATAACAGGTCTATCAGGGTCTCCATTAATGTACTGAACCAATACTTCATCACCAACACGTGGAGTAAACTGACTGCCAAAGCCTTTACTGGCTAAGCTTTGAGAGACTGGTAACCAGCATGATGCATTTTCATCTTCCTTACCTTGAGAGTCCCAATGGAACTTAACTGTGACTCTTCCTAGTTTATCCCGGTATATTTCTTGACCTTTTGGCCCCGTGACAGATGCAGTATGTACACTATGAACCCGTGGTTTATTGATTAGTTGCGGTCTATAAGTCGAAGTTGTCGGGATACAGGTAAATTTATTATGATAAATCGATGTTTTTTTGTTATTTTCACACTCTATAAGGAAGTATATTTTTGTGATTAGATATTCTTGATTACTCTTAGCAACGGGATGATTTTTAAGATTGAATTTTGTTCCGCATGATAATGCAGCTAAATCGGATTCCGCATAAGTTATAGAAAGATCAGAATCTAGTGCTTGAATATGACGCTCTGCTGCTGAACGAATAGCATTTTTATTTTCAATACCTAGGCCAAAGTGGGTCGCGGTAAATTCTGAAGGATTATGACGAAAGACGCTTTTTTTCTCCCCACTGCTAAATGTTTCTGATTGTTCTTGCGTGTGATCACTTAAAGAGACTGCACTGCTCCCAATGCGGGTTTCAGTGATCCAATTGTTAATGGAGAACTGTTGAGCCTCTTTGGTGCCAGCTTTATAAGCAATAGTAGCTAATTTATTTGTTTTAAATTTTTGATTTGAATCACCAATGACGACGTACGGTTTGTATGTATCGTTGTCATATTCAATGTGATAATGCCAGCCTTCACTGGCGAGTAAACGTTGAGAGAACTGCAGATCCGTTTCGTCAAGCTGGACACAATATTCGTGTTCTGTCCCATTACCTGCAGTCGAAAAATGAAAATATTGTCCGAAGCCTGAACCATTAAAAATGTCATCTAAAATTGCTCTAGTCGTCATTTTTTGAAAAATTTTACGGTTATGACGATAAGCTAATAATGACAGCGGGTCACAAGCACAGATCCTATAGTGGTAATAACGATCAAATTTTATCAATTCAATACTAGAAGCTATTCCTTGATAAAGTTGCGTATCAGTAGGTTGCTCATATGTAACCTCAAGTGTTTTCCCTAGCACTTTATTAACATCTATTTCATGGTCAGCTATAATAGAAAGAGTAAGTGAACAACTTGAAGATATTGATTGTTCAGATTCAACTCTTGTCACTGTATGGTTTGTTTTATCCGCCAGTTTCACGCGAATGGGGCAAGATGGATAACATAATGACAAATTTAATTACTCCTTTATCATTGAACTGGCTTTAATCAATGTGATTTCAGAGGGAATAGCATTTTGTTAATATCAAATGTACTTAGATATGTATGAATGGTAATGCTATATCTAAGATTAAAGATATGCAAGGCTATTAATATCAATTGATGAGAAAAGTAATTTTTATCATTGTTAGGTTTAATTTAAAAAGTAGGTTGTTAGTTTGTAATTTATTGTTTGAAACATGTATATCTTGCCCGTTAATTGTTGGTAAATTGGCTTTGTTGATTTTTATTTGTTTTTTTTATTATATTTATTATAAATGTTCATGATATTTATAATTACCTGTACTGTTGTAAAATGTTGCTGATGGTATCAAATAAAGCACAAGTGTCATGTCGCGTGTTTTAGACCACTTAAATAGTTTTGTTGCAAATTGATGCAGTTTAACTTTTGATTTTGTGGGAAAAGTTTTATATATTACCAGTAAGAAATGACAGCGCTGTCACATTTTGTGCTAAATCAATGTTTCATAGCTTAACGTGATTAGTATGAGTGAATGCGAGTAGCGAGTAGTTTTAGTAATAGGGAGCTGGCATTATAAAGTTGGTATTAAATTTGCTTTATAAAAGTTCATGAAAAATTAGTATTATTTATGGTAACAATTATATTTTTTACGTAACTTATGTATCTTGAATTTGATGATTGATATATGTATGAGTTTTTAAATAATTAATATTGCATGTTAAGAATCTTCCATATAGGATTGTTGGCAGCATAATTATAGGTAATATATATGACTGAGTGTTTTAACCTTTAATGTTATTAAGTTACAGTTATTTTTATTTCACTGTTTATCAATAGTTTATGGTGCCAACATTGTTTTTTATATATAACGTTATTTTTAGAATAATGGATAAGACTCATTAATGAAATATATTGAGTCTCCCTCTCTTGCTTGTGATACTTATTGTAACATTAATCGCTATTGCGACGATAAAGCGGTCAGTATTAATTTTTATTAGTTAGAAATGTTCCGCAGGTGCTCAATATCGAGTATCTATCAATTGAAAGTTGCCTTATTGATTGAGGCGCTAATTAAAGAGGTTAAATATGTCTAGTAATGGTATGTATATGCGTGTTGTGGGCCAAAAAGTTAAAGATGCAACAGAAGTTAAAATTCCAGGTGGTGGAGATGGTGAATTTTTTGAAATTATGAACTGGTCTATGTCTAAGTCACGTACAGTATCGATGAATACTGATACCAAGAACCAAGATCAGGGCACAATCCATTTCGATCCGATTAATATTAGCATGCTGAAGAGTGGCGCTTCGCCACTTCTTTATTCCATGATGCTTAAATTTGATAAAACCTATCAGTTAGAAATCGTTGAGACTAAACCTGCTTCTAAAGGTGATGGTGTTGAGATTTCTCACAAAGTTACTTTGGATGAAGCTCGTACAATAGGGCGTTCAATTTCTTCTGTACCAGATTCAGTCGCTCATGAAAACTTTACTTTTTCTTACAATAAAGCTGAAGAAGATTTCTATATTGAAAGCGATGACAGTACAGGTACTTCTATTGGTAAAGTGGGTTATGACCGCAAGGTTAATAAACCGACTTCACTCGCTCTTTAATTCGGTTATTTCAATTTGTCTCCCTTGTTAAGGGAGGCAATTAAACCATCTAAACATTCAATTGGACTTCTTTATGACATTGAACTCTCAACATAAGCGTGTTAGTAAAAATCGGGTAAGTATTACCTATGACGTCGAAACCACAGAAGGTCTTGAAACGAAAGAACTGCCGTTTATTGTCGGTGTTATCGGGGATTACTCGGGTCATAAAGCTGCTGCAGATAAAGTGGATCTTGAGGAACGTGAGTTTTCAACTATCGATAAAGATAACTTTGATACAGTAATGGGGCAAATTAACCCAAGTTTACAGTATAAGGTAGATAACAAGCTGACGGATGATGATAGTCAATTTGACGTTAATCTTAATTTCAGCTCAATGAAAGATTTTCGCCCTGAGCAACTTGTTGGGCAAATTGAACCACTGACTAAATTGGTTGAAACGCGTAATCATCTGAAAACATTACTAAGCAAAGCTGATCGTTCACGTGACTTAGACCGCTTGTTAAAAGAAGTATTTAAAGATGCAGATGCGATTCAAGGGCTCGCTGAAGAGCTTGGTTTGACTAAAGAGGAGGCTGAGTAATGTCCACTGAACAACAAGCAACGAGTCAAGCTGAAGTTGAGGTAGAAACATTAGCACCGCAGAGTATTCTTGAACGTGCGATTTCTGCTACGGCGCAAACGCCTGCTGATACCACCAAAGAACTTCTGTCTATTATGACATCACAAGTGATGGAAGGTACGGTGACATGGAATAAAAACCTTACACTAACCATTGAGCAAGCGGTAGCAGAAATTGATCGTAAAATTTCTGAACAGTTATCTGCAGTGATGAAAAACCCGAACTTTCAAAAGTTAGAAGGCAGTTGGCTTGGGTTGCAAAAAATGGTTAAAAACAGCGACCTTGGTTCTGATCTGAAAATTAAAGTGGTTGATTATACCCAAGCTGAATTGCTCGAGCAATTTGAAGATGCAACATCCATCGATCGTAGTCGTTTTTTTAATATGGTGTACCAAGAAGAGTTTGGCACAGCAGGTGGTTTGCCTTACGGCGTACTTCTAGGTGATTATGAGTTTGGTTATGGTGATGAAGATGTCGCCCTGCTACGTTATATGGCTGAAGTGGGTTCAGCATCACATACCCCTTTTGTTGCCGCAGCCAGTTCCGCAATGTTTGATTTTGATACCTTCACGACCTTTACTGATGGCAAGCCTGTTGCGGCGGGTTTTGATTCCCCAGCTTATGCGAGTTGGAATGCATTTAGAGCAAGTGATGATTCTCGTTATGTCGCATTAACTTTACCAAAAACAATGGCACGTCTACCTTACGGACAAGCGAGCACTAAAGTATCATCGTTTGCTTTTGAAGAGTTACCTGTGCGTGAAAATGGGCAATCAATCGTATCATCTGAAGATGATTTTGTCTGGAGTAATGCCGCTTATGAATTTGGCTTGTTATTGACCAATGCTTATACAAAATATGGTTGGTGTACTGCGATCCGTGGGGCTGAAAATGGCGGTAAAATAGAAAATTTACCTAATTTCACCTATTTTACTGATGCAGGTGACAGAGTCCAGCAATGCCCTACTCAGGTCAATTTGACTGATGAACGTGAAAAAGAATTGAGTGATCTTGGCTTTTTACCTTTACTGCATTACAAGAACACAAACTACGCGGTATCAATGGGTGCTCAGTCTACACATAAGCCGAAAGTTTATGCTGATGATGATTCAAATGCCAATGCTGCAATTTCTGCACGCTTACCTTATACCATGGCAAGTAGCCGTATCGCTCAATATTTAAAAGTGATGGGTCGAGATCAAGTTGGTTCAAACTTGGATGCAAATACGATTGAAACACAGCTTAACAATTGGCTACAACAATATGTCAATGCTAATGCTGTTGGTAATGAATCAAAAGCTAAGTTTCCACTTATCGAGGCACAAGTGACGGTTGAAGAACATGCGGGTCGCCCTGGTGCTTTTTCTGCTGTCGCTCATTTGCGTCCTTGGTTACAAATGGAAGAGCTGACCAGCTCAATTCGGATGGTGGCTAATATCCCTGGCAGTTAAGTATTTCCAGTCGTGCTGTTTTGAATGGGATAACCGATGATGACTAACGCTAAAACAATCATTTCTAGATTATTACTTACCGAAAATCAATCGGAAGAGAGATATTCTCCTCCTATAATCGAGTCGGTAGGTCAGCTTAAATTGGTGTTAATTCGACTGATCGCCAAGCTTGATTTGTTAATAAGTGAGCAGTTGTCAGAGGTTATACAGCATCCTTGCTTTAAGCAGCTTGAGGCATCTTGGTTAGAAGTGTCGTCGCTGATTTCTTTACCTGTTTCTCAGCGTCGGGTCAGAATTAAAATACTTGATGCTAAATGGGAAGAGGTGTCTGAAGATCTGAATACATTTTTTGACCTAAAATACTGCGTCCTGTTCAAGAAGCTATATTCAGATGAGTTTGATATGGCGGGAGGAACCCCATTTGGTCTGCTTGTATTAGCACATAAGATAGCCTCAAGTTATGAAGAATCACAGCACTTCGAAGATTTATACACCCTACAATTGCTTTCAGAGTTGTGTGAAATGGCGTTTTGTCCTGCCATATTAGGTATTGATGAGTATTTTTTGGGAGATAACCAAAAGCATATTTTAAGTGATTCATTACGTGTGAAACGTATTTTACAAAGTGATGATTTTTCATCTTGGTTGCTACTTCGTGACAGGGTGACATCAAGATTTATTCATTTGGTACTACCGGAATACTTATTGCGTAAACCTTATGAGCACTACACAGCAGGGTTTATGTTTAGTGAAAGCCAATCTGATTCTCATTGCTTGTGGGGTAATAGTGCTTTTTTATTAGCCAGTAACGTTATTCGTGAGTTTGACCGCGTGAGTTGGTTTGGTTTTTTACGCTCCTATGATAATTCGAAAAACTCTGGGGCCATCGTCAGTCAGTCTGAAAATGTGGTAACGAAAGTTGATATTCATAGTGAAGAAGATGGTTTCTGGTCAGAGCAAGGATTTATTGCACTGAGTAGCATTTACCTTTCAGGGCAAAAAGGTTTTTTTAGTAACAGTTCAGTGTGGAAAACCCCTGATGATACTGCGCATTTACAAGGCATGTTACAAACAAACTTAATGGCGTGTCGTTTAGGTCACTACATTAAAGTGCAATTGAGAGAATTGGTGGGGTTATATGACAGTGCTGCAGCGTGTCAGCATAGGTTAAGTGAATGGCTACAATATTATACCAATACCGTACAGTTTGCAGATGATTCGCTGCTGGCACGTTATCCGCTCAAGTCTTTTGAAGTGCACATTAAAGAATCACCCAATGATAAGACACGTTACATGTGTAAATTTATCCTCCAACCTCAAAATCAGTTCGGCATGATGGATGCTAAGTTAATTTTGGAAACCTCTATTTTAAGGCATAAGTCGGATTGAAAACATGAGCTTAATGATGAAGTTAGGTCAGCAGTGGGGTGGTGGGCTGGATAATGTTCATGATGCCATCATTGACAATTTGTGTGGTCTTATATCGGCTAGATCCCCTGTTTGGTCTACAAGCGGACAGCATGGAGACTTATCAAATACCATAGTGAGTATGGGAATGAACTGTGTTTCTCGCCGACAAAGTCAATCTAATAGTGATGGTCTTATCACCGAAATTTCAACCTTGATCCAGCGCTACGAACCCAGATTGACTCAAGTTGAGATAGAGATACAAGAATCTTCCGAAGATGAAAACCGTTTACGTTTTCGTATTTTGGCGGTGATGCATTCAAGTATTGCTGAAGAGGAAGTGGTGTTGGATTCTTTTTTGGATTTTAATATTAATCGGCTTATCGTAAGGAAATCCAATCTTGTCTGATCATCAGCTCTCTTACTTTGAGCAAGAGTTACGATTTATTCGTGAAGAAGCTGTGCAATTTTCAGAGCGCTACCCGGGTAGTGCTCGTGCGCTTGGTATTAGCAAAGACGGCATTGATGATGTTCAGATAGCGCATTTAGTTGAGAGCGTGGCATTTTTGAACGGTCGGTTGCAGCAGCGTTTAGACAATACTTTTCCAGAGCTGGCTGAAAGTTTAATTCGCTTATTGTTTCCTCATTATCTTCGTCCTACCCCAAGTTTTAGCATCTTGGATTTTGTTATTGCTGAAGATATTAATGCGGTACATGAAATCCCAGTAGGTACAGAGTTTGATGTTATTGATGAGGATAAAGGCCGTGCTATTTTTCGCACCACAGAAACAGTTGAATTGTTACCATTAAACATTGATCACGTTAATGTCACTTTTGCTCCGTTTAAAGGACGTGCTCTGACGGATATTGAAAATGCTAAAGCTATGATTCAAATTGATATTTCCACCTTTGATCAAGGTGTGAAACTTTCAGATTTACCGATTGAACGTCTCAAAGTACAGCTTAAAGGAGATGCTAGCTTTTTACTGCGGCTATATGATTTGCTGTTTCAAGGAACCTTGCAAGTTTGTATTGAAGTTGATGATGAATATATAGAGCTCGGTAAACATGCAATGCAACCTGCTGGATTCGACTTCGCAGAAAGTGTTTTACCGTATCAGTCTACTAGCTTTGGTGGCTTTAAATTACTGACTGAATTCTTTATGTTTTCTGAGCGTTTTTATGGTTTTAGACTTGAGTTGGGAACAACACTTAAGAAAGTGGTAGGTAATAAGTTTACCGTGAAAATTTTTGTTGATGAACTTGGAATGGACCTCGCTAGAAGTTTGTCAGATCAGCATTTTTCTTTGTTTACGGTGCCAATTATAAATTTATCTCAGGTTGTATCTGAACCGATAGAAGTCGACTTTTTTAAAAAAGAATATCCAATTGTGCTTGATGCTCGGGGGGAGGATTCCCTCGAATTGTTTTCAGTCGATCAGGTGCTTGATGTGAGTGGTGCTGAGCCAATCAATATTCCACCTATTTATGGCGAAAAGTTTCATGGTGCTAACACAGGACTTCGTTGGCAGTTGCAGCAGTCGATGCATGATCGAGGAGTATTAGAGAGCCACATCCGAGTGGCAGATTTGTCACATTCCCATGTCGGTGACAATATTCAGACTTGGCTGGTAAGGGCGACAGCCTCTAATAGCATTCATGCTGGTTCATTAGGGGTCACGAGTACCATAGAGTGCCGTGAATCACTGACGATTCCTGCTGAAATTCGAATGCTACGTCGACCGACTATGCCAGTACGCACTAAAGATAGAGATAAGAGCACGTGGACATTATTGCGTCATTTACATTTCAATTATCAGTCAGTGATGGGATCTGATGATCCCGTGAGCACATTAAAGACAATGTTTGAACTTTATAATTTTAATCAGAGTTCACTCAATCAACTTTACATCGATGCACTCGTAGGGCTTGAACAAGAGAAGGTGGTTGCGCCTATATATGTATCAGGTAAAGCATGTTTTGCCTATGGAACAAAAATCATAGTGACGTTTGATCCGATTAATGTGAGTGGCAGTCTGTCTTTATTCGGTCACTTATTAGACCATTTTTTTGCTTTTTTTGCTGGCTTTAACAGTTTCACTCAAACTGATATTCGTCTTGAAGGGAAAGAAGAAGTACATATGTCTTTTCCAAGGAGAAGTGGATGCAAGAGTTTACTTTAACAAGATTAAATAACAATTTTTACCGTGTTGATTTAGATAAAGCTTGGCAATGTTTTAAGCGTAATGCCGCCACGTTAGGGAAAATTCCCAAAGTACGATTTAGTTCTGAATCATTGCCAGCTTATTACCACAGTGAAATGACACGGGCATATGAAAATACCGCTGGTGAGTACGTGCTAAAAACATCCTTGAGTGGATTATCAGGCAATAAGGGGGTGATGCCTAGAGCGATTTTTCGTCAGGCTATGCATGCGAAATTCAATTTAGGAGACGAAGCTCCAAGCGATTTTCTAGATACATTTAATAACCGTTATTTTCGTCTTTATTGTCAAGCCGAGCAAAAGCATGATTTAACCGTGCAGATCGAAGAAGAGACTTTTTGTTGGAATAGTCAGCAACTATCGATGACAGACATGTTAAGCAGTTTGAGCGGTATCAAGGAGGCAGGTGGGGAATTACCTAAAGAGCGAATGATTCAATATTCTGGTCTAATGGGGATGAACCTGACTTGCCCACTTACGTTAAAAGCGATTCTAGAAGATTTTTTTGACGCTCGTTTTGAAGTTGAGGGGCATGGTATTGAGTATCAACCTGTCACAGATTGTTCGTTAACACGATTAGGTAAAAAAACGGCGAGTGCCCGCTTAGGTGGAGGCGCGATGTTAGGCAAGACGACACCTATGTTGAGTCAGAAATTGCATATTCATATCTACCCTCTTGATTATCAAGATTCTGAAGCCCTTCGTAATAATAATAAACTGATACTTGCCTTGGACAGTTTGGTCAAAAGTTATATGGGGATGGACATAGAGTATAGGTTGTACATGAAGGTCAATAGCCAATGTTTGCCTAGTGTCCGTTTAACGAATGACCCAAGTTATGGTTTGAAAGTCGGTCAATCAGCATGGATAAAAGCCGCTTCAGATGCTGGTCAATTTATTACCATGCCGCTGTCTTTAAGTTAGGAAATAACATGATAAATGTAGAATTACAAAATTTAGTCAAAAGATTAAATCCAGAATTGAAGCAGGCATTAGAGGGTGCTGCTGGTGAATGCGTTAGTCGCGGTCATTTTTCGATAGAGCCTGAGCATTGGTTTCTGCAACTGCTGAAGTTATCCACTGCATGGGGTAACTCACTAGAAAAGGCTAAAATAGTTAAAGCTCCCTTGGAACAAAAGTTATCTCAAGAGTTAGCGCTTCAGCCTAGAGGAACAGACACTTCACCGTCTTTGTCTTCGCAGTTGGTCGAATTGCTTAAAGACAGTTGGATGTTAGCATCACTGAACAATAGCCAGCTTGATATTAATGGCTATCATTTGTTGATGGTGCTTAAACAGCGTATTGAGCAAGGATCTTATCACAGCGTATTGACCCAATGGCTGCAACAACTCTCTACAGAGTGGCTTGGCTCTCTAGCGAAGATCTCTTCAGTTGAACATAAAGAAGATGCCTCACAAGAGAGGACTGTTTCTGGCAGTACTCCAGCTTTAGATAAATATTCACAGAATCTTACAGAAGCAGCTCGTCAAGGCGGGGGAGATCCTATTTCAGGCCGCGGTGATGAGATCCGTATGGTGATCGATATCTTGTGTCGACGTCGTCAGAATAGCCCGATTTTAGTGGGTGATCCAGGTGTCGGTAAAACCGCTATTGTAGAGGGGCTTGCACAACAAATAGCTTCAGGGAATGTCCCGCCATCATTGGCTAATGTGGAACTTCGTAGTTTAGATCTCTCACTCTTGCAAGCTGGAGCCAGTATTAAGGGGGAATTTGAAAATCGTCTGAAAGATGTGATTAACGAAATAAAGCAATCGCTTACGCCTATTATCATGTTTATTGATGAAGCGCATACACTGATTGGGGCTGGGGGCGCTGCAGGGCAGAGTGATGCAGCAAATATCCTTAAACCTGCATTAGCTCGTGGTGAATTTCGCTCGATTGCAGCGACTACATGGTCAGAGTATAAGCAATATTTTGAGGCGGATGCCGCGTTAACTCGTCGTTTTCAGCTGGTGTCAGTAGAAGAGCCTTGTGAAGAAGATGCAATTCATATGCTGCAAGGGGTGAAAAGTAATCTGGAAAAACATCATCAAGTGAAAGTGTTGCAAGAAGCCATTAATGCAGCCGTATCACTATCAATTCGTTACCTCCCTGAACGTAAGTTACCAGATAAAGCGATCAGTTTGCTTGATACTGCGTGTTCACGGATCAGGTTGAGCCAAAGTTCAACGCCAAGGTTACTTGATTCCGTTGCTGAAAAAATTATTTATGCTGAAAGTAAAATCGCAACCCTAAATCATGAAGCCGCGTTATGGTCTTATGGAGAAGACTGTGCTGATCAAGCTCTATTAGAACTGCAAGCATTGAAATTTGAACATGATAATTTATCCACTCGTTGGAAGTTAGAAGTGGCTTTAGTTACCGACATTCTCACATTACAAACCAGCCTTGAAGAACAGATGCTGACTGGAGAGGATGTATCGCAACATCAAAGTAAACTGGATTTAGCAGAAAAAATGGCTGAACTTGATGGTCTGCAAGGAGAGAACCCACTCGTGCAACCTCTTGTTAATCAGCATGTTATTGCGGAAGTTATTTCACTGTGGACTGGTATTCCTGTTGGCAACATGATGACACATGAAGTAGACAGTTTACTGAATCTTGAGAAAAACATCGGAAAAAGGGTCATTGGACAGTTAGCGCCAATTACAGAAATTTCCAAAGCCATCCGCATGTCGCGTGCTGGACTAACCGATCCGCGTAAACCTGTCGGTGTTTTTCTCATGTGTGGCCCAAGTGGAGTCGGTAAGACAGAAACAGCCTTGGCGTTGACAGACTTATTATATGGGGGTGAGCGTAATATTACGACCATAAATATGACTGAATTTAAAGAAGAACATAAAGTGTCTATGTTGCTGGGGTCGCCTGCTGGTTATGTTGGTTACGGCAAAGGGGGCGTGCTTACTGAGGCCGTGCGTAAAAACCCTTATTCAGTATTACTGTTGGATGAAATGGAAAAAGCACATCCTGGTGTCCATGATATTTTCTATCAAATTTTCGATAAAGGCGCTATTTCTGATGCTGAAGGTCGTCATATTGACTTCCGACACACCATTATCATCATGACATCGAATGCTGCAGACAGTGCAGTGGTTGAGGCTTGTATTGACAATAGACCTGATATTAACCAGTTGGCACAAGCGATTTTACCTGAATTACAACGTTTTTTTAAACCGGCTTTTTTAGGGCGTTCAACGGTTGTGCCTTATTTCCCATTAAATAAAGAAGAGATGACTCAAATAGCGCATTTATCTCTTAAACGTATCGAGAACAGCATTATGGATCGCTACAGTGCAAGCTTCGAATGTTGTCCTGAAGTGATTGAGCGTTTGGTCAATATGAATCTGTCACCGGAGACCGGAGCAAGGGCCATTGAACAACTGATTAATCGCCAACTTGTGCCTGAGTTAGCTGATCAATGCATTGTGCGTATGAGCCTGTCCGAACCGATTAATAGGGTAAGGTTTTCAGTTAAAAACAATCAATTTGTCATTGCTATCGAATAAGAAAGTTTTTGCCCGATGCCGAATAATAGCTTAAGGAGAGAGAATATGTCACTTGCAATCAGAATCATAAGTTCGCCCAACGACGAATCCATTTCTGAACGGCATAAGCCTTTTCCTGAAGAAGGAGGGGATATAGGCCGAGCATTAGGTGTGACCATGCAGTTGGCTGATTCCTATCGTGAAATATCTGCAGTACATGCGATTATTAAAAAGTGCTCTTTTGGATATCAAGTGGTTGATAACAGTACTAATGGGTTGTTTGTTAATGGCTCAAGCGCTGCGATAGGCAAAGGGAATAAATATGTCTTAGCCGATGGAGATATACTTGATATTGGCCGCTATCGACTATTAATTTCATGTTTTAGTCCAGCATTGGCGACAGTATTGACTCCACCGGATGATAATCAACTCATTGATGATCCGTTTGACTGTGAGCCTGAGTCGACCTTATCTAATCGCGAGATACCTGAGTCTACTCAGTTGTTTAATGACCCCTTTTATGAAGCACAAGACTTAGCTTTGGTGAATACTTCTTCTACCGTAACAAGGACGCCAGTATTTCAAACAAATATTGAAGATGAGGCCAGGTTTGCTTTTGATGCAGAGCTTCATGAACCAGAGCATATTGAACAAGAGTCTGAGCCTAATTGGGATTTTGAATTCCACTTTAATGCGTTGGAGGAAGTGCCTCTTTCTAATATGGATTATCAAGCTAAATTAGCCCCTCCTCAGCTGCAAAATAAGAGGCATCGCCATGATGCAATATCAATGCTTGCGGATCCTCGAAAAATTGAGCGGACCAATAAAGCCTTAGAAATAGCGTTTGCTAGATTGATGGGTGATATTTCACCAGTTTCTATGGAAGCGATGTTTGATGATCTCGTTAAGCCTTCTTTTTGGCGTCGGAAACGTAATTACTGGGAAATGTTTACGCGTTATTTTAATCGTCAAATGGATAATCAAGATTGGCAAATTAAGTTGCAAGCTTATTTTCATGAAGCCTTACGTCAACAAGATAATTTGGATGGAGACCGTTGGTGAAAATATTGATTAATAGCTTACTGATGTTGGTGTTGACCGGATGCAGTTTATGGCGAGATCCTGTTGAGCCTAAGTTGTTTTTAGATATTCAAGCTGAGTTGAATATCAATCCAAATGTAGATCAAAAAGTGTCTCCTGTCGAACTTAGGGTGTACCAGTTAAGCGATAGCCAAGCTTTTTCAAGAGCAAACTTTATGCAGATATTTCATGGAGAACAGGGCGTGCTAAAAGCCAATTTATTGGTTGTACGTAGGCTTGCTAGCGTGATGCCAGGGGAGCAGCGGCAAGAAGTGATTCCTTTGTCTGCCCAAACAAAGTTTATTGGTGTTATTGCCGGTTTCTCAAACTATAGAGAGGCTAAAAATAAAGTTCTCTACCAGATTATAGATACGCAAGACACTGCTATTAAGGTCAGTTTAGATGGCATAAATTTATCGATATCTAGTCAAGAGGAAGAGTGATGGATTGCAATAAGGTTCTTTGGAATGAAGGTATGTTTTTGTCACCACAACATTTCCAGCAACAAGAACGATATGTTGAGCATTATGTTCGTGAGTTCATTGGTCAACATGTGTCCCAATCTTACGGATTGACTTCACTGAAGCTCGATTTATCGATGCTCAATATTGGTAAGTTAACGGTTCGCCATGCTAAAGGGATTTTCCCTGACGGCTCACCATTTGAAATCGAGCATAGACTTGAATTGGATGTGGCTAAAGATATCAGTAAAAAGAAAATATATCTTGCCTTACCCGTTGCTCATCCTGGAGCGATGAATGTTAGTGAGGACAAGCGCCAACGCCATTCCTCTGTCAAACATAGTGTATATGATACGAGTCGGGAACACAGTGATGCATTGGAATTGGAGCTAGCTCAGTTAAATATAGTGCTAAAAATAGAAGGTGATGAGCTTAACAATTATACCTTGCTTGCCATTGCTGAAATGAGTGAATATCAACCTGAGGGAAAACTAACACTCAATCAAGCTTTCATTCCCCCTTGCCTTCACAGTGATGTGTCAAGTTATCTTAAAGATAGTATCGCTGATGTATTTGCTCATGTTCAATATCGAGCTCGAACTATCTCTGGCCGCCTTAATGCTGACAATAGCAGTAAAAGTTATCAGGGATTAATGCGCGACTATTTATGGCTGCAGGCGTTAGGATTTTGGATGCCTAAGCTTGAGCAGTGGAATAAAGATGCTGGTTTGTTGACAAAACAGCTCTATCTTGAGTGCATTTCAATGACTGGGCAAATGCAGGGGCTTGAAGGTAAAGTCCCTAGTTCTTTTCCCGTTTGGGATGTTAATGAGTTATATGATTGTTTTTCTAAAGTTTTCTCAGAATTGATCTTACTGCTGAGGGAGGTTCAGGTTGACAATGTATCGACGCTGCATTGGCAAACACAACTATTTGCCACGAGACGATTATTACAGGCACAGGTTATGGATCGTAGCCTTTATCATCAAGGGCGCTTCATCATGGCGGTGACGTCGCCAATTGGTTCGACACGTCTGGGTAAGGAGTTTCCGGAGGCGTGTAAGCTTGCAGGTAATAGCGATATTGTCAGTTTGGTGCGAAACGCTTTATCAGGGGTGGCTCTACGCCATCTTTCTTATGCTCCATCTGAATTAAAAGCTCGTCACGACGCTGCTTATTTTGAGGTGGATGCAAAATCTGAATTATGGCAGGCTTTGATTAAAAAAGAAGAGCCTATTGCTTTGCATATCGATGAACGTATTACAGATGTCGATGTTGAATTTTATGTCATTAGGTAGGTGAGTAGTGTCTAAATTATTTAGTGAGGAACCCACTGTTCAAATTCGTCGTTCTGAAGATAATTTCAACTATCATCAGGTGGTAGAAAAATCGAGTTATGTCGATATTTCAAAATCAGAATATGTACTGGATAGCGTCACAGCTTATGGTAGCCCTTTGCTGAATACATCGGCTGAGTTGCTCGGTATTCTGGTCACGATTCCACGGCAAGGAGCGCCAATAAACATTGAAGGTTTCAGGCAACAATTACTCGATACGCTAGGGCGATTTAGGGAAAGAGGTTTAAGGCTTGATTATCACCCCAGTATTATAGAGAAAAGTTGTTTTATTTTCTGTGCTGCATTTGATGAAACGATTTTAAATACTGTGTGGGGAGTAAAAGCACGTTGGGAAAATTATTCTTTGGTAAGCAAGGTATTTTCACAGAGAAATGGCGGGGAAGCATTTTTCAGTTTACTCAAAAATGCCACTTTACAGCCAGCTAAGTTAACAGACTTTATTGAACTGCAATACATCTTATTAATGCTCGGGTTTAAGGGGCGATATCGTTATCGCGATATGAGTACGTTACATGAGATAAAATCAAAAACCTACGACTTGTTAATTACTTATCGAAGTGAAAAGGCCGTTTTAGTACCGCATAAACCCAAGTTAATTAAGGAGCTGCAGCCTTGGCTATTGGTGAGTAAAAGGAAAATAATCTTATGCGCCATTTTAATGGTCTGCTTGGCTTATATATTTACAGAATATCAGTATCGTGAACTTAGTCAGCCTATTTTACGTCAATTAGATTCACTGTCACAGATGAACTCATTTTCTAGCACGAATCAATCAGCAGATAAGGTGACTTTAGGTGGGCATAAGCTATCCATGGATGAATGGTCTGAGAGGGACGATTTAAATATACAAGATAAAAGCCTCATTAACTGGGAAGTCATATTGGCGGTTTTTTCTCGCACAGAAGATGCAACAAGAGCGATTGAAAACGTAAAAAAAGTAGGCTATAGCCCATTGATGAGAAATACCGAAACAGGTATCCAAGTGTATATTCCTGCTATAAAAAATGTGGCAGAAATACGTAAATTAAAGAATGAACTTAACATTCGTTTCGGTTTCAACGCGACAATTCGAAAGGCTCTGTAATCGTATGATTAAAAAAATAATGGCAATTTTATTTGCAACATTGAGCCTTTTTGTGATGTTAGGTGCTTGGATTTATTTTCCATTAGAGGACCTTCTCTGGGTAAAGGTAATGACAGTCGTCTGGTTTGTATTAACGTGTGTATTGACTATTTTTTGGTGGCGTAAGCAAAATGCTATTGACCAAGAAAATGATACGTTAACTGCTCAACAGCAGTTACTAAAACAAGATACCCGTATGATTCAGCAAAAATTCGAATCAGCGATACGCAAACAAAGCAGCTACAAATCGAGTAACGTGTATTCTTTACCTTGGTATCTCGTTATTGGTGGGAAGGGGGATTCCTCTGCAACCATTTTGCATGAAAATGGCTTCGAACTTATCAATGATAAATTGTCCGAAGGCCGTGAAGTCGATATTCAGTATCTGCGTTTTTGGAGTAATGATACTGCTGTTATTATTGAATTAGGTGAGGCGATAGTAAGCCATGATGGTATTGATGAACCATTATGGCAAGTGTTGTTACAGCAGTTACTCAAATACCGTCCGCGCCAAGCTTTAACGGGTATCGTGTCTATCATTGAATGTGATCAAGTGTTAAATAAAGATCGTAAAGATCTTAAGTCAATTGCTAGTGTTTATCAAAAATGTTTTATTTCTCTTAATAAAATATTACAACTTGAATTACCCCTTTATTGCTTATTTTCTAAGGCTGATTGTCTGGCTGATTTTACTGATTTTTTTGAGCGTTATTCTACGGATGATTTGGACAATCCATTTGGCGTGACTTTGTCATGTGATACTAAGCGGCGTTTTAATAAGGAGGAATTTGAGTTACAGGTTCAAAAATTGCTCTCTTCTTTAGTGAAACAGCAGTTTGGTCTTATGTACGACTCAAATAGTGATCGTGTTAGGACGCTCGTGGCATTACCTTATCAGTTGCAAATGTTCTTTGAGCATATAACTGACTTGCTTAATGAAATAGGTCGTGAAAGTCGAGTGCGACAAGCCGTATGGGTTCGCGGCGCTTATTTGTTATCTTCAGAGCAAAAAGGGAATAAATTTGACTTGTTAACTCAAGTAATTGCCGAAAAAGCAGGATTTAACTCCCAAACACAAGGTCAACAAGCACCTGGAAATCGAAGTTATTTTGTTTCACGTTTATTTAGTCATGTTATCTTGCGAGAGAGAGGCATTACCGGCCTCAATAAATGGCGTGATTTACGCTACGTAGTCGCGAGAATAGTAATGATGTCTACGGTAGTAGGAAGTTTGATTTTTTCAGGGATAGTATTAAATAATAACTGGGATCATGATGAGTTATGGCGTAATAAATCTATCGCTAGCATGGATAATTTTGCACTTAACACTCAAAAAATGCCAGCTAACTATTCAATTTTAGATACCATTTCACCCTTGACTGTATTGAGAGGCTCTGCAGTGACAGGTATGGGAGCCAAGACTTGGTATCAAAGCGTCAGTGTTAAGCAAACATCGACTGCAGTACGCATGAATTCGGTTTATCAGAAGCAATTAACACGATTACTATTGCCCAAGTTGGAAACCATTATTAGCAATGAGCTATCCCTATATATCGGTATGGGAGACGCTGGCAAAACATTAGAAGTGCTTCGTTATTATTTGATGCTTTTTGATAAAACCCAGCTTGATCTTGCAGCCATGGAAAGCTTCTTGTTCGACATTATAAAGGTGAAGGGTGGCGTTTCTCTAGACGATTTAGCTAAGTTATCTTATTTAATCGAGGATTTACTCAGCAGTCATTACGATGATTTTTTGAAACCAAATCAAGAACTCATTATGGTTGCTAAAAATAATCTAGCAGGCTTATCACCAGAACGTTTAATATATGCGCAAATTAAAAGCTTGCCTCAATATCGTCATCAAGTGGATTTACGCAGTATGCTAGGGCCAAAATTTGATACCGTATTTGCCTTCACTAAGGACTTTAATGGTTATTTAGTTCCTGAAATTTACACTAAAACTGGGTACAGTAAGTTGGATTTTAGTGCTGAATCCTCGCTTTTACGTCATGAATTGAGTGTTTTTAAGTTGCTTAAAGGGCAAGACCCACAGGTTTCTTTTGCTGAATTAACTGATTTACGTCAGAAAATTCAAAAGCTGTATTTCTCTGAATACATAAGCTACTGGAAAGATCTAATCGCCAATATTCATATTAAACGCTTTACGAGTCAATCGGGATTGATTTATGGGTTAAAAAATATCGCAGATGTTTCGATAAGCCCAATGCTAGATGTATTAAACACCGTTGTCAGCAATACCAGTTTAGCGGTAACAGAGCCAAGTAATGACGGTCGAAACAGTTCGACTACGGCGAATCAGTTGGGCTTGAACAAGGTGGCGACTTCTTTAAATAAGCTTAATAAAATTAAAAGTATAGGAGGAGATAAACTACTTCGTATGCAAGCAGCTTATGTCGTCAACGAAGCGTTTAGCGATTTATCATATTACTTAACAGGTAATGGTCAGTCTGATGGGGCAGCTCCTATAGATACCTTATTAGAGACAGCCACTGAGCTCAGTCGTTATTTGGATAAAGCTCAAATCAATTCAGAACCCAGTAAAGTCCTTTACAAATATGCCGTAGAGCATGCTAAAAGTGGCCAAGATCCAATTACAAATTTAACTAATTTGATAGGAAATAAACCTGAGTTGGTTACTTTATGGGCTCGTGATCTTGCCAAGCAATCATGGAAGCAAGTGCTTCTTGGCAGTTCGAATTACATTAATAAACAGTGGTATGAAGGGGTGTACTTATTTTATTCGAAGTCCATTAAAGGCCGATTCCCTTTCTATTTACAAGGACGTGGTGAAGTTGATCTTAATGATTTTTCAGATTTTTTTAAACCTGAAGGGCGATTGGATCAATTTGTTGAGCAAATTCTTAACCCTTTTGTGTATTGGGATAATGGTGTTCTAAGGTTACGTGTGATTGATGGTATGACATTGTCGATTAGTAACAAAGCTCGGACACAGCTTCGACAAGCGAATAAAGTTCGTGAGGTATTTTTTGGTCCGAATGGTCAGAAGTTAGGAGCAGGATTAGAGTTAAAGGTCAGCTCAATGAGTACAACGGTGACTGAATTTCAACTCAGAGAGACTGATAATGTTTTTGATTACAAGCATGGACCACGAGTATGGGAAGCCATTAATTGGCCAGCGAGTGATATAGATGGTTATTTAAGTGCTAATTTCTATCTTGGGCAAGACAGGGTTGCGACCAAATCATACACTGGACAATGGGCGTTATTTCGATTTTTATTGGATGGTACTTCTACAAGCACTTCTGCGAGACGAGTTCGTAAATTGAACTATGTGATTGAAGGAAAAAGAATTGCACTCCAATATACATTACGTCATTCGAGCCAAGTATTAGATCAGTCATTATTTGCACAATTTGTACTTCCTAAGTACCTATAGTAAGTGAACCACATGATGAATGTTAACCCGACATATTTGGTTAAACATTATTTTTGTCAAGAGGAAATGTGGCGCGAGTGGCAAGCTGTTAATGCTTGCCACAGCTTTTGTATTCAAAAAGCCATCGCCATTGATGAAAAAAAACAGGCTATTTATTTTGAGTATTATTCTGCATTTCGCTCATTAAATGAATTAAGAGATCAAGAACTCAACTTATTGATTTGCTTGTTACCCAAAATAGTGCACGCGATATCACATTGTCATCAGCAGGGTTGGGTTCATGGCGATATCAAACCGTCGAACATTCTGTTTGATGAAGAAAATACTTCAGTCCGGCTTATTGATTTTGGTGCCAGTTATCCAATAGGTGTAAATCGAGCATTACTGCCAGCATGGCAATTGACACCGATGTTTTCGTCGTCAAATCAGAAATTAGGCGTGGGTTATGTTGAGGAGGATGATGATTGGTATGCATTAGAAAAAATGATGCAACAAATTGACAGCTAGCGATTAATAGAAAGTACATATAAATAATGATATAGGATATTGACATGAATTTTATTTACCCCCCACACGTTGTAAGTCGAGAAGATAAACTTAAATATGAGGCTGAGCAAGCTTTGCTAATATTAAGTGATAAATCAAATGTACAGATTATCATTAAGGTGACAAAGTCAATAATTAAAGTGTTGGAAAAAAATAAAGATATTAAAAGTTGTGACATCTCTGAGTTTGGAGCATTTTATAATAGCGCTAGAACGAGTAATTTATTTCCTACTCACACTAAAGTTAAGAACGTTTCAGAAAAGAAAGATCTGGTGAAAATGTTAAAAAAACAGGCTTCATCAAAAGAGAAAGATGCAATAATTGCCATTCTTACCGTTATATGGATTCTTCCTAAATATTTATTATCTGCAGTTGATCAGAAAAGAAAAGAAGAGATATCAAGTGTCTACTCTAGTTTTGATAGATACGGGAGAAATCATAGTACTATGAATTTGGAAGTTAAAAAGCAAACATTGATGGCTAAAAACCTTTTTGGATCTGCACAAATTAAAAGTCAACTGTTAAATAACTTAAACCCTCTCTATCAATTAAGTAGCCACTATGTAGAGAATAATGTTAATGCTCTTTCAACCAGATCAATTTATACCAGAAATAAAATGGAAGGTGTTCCATATTTGGCTGGTACATCTGGGATGGCTAATGGTTTTTGTAATACGTTAAGCCTCCTTAATATTGGGATTAGTAGTAGTGAAGGACAAAAACTTGAAAATATAATGTCAGCTTTTATTGTTGGGATTGGATTTCACTCTTTTCAAGAATGTTATGATGCATTTGATATGACTGACAAATATACCGATATGATCGAAGTAATGATGGATATGGGTGATCATGTTGTGATTTAGCGTATATTAATGTTTAAGTGTAAAATATCTAATTTACATAATATTTTTTGAGTCCTATATGTTGGGTTTGCAATATTTTGGTAGCGTAAAAAATAATTTTGAGCATATGTTGTAATTAGTGTTAACAATGTAATTGTGATAACTAGTCATTAAAATTACTAATACTGACTAAACGTAATAAAACCTTGTTGTGTTTTTATCTATGTATAGAATGTGTGTTTATGCTTATTTATAGATTAATTGAGAAGAGAAAAAATGTTGCTGTCTAATGCTGAAATTGTCGATCTATTGATTCCTATTGATGAACTGCTACCGTGTGGTGCCTATTTAAAATTAGATAAAAGTGCATTCAGGCCTCTTCGTAATAAATTTAATTTAGGCAAGACATCTCTTCGTAAGTTGACTCAAAATCCTAGTGCTGAAGAAAAAGAGCAATTAACTGATGAAAACAGTCATCTATGGCAGTCATTAGCTGAAAGTTTAATGCATAATTTTCGTCATGTAAGTCGTGATATTGAGTTGATAGCTTGGTTTATTGCTGCTCAGGTTATTTTAGATAATAGTTTTGAGAGTGTAGCTAATAGTCTGTCTTGGTTAACAGATTTAATTGAGTGTAATTGGGATACGCTAAATCCGGTATTGGATAAACAAAACCTGCAAGCTACTGATGAACCTGGACAACTAGTTGAGCAGACTCATTTCAAATTAAAGGCTTTTTTCCAGTTAGCTGGAGACAGTGAGGAAAGTAATCTCTTATATGCTCCTTTATTATTGAAACCATTAGTGGGTGAGTTAACTTTCTTCGATTACAAAAGTGCACAGCGAAAAGGTGAAATCAATGCGCTGCAACAGAGAGTTTCAGGCAAGGTTACTCAAGAAAAAGAAGTTATTATTGATCGCTTAGTTAATCTCGAACGGTGTCTTAAAGAAATTGAAAGATTGGATGCTACAGTGAGAGATAAAGTTATACATAGTGGAGTGAAAAGTACAAATTTTAGTGTGTTAAAAAGTATTTTTAAGCAATTTAATCATGCTTTGGAACAATTATCAGGATTGACTTCACCTGTTACCAACTTGGAGGAAGTTGATGTGGACTTACATCAGCAAGATAATGGAGGTGAAATAGGGCCTGAGGAAACGGCTTACATAGCATCTCCATTTACCACAACGAATCTGAAAAAGATTGCTAAGAACAACGTACACAATCGAGAGCAAGCGCTGCATTTACTCGGGGATGTCGCTGAGTATTTTCGAGAAAGTGAACCCCATAGCCCTGTTTCCTTCTTGTTGCAAAAAGCAATTGGCTGGGGAAATAAATCTTTTCCAGAGTTGTTAGAGGAGCTATTTGATGGTCAAGATAATGATCTTACTCATAAAATATTCAATCTTGTTGGGGTAAAAAAAACGGATTGATGTCATTGTGAAGTGGCGATTATTATCGCCTTTTACGTAAATATCTGTTTGTTATTTACTGATTATTAAGCTTAAAAATACATTTCTGATCTTTTATCTCCCACAGCAATTTTTTTCTCATCATTCCTCTTGATACAAGTAATAGCCCGAAAGTACTACGCTCTTGTGCTATATATTTAACATTATTGGACATTGAACGTTTTCTGTTCGTCAACCAAACGTGATCACTGATAGTGTTGTTCCACGTTGTCATCTTGCTGGATTTTTTTGGCGTTATAGCGTGTATTTGTAAGTTCAGTTTTTTGTCTTTTTTCTTAGTTGAGATTGATAACATATGAAAAAATGGGTTTATTTATTACTGTTTATTTGTAGCTTGCCAGTAGTCACTATCGCGGTTGAGCGTGATATTGAAATTAGTGGTTTAGTCATAGATAGAACCCTGACACGTTTCGGTAAAGATTTTGGTTTTTATTATTCAGGATATTGGCGAGATTTGCCTTTTACTCAAGGCTTTAATGTGACCCTTGATGAAACTGTTTTTCCTCAGTCTGGCACTCGGCTGACATTAGCGGTTAATGGGCAAACTATTTACATTACTTACTTTGGTCGTCGTGAAAAGCCCATTAAAGATCGAGCTGAGCAAGCGATATTACTCACAATAGATCATATTGCTCAAGTGAAGGCGAATGCCATTACCGCTGAAATGACGGACATTGATGATGGTTATTAACGTTAAGTAATGAGGAGTAAAATGATGAAGTATAAAATGTTACTTTTAGCGGTAAGTTTGACTTTAATGATAAATTTGGCTCAGTCGACAGAGTTAGTTTATACGCCGATTAATCCCAGCTTTGGCGGATCAGCACTCAATGGCTCTTATTTATTGAATAAGGCTAATGCGCAGAATGACAATACTGCGAAAAAAACCGATAAAGACTTTGTTACCCGTTTTAAAGAATCCTTGGAGCGAAGCGTCTTAAGTGAAGTGGCTCGAGGAGTTGCGGGTGGTGATATCAAGGAGGGAACTTATGATACTGGAGATTATCGTATTGAAGTGATCCCTGCTGGTGGTGGATTAATGGTGACGGTTATTAACTTGATAACTGATGAAGTGACAGTGATTGAAATGCCGTCATATGGAGTGAATTGATGAAATCATTTGTTATTATTATGCTTAGCTTGCTCTCTGCTTGTGGGCTAATTCCCAAACCTGAATTACACATGACTCAGGCTGAGATTAATCCTGTTAGTGCTACAATGAAGGCTTTACAGGCAATGAAAGGCCCTAAATATCCAATCCCAGTTGCAGTATATTCATTTCGTGATCAAACTGGGCAGTATAAACCTCAGGCTAATGTCAGTTCATTTTCAACTGCAGTAACACAAGGTGCTACTTCGATGTTGATTCAAACGTTACTTGAATCTCATTGGTTCACACCTGTTGAACGTGAAGGATTGCAAAATCTTTTAACCGAAAGAAAAATAACTAAAAAACAACCTAACAAAAATAAAGAACTTGATGTTCCTTTGTTGACGAATGCGCGATTGTTACTTGAAGGTGGAATAATCAATTATGAAGCGAATGTGAGTACTGGTGGCATTGGACTTCAATATTATGGTATCGGTGCATCAGAGGAGTATCGAGAGGATCAGGTCACTATTTATTTGAGAGCGGTTGATGTGTACACGGGCAAGGTAATGATTTCTGTTTCAACCACTAAGCGTGTATTTTCTCAGCAAATGAGGGCTGGTTTAATGCGCTATACCAGTTTGAATCGTTTGGCTGAAGCTGAGATGGGTTACAGTACCAATGAACCGGTACAGTTTTGTGTTTTGCAAGCGATTGAATTAGCCGTTGCTGAAATGGTAGATAAGGGGATTGAATTAGGTTACTGGAGCCCAGAACAATCAATATAAAGATGTTTACGCTCTGAGTATGAATGACAGGTCATTAGGTGCTCTATTATCGATATTTATCTCTTAATTTGACGTTATAAAATTTACTTTAAATTAATGCTTGCTTTACTGAATATAATATTTAATTCATTAATATTATTTTCATTTGTTTAAATGTTGAATTTATTGTGTCGTGTTGGTGTTTTTTCTGGTAACTTGTATCACATTAACGCAATAACTTTTCTCAAAAGATAAACATCTGTAGTAACTCTTATGGACCGAAGAGTTTTTGTGTTTTCTTCAGGGTGGAAACATAACTATATCGACAAGGAAAATAGTATGAACCAAATCGATGAACTTGTTTTTTTTCATCAAATCGATGCGCCATGTCACTTAGCCATTTTGGCTCAATCCATAGGTTTAAAAACACGTATTGTGAGTAAAGCCTCAGAGTTATGTGAAGGAGATATTTCCAACCGCTTTTGTTTCATTGCCCAAAAAGGGGAGGCACTTGATAGTAAAGGTATTCCTCTGGTGGCATCTAGACTTGCTTCACAGCTTCCCGTAGCGCTTCACCAAGTGGAACCTAATACATTGCAGGCAGAGTCGGCATTATTATTAGGGATTAAAGGATTACTGTATTCAAATCAAGGAATGGACTCTTTAATGTCTGGGTTAATGAGTATGGTTGAAGGTGAACTCTACTTTGACAGACAGTTGATCAGCCGTGTATTTGGCCAACTAGTACGTAAGTTAGATAGTGCTAATGATACATTGCAAGATACTGCTGTGATGATGCAGATGCTAACGAGTAGAGAACGAACCATCATTAGCCTTGTGTCGAGCGGAGCTAGAAATAAGGAGATTGCTCATAGGCTATGTATCAGCGAGCATACTGTGAAGGCACATATCTCTTCTATATTCAGAAAGACACAATCTCGGAATCGGGTTGAGTTACTTAGGTTAGCGCAAAGCTATCAGAGTCAGCTGGAGTTATGCTCTTAGTTATTAGCATAAAATGGCAAATCCACACAGAGCAAAAATTATAATGCCAGCAAGTTAAGCTTACTGGCATTTTTATGGTAGGTATAACAGGTGACTGCAAGGTGCGCATTACACCTGCAGAAGTGTTAAAATTCCCATTTTATTTATAAAAAATCCAAGCACATGGCAGTACTTGGATTGCTAATCATTAAGCAGATACTCTGAGAGAGCAAATAACACTGCCACTCGTTATCAGATAAATTTAGTTTTGAATGACAGTTGCTGTATTGAAATCACCAGTTTGAGTGACTGAAATAGTATTATCCATACCTGTTTGAGACCCTAAGGTTAAATTATCGTTACCAGTTTGGGCAATGGTTAGGCTATTACTATCACCCGTAACAATAAAGGCGCCATCATCTTTACCGCCAATCCAGTTACCATTACCTGTCTGTGTTATCAGTGTGCCATTGTCATCACCGGTAAGAATAAGGTCAATCAGGTTAAGATCGCCTACTTGCGTCGTTTCTATATCTGTATTATCGACACCTGCAATACTAATAAAGGCTTCGTTATCATTACCATCTTGCTCAATATCTATTTCGTTATCACTGCCTATTATCTCAGTTTTGCCAAAGTTAATATTACCTTCTTGGCTAATATCGATAGCGTTATCATCACCCTCTGCATAAGCTTTGAGTTCGTTGCCATCTCCATCACTTCTTAAGGTAAAATCATTATCGTTGCCGTAGGCACCGAAAGTGGCGAGGTTGGTGTTACCTTCTTGATCCAAAAAGACGTCTGTATCATCGCCTATTGCTTGAAATACTAGGCTGTTGTTATCACCTTCTTGCTCGATATTGATATCATTATCATTGCCTTGGAGTTCGGCAATAAGAGTCCCACCAATCGTGTTGTTCATGCCTATTTGATTGACTTCAAAAAAATTATCATCACCTTGAGCAAAAGACAGAGAAGCAATGTTGTTATCACCTTCTTGATCTATTTCGATTTCATTATCAGATCCAGAGAGTGCGAATACGGCACCTAAGTTGTTCGCGCCTATTTGACTCATAACGAAATTGTTATCGTTACCGATCAAATCATTGACGGCTGCGGAATTTTCACTTCCATCTTGATAAGACTCAAGGTCGTTGTTATCTCCTACTATATTCGGCATCATATTAAGAGATGACATATCCACAGTATTACTCGATCCCACTTGAGTTATATCGGCATTGTTATCATTGCCTTCGACGAAAAATGAACTGATGTTACTGTCGCCAGTTTGATTCATGTCTGAGGTATTATTATCACCGATGAGGCTGGTCGTTGTGTTATTATTAGTCCCATCTTGCATGATATCAGTGCTGTTATTGTGTCCTGTGACGTCCATGCTTGTGTTGTTAAGTTTGTCATACTGAGCGACATACACTTGGTTATTGTTACCTGTGACCTTAACGTTTGATATGTGTGAATCATCAGTTTGATCGACTTCAATATTATTATCGATGCCTGTTGATTCGGTATTGGCTTCGTGGGAAATTCCTTCTTGAACTATCGTTGCCGATTGATCGTTTCCTTCTTGAGTGATCACGGCAATATTGAGATCGCCACTTTGCTCTATAAAAGCCTCTTGACCTATAGCATTTTCTTCATTGGTCGTTTGTGTAATGGTTGCCGAATTTTGTGAGTCAGCAAAGACTGAGCTGCTCATTCCAAGTCCTGCTGTTATTGCTAGCGTAAGTATTGTTTTTTTAGTGTGAGATTTCATATGACTTTTCCCTGCTTAATATTGTGTTATGGTTATTTCTGCACCATCAGCAAGCTGCTCGATGGAAAAGTTAGCATGACCAAGTTGATTTAAATTAACTAAGTTATCATTGCCAACTTGCGTGATTGAGGCGTTATTTTCGGTACCGACTTGAAGAAGTTCTACTTGGTTATTCTTTCCATGCTGAATGACATCTGCCTGATTACCTTCTCCTATTTGCTGCAAGTAAGCATAATTCTGACTGCCCATTTGCATTATTTTTGCTTGGTTAAGAGTGCCTAGTTGAACTAGGTTTATTAGATTTTCTCGTCCACTATTTTCAAGAAGAGTTTGTAGGGTGACAGGTAATTCATAGTCATTATTAATGTCTAATTCATCTGCTTGGACACCCATGCCACAACAAATAATCAACATAATTAAAGGCGCGGATTTAAGTACTGGCACTTTTATATTCCTTTTTTATGAGTTTTAGGTTGATCTCACTTTAGAACCGCTCAAATTCGTGGGGCATTTTTTTAGATATCTCGCTTACTGCGATAGATCCAAATGACTATCCAAGTTACAGCGCTGTAAAAATGTCGCAATCGGAAGAAAGGTCTATTTATAAAAAGTCAAAATAATAAATTAAAAAAATAGGTAGATATCTATTA
This sequence comes from Shewanella sp. VB17, assembly GCF_013248905.1. NCBI lineage: Bacteria > Pseudomonadati > Pseudomonadota > Gammaproteobacteria > Alteromonadales > Shewanellaceae > Shewanella > Shewanella sp. VB17. The sequence continues at coordinate 939,703 of NZ_JABRVS010000001.1, forward strand.
AGATTATATTTTATAAATGTTTTTTATATTTCTTTGTTTTTCTAAATTGTATATTCGGTTACGTAAGTAAGATAATGGAAGTAGTGCAAAGGTTGTAATCAATCTCCTTTGGCTTTTAAAACAGTGTATTTATGCCAACAATTATTTTGTGAAAAACATCGCGCACTGGAATTTTATGTTGAGACTTTACCTGTAGGCAGGATAACTACTGAAAAGTTATATAAGGCATGGATTCTGGATCAGAATATTCAAGAATAAAGGAAGCCAGAATATGTTTAATAAGCTGTCACCTATCGCACTTGCTATTACAGGTATTATCACGGTATCTGCAGTGCCTGTTCAAGCTAAATTGATTCAACATGAGTATGTAAAAGATTCAATTTTAGTTGTATACAAAGACAATACGACTAAGTCTGATCGCCTTTCTGCTCAACGTCTAGTTCGTGGTTTTACTAGAGATGTTAATGCCGATGGCGTTGATGATATGTTTGCTAATTTATTGGGCGGCAGATTATCAACACTTACGTTAAGTTCAGGCTCAGATGTGTTTACCGCGATTAAAATGATCAGTCAGCATCCTGCGGTAAAATATGCAGAGCCTAATTATGTTATTAAAGCGATAGGTGCGCCTGATGATCCGGATTTTGTTTCTCTTTGGGCGATGAATAATACCGGGCAAAATGGTGGTACAGCGGATGCCGATATTGATGCTGTAGAAGCGTGGGATATAACCACGGGCGATGCAAGTCTTGTTATTGGCGTAATAGATACGGGTGTGGATTACAATCATCCCGATTTGCAAGGTAATATTTGGACTAATCCAAATGAAATTGCTAATAATAATATTGATGATGATGGTAATGGTGTTGTTGATGATGTTCATGGATTTAGTGCAGTGAATAATAGTGGCGATCCCATGGACGTTAATGGACACGGAACCCATGTTTCGGGAACAATTGGCGCTAAAGGTAATAACGACATCGGTGTTGTGGGGGTCAATTGGGATGTCTCTATCATTGGTTGTCAATTCCTCGATGCTGGCGGCTCTGGCTCTACTGAAGGTGCGATTGCCTGTATCGATTATTTGACCGATCTTAAAAAGAATTATGGTGTCGATATTAAAGCGACGAATAATTCGTGGGGTGGGGGTGGTTTTAGCCAAGCATTAAAAGATTCGATTGAATCTGCTGGTGATGCTGGGATCTTATTTTTCGCAGCAGCAGGTAACAGTGCGCGTGATAACGATGTCACTCCCAGTTACCCAGCGAGTTATGATTCAGATGCTGTGATGGCGATTGCAAGTACTGATCGTAATGACAATATGTCCAGTTTTTCCCAGTGGGGGCGAGTAAGCGTTGATATGGGGGCACCAGGTTCGTCAATTTTGTCGACTACGCCTGGCAATCGCTATGATACGTATTCAGGTACGTCGATGGCAACACCACACATGACAGGAGCAGCGGCCTTAGTTTGGTCGATTAATCCTGATTTAACTCTGCTTGAAATGAAGCAACTTCTCATGGATTCAGGTGACCTTAATGATGATTTAGCAGGGAAAAGTGTGGGAGGAACGCGTTTAAACCTTGCTAAAGCACTTGACATGGCTGATCCATCTCCAAGTTATCGATTTACAGTAAGCCCAGCTTCTCAGACGATAGAAGCTGGCATGGCAGCTAGTTATGATTTTGGTCTGGGTAGTGTGGCGGGGTGGGATGGCTCAGTAGAATTAAGCGTTGCAGTTTCTCCTTCGTTAGAAGGTGTGTCGCTATCAACTGATGCTGTGATGGCGGGTGATAGCTTTACCGCAGATATAATGACCACTGCGATGACTCCTTGGGGTGATTATGCTATTACAGTATCGGGTAATGACGGCGTAATAGAGAAGAGTAAAACGGTATTTCTAACTGTACTCCCACAAGGTATCGCTGATTATACTTATAGCAATGATAATGCGGTTGATATACCAGACAATGATCCAAATGGGATCGTGAGTCATATTGAAGTAGCTGACACATTAGAGGTCTTTGGTGTGAGTGCTGATGTCGATATCACCCATACGTGGAGTGGTGATCTTATCGTTAAGTTGACTTCACCACAAGGGACTGAAACTGTATTGCATAACCTTGCTGGAGGCAGTGCGGATGATATTGTGAAGAGCTGGGAACTGACTGATTTCAATGGTGAGATGGCTACAGGAACCTGGACATTGTCAGTGAGTGATAATGCAGGTGCTGATGTGGGTATGCTTAATCATTGGGGAATGGTGATTTCAGGATTGGGTGGTGACGTCACTGACGCACCAGTGGCTGGTTTTGATTATAACGTCGATGGCTTACAGGCTAGCTTTACCAATACCAGTACCGATACCAATAATGACATCGTTAGCTATAGCTGGAGTTTTGGTGACGGCGGTCATTCAATAGCGATGAATCCGACTTATACTTATGCTACATCAGGTCATTATACAGCGTCACTGACCGTGACCGATGCTGAAGGAAATACGGATACTGTCAGTATGGATCTTGATGTATTTGATGCGACAATTACGGCAGAAGTTATCCGAGCTAAAGTGTCTCGTACTGGACGTGCTTTGGTTGACTTGAGCTGGGATGGGGCTGCAGGAGTGTGGGTAACTGTTTACCGAGATGGAAAGAGGGTCGCAACGACTGGCAATGATGGCCGTTATCGTGACCGTTTCAGTAATGCTCCAGCATCGGTTGAGTATAAAATCTGTGAAACGAACATGACTTTATGTTCAGATCCGATTGTTGCTCAATTTTAAAAGTCGACAGTAAAATATTGTTAGCGGCCTTAAGGCCGCTTTTTTTGGATAGAATATGATGGATTCTCGGTTGCAATTACACTACTTTAGATCCACTTGAAGCGCGACTCCAGAGCTGGGTATCTCACTGAGCAATGTAATGTAATACCAGCCAGAAGCTGGATTGCGTATGTTGAAGTTTTCACTTGTGCTATCAGGGGTTGTCGAAGCAAGATCGTAGCGATTGGCATTGGGCCAAGTTGTGCCACCATACAGGCTGATATCTCCGCTGCCATATGCTGAACTAACGGTGAGTTCATTGACTCCCTCATCAATCCAAAGTGAGTAATAGTTGATACCATCAGTAGAGCAAACAGCTTCACCTGATGTTAAGATAACCTTATTGACGGGAGTGAGTGTTTGGCATGCGTCTTTTATCCGCGATGTATTGGTATTGAGATCAACCGTGACGGTTACACCATTAAATTCAGTCTCAGTATCAAGAGTAATGTAGCGCCAGCCACTATCGACAGTGACATGTAAAGCTTCACTATTTCCCGTATTGGTTGAGCTGGATTGATATTGAGTACTAGTGGCCCAAGTATCGGCATTGAAATAAACATTGGCATCACCCTCGCCCCCTGATGTGGTGATGGAAAGTTGGGTATTATCTTCTTCTATATAGACGAATAAGTTATTTTCACCACCGCTAATACATTCACTTTTTCCGAGTGTTAATTGACCTTGAGTGATGGTTGCTGCGCCACAATGGTCAATAGGAGTGGAGGGTGGCTCTTTGCCATTGTCAGCCTCTTGGGCTGGATCTGGGTCGGCAATGACCTCAATGGTACTGACCAGTAAATCTACACCACCAAAATCACCAGAAAGCGTAAAATAATGCCAGTTCTCATTTGGATCCATGGTCACTTTAATCACTTCATGGTTACCATTACCTATCCCATAACCATCATTTGATTCGCCGCTTGCCCAGCCTGTCGTGCTGTAATATATGTCGGCATCGCCCCACCCACCACCGACTTTAACCCAAATGTCTTCGCTGGTTTTATTGACATTGGCAATGGCAAAATGGGTACTGCCATTTTGTGAATAAATACACTCAATAGGCGTATCAAATTCTAGGCTAGTTTGATCATTATAGCGGTAGGCTTCATCCGTGACTTCACAGGGAGAGTAGTCTGTGCTGTTCGTTATTTTAGGGCCTGTCCAGTTACTCACAGTACCACTTGGGAGTGCATCAATATCAGATGGACCTGTGTCGACGATGCCATTATCAATAACGCTTAACCCACTGGTGAGCCAGCCGTTCCATTCGTTGTCATATCGAGTACCGATACTATCCATCAATATTTGGTATTCTTTATATTGATCATTACGAAGATAAGATAAGATTTGATCAACATCTGATTGATGGTTCTCAAACATAAAGCGTACTGCTAAGTATCCCCAGCGATAAATACGATCTTGACCTGAGTCATATTGATTTTTGAAGATAGTCGACAACGGAAATTCAGCTGTTTCTCCCATCGTAATAGCGGCAGTATAGCCATTACGATAAGAAATATATTCCGCTAATCCTTCTATCCACCAAATGGTGTTTTCAGAGAGTCCGTGATCAAAGTTACCATGTAAGTTATAGCGTCCATCTAAGTAGTGCACATACTCATGCTGAAGGTTCCATATATGAAAGTCTGGTTGACGCCATTGGGCTTCATAGGCGATAAATCTGGCCTGATTTTTGATAGCTGCAGGAGAGCCTTCTAAATACATACCACCATTATTGGTGTCTATGCCAAAGAATGTGCCAGCATAAGATTGATAATTATTTGAACTATCAAATATGATTAATTCAAGGGCCTCGTTATTGTCATTGTTAACTGGGATGTTATGTGTTGCTAATTTGCTGTGAAAGAAGCGCTCCTGCTCTCTGAGCACGTCGCAAGCCCACTTAGCTTGATCTTGGTAGAGTGCTTGTGCGCGCATTTTTAGGGTGTCTGAACATTGCCAGTTAAAGCCGAGGGTATCTGTTTCCAGCTGTGTTTTATATCCGCAAATAAGGTAGTCATTACAGTTGGAACGGTCGTAATAATCTGCCATCTCAGCAGCGGCTAGCCAAATTTCATTGGATTCATCATTTTTATTACTGCTATTGAGTACGGTTTTGACTAAGGCCGTAGTCCTGATTTTCATCTCTGGAATATAATACAGTCGTGCCATTTCACGCACACTGTTGACTAACACATATTTAGCATCAGTACCGATTAAGTGTCTATTTCTGAGTTGAAAGTGATTGAGCGAGTCGAGAATACTGTGATCCGTTGCGAATAGGGCCTGCATCTCATCATCCCATTGCCCTCTAAATAATGTGGTGAAGACAGCATTAGCGGCATGATTCATGTTTGGGTTTGCTTGCCAAGACGCATCATATTCACTAAGCACTCGTTTCGTTATATGGTTAAAGTCGGCACCTAATCCAGCTGAATCTATCAAAATGAGAGATTCCTTTAATAGCCCAGCATTCTCATCGGTTACTTCCCATATATGACTGTTATTGAAGATATTTGTGAGCGAAATTTTAATATTTGCTTTTACTGCACTGGTGTAGGGCTGTATATATTGAGGGCTATAGAATTGCACATAGAGTGCGGCACGCAGAAAGTAGATAAGGGATTCGACCCCAGAAGTGTCAACACCTGTGTAATGTTGCGCTCGAAAACCTATTTCGCTAGCAACAGTGAATATGTTGGCTTCGCTAAAGAGTGCAGTGGCATTAATGCCTTTGAGGGCATAAAGTGGGCTAACACATTGTGGATCTGACTTTACAAGTTGATTGACCAGAGCAGGGCCGCTTAACCCAATAAAGTCACTGCAATGATTGACAGCAGCGGATCCAGTTGGCCCCGTTAATCCGGGCATAGCGTTAGCCGTTTTGTCGTTTACCCAAGGGGATAGTGTTTGTGTTAATGGTAATGCTGCAGAAAGACCAGTCTCTGTTAGGCTCAAATGTGTAGGGTGTTTGATGCTTGGCTGACTAATAGAATTAAAGCTTGCCGCTAAACTTAATGCGACGACGAGATATTTTAATTTCATATTAACTCCATTTTTTTATTGTTAGTACGGATGCTTATCTATTAGTAAGGCGTCCATAGCATCGCTTTTATGTCGATAAATTTAGATATCGTTTCTCTTAGGCTGAAATTGATGGTTTATCTGAGCGAAGGTATTTTTAATCAATACGTTAAATTTTTATGCGATGTTTATGGATGTGCTTTAGATTATTTTTTAAGGGATTAAATAGAGGATGCTAATTGATTAATGCTGTTAATATGGCTGGTTATTTCTCTGTGACGATTAAAGATTGATTTACGGTTATTTGAGGTGTAACAATATCAAATCATTATTGTAATAAGACAAAATTATGCTAAGTAATTCACTGCCTCAAGAGCACGCTCACGTGACTTATGATATGCCCGGTCAACCTAGTGTGCTGTATCTTGCACGATCTCCATTGCCGCAAATAGAGGCGGAACAAGTGTTAATTAAGGTGCATGCAGCTGGTCTGAATGGTCCTGATTTAGCTCAGAGAAAAGGACTTTATCCAGCACCTCAAGGGGCAAGTCCTATTTTGGGCTTAGAGGTTGCCGGTGAAATTGTAGAAATTGGGGCTGAAGTCAATCAGTGGCAGCTTGGCGATCAAATCTGCGCCTTAGTTCCAGGTGGTGGATACGGAGAATATGTGGTGACGGATGCTAAGCATTGCTTACCAATTCCTAGAGGCTGGCGCTATCAAGATGCCGCAGCGATTGTGGAAACTTTTTTCACTGTTTGGGGAAACCTGTTTATGCGCGCTGGATTAAAGGTGGGTGAAACAGTCTTGATTCAGGGTGGCTCTGGAGGGGTCGGCAGTGCTGCTATTGTGTTGGCTAAGGCATTCGGAGCCCGTGTGATAGTGACGTCTGGTAGTGATGAAAAGTGTGATTATTGCTTACACTTAGGGGCCGACCTTACGATTAATTATCATGATGATTTTGTGAAACCTGTTATGAAATATACGCAGGGGAAAGGTGTTGAAGTGGTGTTCGATGTGGCGGGTGGTGATTTTATTAATCAAAACCTTAAGGTGTTAGCTGTCGATGGGCGTATGGTGTCCATTGCTATGCAAAGGGGGATGACAGCTAACGTTGATATTTTTCGGATCATGGCCAAACGATTAACTTGGACTGGATCGACACTAAGGCCACAGAGCGCTGCGGCTAAAGCCGAAATAGCGGCTGAATTGTTAGAAAAAGTTTGGCCATTGATGGGATCAGATCCTATCAATAACGATAAACTTAAACCACATATTTTTGCTGAATTTTCTCTCGATGACTGTGTCAAAGCGCATGAGTTGATGGAATCCGGACATCATAGAGGTAAGTTAGTATTGTCTCTTCTTGCCGAAAAAAATAAGCCCACTTAGTCGGTAGGCTTATTAAATGATCACTTTTTCATGTCATTTAAATAGCACTAAAGCCGTTTAATCATTATTTTTTTTAAACCTTTATTATCATTTAGTTATGTTTATTTGTTGTCGTTTTTAACTTGATTTTCGCAGAAAAAAGAAATGAAAACTTGAATAACTGATGCTTTCAACTAAATTCGATATGAGTTTAGATATTCATTTTTTAGTGAAGTACGACACAAAGTAAAGATGAAGTTTACATTCACTGTTATTTCTCAGTTGATGTGAATTTAATTTGCAATAGCATAGGTTGGTATGGGTTAAGAGTGTGTCTTTTATCTTGTATTCATCCTGTATGTGTTAATTTAAGGGGATTGGCATATATGTATAACACAGTGAAGACACCAATTTGGTATGGCGAATTAAGAACGGCTCGTGGTAATGCTATTGTCATTCATGACAAGCAATTCCCTGATGCATCTGCAGGTAGGATTTATCTTTATAATACAGAAAGAGATTCGATCATCGAATATGCAGAAGAGATCGTTCAAAATAATCTCCATGATCTGGATAAGGAATCCAAAAAGGCGGCAGAAAATACCTATGGTGCTGCATGGGATTTTGCGCGAAAAGAGTTTATGGATAAACATGATGGCTGGGTTGAGGTTAATAATACCTCGACACATAAATCTTTGGCTAATAGCGCTAAAGAGCCTCCAGTCAAAAAAAATATAGTTGAGCAAGCAGATAATACAGATACAGAGCTTGAAGATGATTACGAGAGCCAAGATCCTGAACTTGCGAATAATTGGCCCGATGATGTAGAAGACTAATTGACGTCACTAAAATGTCTCAAATTGATAGCGACTTATGTGGTGGTAGACTTGATTGGGCAGTATCCATGGATTGCATATAAGCTCAGTTTGATTCGGCCCATTGGGGATTTGTTGTGGTTCCATGCAAACAGCTTGATGCTTGTTAAGGAGCTGACCATAGCGTCCTTTTTCTCCCCCCAGAAAGTTAGCTCCATATATCTGCACGCTTGGTTGGTTAGTATACAGTATCATACTTCTCCCTGAATGAGGGGCACTTAGTGAACCAAAATGCGTGAGTTCAGTACTTTTAGCTCCAGTCAAATAACAGTGGTCAATGCCACAAGTTGTGCTAAAAGCTGGATCATCTTGAGCGTTAGCAAACGCTTTAATTTGGCGAAAATCTAGATTAGTCCCTTTTACACTACTTACTTTAGTCGGCAAGCCCAACTCATTTAACGGCAAGTACATTTGACTTTTTATCTGGAGAAAATGGTCACGATTTGATATCGATTGGTTTGATTCTAAATTGAAGTAGCTATGTTGAGTCAAACTTATGGGGCAAGGTTTATTTGTTGCAGCGAAAATTTCCATATAGAGGTTATTTCCAGTGAGTCGATAATCCAGTTGAATATTGCACTTTCCTGGAAACCCCATATCACCATCTGGGCTGACTAAACTCAGTCTGACACCATCCGGTAGTTGGCCGATATGCCAATGTTTGCGATTAAAACCTTCACTGCCTCCATGAAGGCAGTTAGTGGCCTGATTTACATCCAGTTGATAATGTTCATTGTTAAAGCTCATTTGGCCATTCGCCACTCGATTGGCATAGCGCCCTGCGATAGCGCCTAAATGTGCATCTTGGGCTAAATAGTCCTCAGCCGAGTCACATCCTAATACCACATTACCTCGTTCTCCCTCTCTGTTTGGTGTCCAGAGCGAGCGTATGATCCCTCCTAAGCTCAACACTTCTAGTGCTATGATGCCGTTATCTATTGTCACTCGTTCAATTTGGCCTCCACGGGGGTCTTGCCAAGGTGCTAGTGGACGGAAACTTACCATAACAGGGCCCTTTTCTCCGTGATATTGATACCAGAGGTATTAATAGAGTCGTTCATCGATTCGAGTTGCACCATCGCATGCGGAGCATAAATAGACAGTGGCTTCAAGCCCAGTTTGTTGTGTATATTGTTGTTCAATTGCTGCGACGACTGCATCGGTAAGTGCATGATCAACTAAGGCGACCACACAGCCACCAAATCCACTTCCCGTCATTCTGACGCCACCACGTTTGCCTACAACAGTGGATATGATATTAACAAGACTATCAATTTCTGGCACTGTGATGTCAAAATCATCGCGCATTGATGCGTGAGATTGTGCCATCAGTTTACTGAGTTTAGGGATATTTCCGGCTGCTAATGCATGAGCTGAATGTTGAGTTCGTCTATTCTCAGTCAGTACGTGTTTTGCACGTCTGTAATAAGTATCTGACAGTGCATCTTTTGATGCGTCAAGTTGATTGAGTGTTAAGTGTCTTAAGCTGTCTAGACCAAAGTGTTTAGCGACGCTAGCACACTCATCACGTCTCAGGTTATATTCCAATTTTATTGATTCTCGTTGCACATTAGAGTTGACGATGATCAAACTTAGATTGTCTGGGATTGGGACTAATTCACTGTCGAGATCTTCACAATCGATCAGTAATGCATGATCTTGCTGAGCTAATGCACTGATCATTTGATCCATGATGCCACTGGCACGACCCACATATTTATTTTCACCACTCAGGGCTATTTGAGCAACGGCTAAGGGGGATAATTTGAGCTGGCTACAATCATTAATCGCAGTACCAAATGCAATTTCTAATGCAGCAGATGAAGATAGTCCCGCATTTAAGGGAACATTGCTTACGACTGAAATATCTAGTCCTTTAGCGGGGAGGCCTGATGCGGCCATTGTCGCAGTAAAACCCTTTAGATAATTGATCACACCATCTTTTGGATCCATCTCTCCTTCGATGCCAAATAGCCATTCTTTTATGTCACCGGGATTGGTGTCAGAAATGACACGATACAAGGCGTCTTCACGGCGTTTTACTGCAATAACAGTATGAAAGTTAATGGCGGCTGGAAGCACGAAACCATCATTATAATCTGTATGTTCCCCGATCAAGTTTATCCGACCTGGTGCCAGATAGAGGGCATCTGCGGTGGTGCCAAAAGTTTGCACAAATAATTTTTTTGCGCGCTGAGTGGGGTTCGACATGCTTTAATGCTTCTCTAAACAAATAGTGAGTTTGCTATATTGGTATTATTGTCAATATAGCAGTGAGTATGTTGGTCGCTAATGACCGCGCTTATCTCGAGCTTAATTTCATTTATATCAGACTTTAGTTATTCTGTAACTGAATGTTTTATCTTGCTAGCTTAATCAAGTCTTCTTTTGCTTAACTTGATATAAGTTAGCGATTATTTTTTATGATAAACAAATGAAATTGTTAGTTTTTAGTGTTTTCGATTTGCACATCTTTTATTGCATGATCGACAAAACCGGCACCAGCGGCTTCGTATAGATTATAAATACAATTGACTCCTGATTCTCTCAATGATTCTGCATCTTCACTGTACTGGACTATGGCACTTAACTTACCTTTGTAGTTAAGTTTCTGTAGTTGCTTTACTGCAAATAGGCTACCAATATGATGGGGCATAGCTAACAGTACGAGCTCCAGATCAGGGGCGTGACCTAATTGTTCCCAGAAGTCACTATCACAGGCATCACCCTGTACAACATTGCGTCCTTCACTTTGATGGAAATCGGTCAACTCTTGTTTATGTTCAATTCCTAAAATTTCGCCATCAAATTTTATTTTTAGTTCATCATACGCCCCACAACCGATCCGACCCATGCCTAAGATAAGAAATCTTGGGTTACCGATTGGTATGAGTCTATCTTCTGAATGTAGCGGATTTTTTTCTAGCTTAACTAAGCGGCGCTTTAATGTTTGGTATATCCTGCTAGATGCAGCGTTTAAAGGTGCTGCTAATAGAAAACTCATGCTCAATGCAACGGCAAGGATAACCATCCATTGAGAGGGAAGCCAGCCTTTAGTTGTGGCTACAGCCGCGACGATTAATCCAAACTCACTATAGTTACCTAAGCTAAATGAGCTCATTAAAGCGGTACGAGATCTAAGTTTAAAGCGGGTTAATAGGTAAAGAAAAAAGAGTATTTTAATGGGGATAATTAGCACTAATATCGTGGCGAGTCCAACATCAGAGAAACTGGGTAACCCATTAAGCCCAACAGTTAAGAAGAAAGCCACGAGGAAGAGTTCTTTGAAGTAAAATAGTGATTTGGCAAGCTCTGAAGATTTCGGGTGTCCAGCGAATAAAATACCGATAATTAATGCGCCAAGATCCGGCTTAAGGCCAACCGTTTCAAATAGCCAAGCACCTAAGACTAAGGCCATCACCAGACCGAATAATACCAGCAGCTCACCGTGACCGACTTTGTCGAACACTCGATAGAGAAGTGGCTTTGCCAAGGGTAGAAGCAAAAGCCCACATGCCCAGACAGAAGGAATATCCCCTTTAGATATCGTCAGAAAGGCCACGGCGAAGATATCTTGCATAATCAAAATACCAATAGCAACACGGCCATAAAGTGATTGCATGTCACCTTTATCTTCAAGTACTTTAACTGCAAAAATAGTACTGGAAAAACTCAGTGCAAAAGCCAAGAGTGCTAATTGGTTTAGATCTAGGTTAGTGAGCTGATCTAGGCCAAGCATACCTAACAATTTAAGCAGAGTGATAAAGAAAAGCATCGAGCCCATTAAGTGAAGACTTGAGCCTGCCCATACTTCAGCTTTAAATAAGCTCTTGATATCCAATTTAAGACCAATAGCAAACAGGAGTAAGGTAACACCGAGTTCAGCCAGTTGTTCCAGCAATGGTAAGCTTGAGTCGTCGATACCAAATAAAAATAGTGCAAAGCCCGCGATGAGATAGCCAATTAGCGGCGGTAAGCCAATTCGACTGACCAACATGCCACAAGCTAAAGTGATGATAAGAATGGCGGGTTCCATGGCTCTCCTCATTGTATTAAGTTTATGAATTATTAGTGTATAATATTTAAGTTAATTAAAAATAAAAATAGTCGATTAGTCTTTTAAAAATCGCTGAATAGCAATTTTAAGATAAATAAATGTAAAAAAAGCCTCTATTTCTGAGGCTTTTATTACATTTGAGAATGGATTATTTATTCAATAAAAGATCCAAGTGTGTGGCAAAGGGATCCGGTTTCATAAAACCTGTGATTCTAAGCTCATCACGTAATTTACCAGAGGTATCAAACATCAACAGAGTAGGTAAGCCTAAGACGTTGTAATGTTCTAATAGCTCGATATCAACCATATCGTTGTCGGTGACATCTGCTTGTAGAAATACTATTTGAGACAGACGTTTTTGTACTTGTGGATCTTTAAAAGTAATCGCTTCAAATTCTTTACAGGCAACACACCAATCGGCGTACAGGTCTAGCATCACGGGTTTACCTTGAGCGGCGGCTGCAGCAACTTCAATGTTTAAATCAGCGAGAGATTTGATGCGTTTATGGTCATCTTGTTGCACTGGCACATTTTGGCCAGAGCTTTGTTCGCCAAATTCTGTCATGACAGCTTGAAAGCCGTAGGAGAAGCTGGCTAATAAACCTAAGGTGAGCAGTACTGCTCGAGTTGACTGTTTCCAGCTAAATTCGGTCAGCTTATTTTGGTGCATGAGGTAACCAACGAGTACAATCCCCCAAATTGACCACAAGACATCAGAGATAAAGCCTGGCCAAATTCGACTGACCATGACCACAGATACGGCAATCAGTAGGAAGCCAAATACTGTTTTAATCACATCCATCCAACTCCCCGCTCTTGGCAGTAGCTTGCCACCAGAGGTGCCTATAATAAGCAGAGGCACGCCCATGCCCATACTCAGTACATATAACGCTAAGAAGCCTTGTAGTAGGTCTCCGGTCTGAGCAACATAAACGAGCGCACCGGATAAGGGGGCTGTGGTACAAGGTGAGGCAACTAGACCTGAAATGATCCCCATCAAGAAGACACCAGCCGCATTGCCCCCTTTTTGATTATTGGAGAAACGGTTCATTTTCTCCTGCCAGCTTGAAGGAAGCTTAAGTTCATAGAGGCCGAACATAGACAGACTCAAAACAAAGAAGAGTACGGCTAAAACGATGAGAACGACTGGGTGTTGCAGAGCCGCTTGATATTTCATTCCAGCTGATGCAACAACTAAGCCTAACAGGGAGTAAGTGATTGCCATGCCTTGCACATAAACCATCGACAAGCTAAAGGCTTTGGCTGTGGATAGTTTTTCACCTTGGCCGACGATAATGCCTGACAGGATAGGATACATAGGGAAAACACAAGGGGTTAAGGCTAGGCCTATGCCTAAACCGAAGAAGATGATTAAGGTGCCGAGTAAACTACCGTTGGTTAGCTTTTGGCTTAAGCTATCTTGCTGGGTTACGGGCTGCGAAGCTGAGTCATTTTCAATGTGACTGTTTTTTGAATCCTCTTCAGGAGACACCTTTGATAAAAGTATTTGCTTTTTAGTCGGAGGGTAGCAGAGTTTTCCTTCGGCGCAGCCCATAAAGGTGACGCTGACAGTGCTTTCATCATTCGCCTCTTTCAGTGCGATTGGAATTTCGATGAAGGAGTAGTAAACCTCTTGTTCACCAAAATATTCATCCTTGTGTTTTTTACCTGTAGGTAAGCTTATTTCATTAAGCTGAGCACCATTCGCTTCAAACTTGAGTTTATCGCGGTACATGTAGTAACCATCTGCAATAACCCAGCTTACTTTAAGTAGGTTGCCTGCTTGTTTGAACTCGAAGACAAAGGCTTCATCGACGGGCATCAAAGTCGGCTCACCTTTAAGGAAGTTGAACTGACTGTTACTAAAGACATCCTCACCGTGAGCCAAAGGCGTCAGTAACAGCATTGTACTGGTGAGGACGAATGAAAGGATTAGGGGTATTATTTTTTTCATATTTATCAGTTTCTTTTGTCCAATAAAAGCATCTAGGGATGATCTGTACTCAAACGATCTCAAGAGGCGGTATGATAAGCATCTTTGAGTGGCTTGGGTATGTATGTTACGGTCCAAGTTGGTAATATATTAACTGCTGTTAATTTATGTTGTGTGGCTATGCTATGCAACTTACTTTACACGTTCTTTTACTTACTTACTGTGCGCTAGTGAATAGAGTGAGTTTTATTGTCATATTAATGAATGGGTACGATATTTCATTTGATAATAGACCCGTAAACTCCCATTTAGTTTTCATATTGAGTACAATTGATTTTTATTTGCCGTAATTTGTGAGGTTAACGTGTTTTTGGTTTTTATTGTCATCTTTATTTTGGTTCCCGTGATCGAGTTAAACGTGTTGATTCAGGTGGGGGATGCCTTGGGAAGCTTGACAACGGTTGGTTTGGTATTTTTAACAGCGATTGTGGGTGTTTCTTTAGTGCGTAGTCAAGGTATAAGCACCTTGATGCAAGTTCAACAGAAGCTCGCGCGCGGAGAAGCACCGGGTCAGGAAATCGTTGAGGGGATGATGTTGGCCGTTGCTGGCTTGCTGTTATTGATCCCAGGTTTTGTGACCGATACGATAGGACTATTACTTTTGACGCCAATGACTCGCATTCCTGTTGCTGGTTTTATCTATAAAAAAATGCAAGTTAAGGTCGCTGCTAATGGCGGATTTCAGGGAGGTTTTGGGCAAGGTAATCATTCACCTTTCGGTCATCCCCCGCCTAACAACAAGAGTAATAACCCTGAAGGTGGTGATACGTTTGATGGCGATTTTGAGCATAAATCCGATACTGATGAACATAGAGTTGAACATAAAAAAAATAATGATGAACAAAAATAGTGTTGTTATATAGGAAAACATACTTTTCATGTCAAGTGTGTTTAGTTATTTAAGATTGATATTTTTTGGGTTTTTCGGATAAAACCATTCTTTTTTACAATCAATATGACTGAATTTTCGGGTGTTCTTGTATGGTAGTTTCATAAAGCCAGAAACACCTTTACCTTGTATTTTATCAACATGGTGCAATATTCTGTCGAGGCTAGCCCTAAACTCTACTTGTTTTTTTGGATTAAGAAGTCTTAAATAGCTGTGTATTTTCATGTGTTTTGGAAGAACCTCGAAGATGATGCAACCAGTGTGATGGATTTTATTTATCCAGCTTAGCTCTGTCATTATTTCATTGGGAAGCTCGAGATTTTCATCAGGATCGCGCCCATCTTCGAAATAAGAATGCAGACGAGATTTATTTTCAAGAGAAGGGATCTTGCCAACTTCGAATGGTAGCTGTTGACTTGGCGTTATTTGGAAAGGCGTGTTTGTGTCGTCGCGCTCTAAGTGCAAGGTGTCCCGGGCGTTGAAGAAGCAAGCTTTAAACACGCCGATACGTCGGATCCCTCTGGCGAGAGTCACCATATTATTGACTGCTAAGATAAGGGCTTTTTTTTCTTCAAGGTTATATAGAGCAAGATTTGAATCGATGAATATGCCTGTTTCTCGCCAATGTATTGCAAGTCCGCCGACGATAGAGTATTGACTTATACGACCTACTGCAGCAATAAAGCCTTTCTCGGTATCGCCCATGCCAGCCATAAAATTACGATAGTATTTTTCTAATTGCAGATCATCCATTTTGTTGATGGGATCAGCACTGGTGTGCTCTTTTAAGAAGGACTTTCGGGAACTATATATGACAGTTTCAACATCTCGTTCTCGACTCAGGTCCCAAATAGGAATATCTTCGACTCGTGGAGGAGTATCGAGCTCAGGAAGGTGTAATCTATGACTATGAAGCATACTTTTTAGAAAGTAATCACCCGCTATTTTTCGCTGGAGGGGATCTTCGCTGAGCATGCCATCCAATGTTCGAGCTAGCTCCATTGGTAGGCCGATACAGGTGGCTTTAATGACTTTACTACCAAAACGACTGGCTTGGCCTGATGCTATAGCGTAAAGCGTTGCAGCAGTGCCTTGTTCATCAAACCGAGTACTGGATAACTCACCATTAAGTTGCTCTTCACCAATAAAGTAGACATCGCCCATTCTTGCATTAGTATGTTGATGATCGCTTGAGAGTAAATTCATCACATTGTCATTGACCGGATGACCTTGGGCATCACGTTGCGCAAAGACCGCCGATCCCCAGTCGATAAGTGAAAGGTGATTAGTTTGCACATCATAAACCAAGTTAGAAGGCTTTATATCCCCGTGCACCAAAGGGCGACCGTGATGTAAGTATTGTAATATATTCGCTAACTGCCTAGCGATATTCATGACCATATAAGCGGGCAGTGCACCTCTTTTTAGGCAAAGTTGTTCGAGATCCTCTCCGGGAGCACGAGCCATGACTAAGATCCCTTGCTTGCCACCGCGAGCAAACTTTATGGCGGGAGGAACATTAGGGTGTTTGACCTGAGAAAGCATAAAAGCTTCTTCTTCTAGTCGATCTTGAACATGCTGAGGTAAAGTTACCCGAGAGAATTTAAACACATGATCCGCACCATGTGGATCGATACCAGAAAACACAAATCCATAAGCGCCTTTACCGACCAAATCTAAATCGACATAGCCTAATTTAGCCAGTTGTTGCTTACATAAACGGATCCATGCTCTGTGTTTGCGAGCATCATTGGCTTTAAGTAGGTAAATTGACTGCTCTTCAGAGATATAAAAGTGTTGCAGTTGGGGTTCTGACTTAGCGGTTGTCGAATGAGAGTTTACTTGCTTCGATGGCGGTTGGGAGTTCGGCATATTAGGTCATTACGCTCGCATTAAGGATCAGTCGTTATTAAATCAATAAGGCGAGTTTATGCCAATGTTTTTATCGTAAAATTCATAAATAGTCGATTTGAGTCAGGCACGCTGTGTCACAAACTTGTTTGAGGAGTTTAAACGTTGACAAATTTAAAACGGGTAGCCGTTTAGCGGAAGTGGTGTGCCTGATATTTTTGCCTTAGTACGATAGTTGGACAATGAAATCGATATGAACGAATGGCTAAATGTATCAAAAAATAACACTTCGGGTGTTATTAAATATTAAGCACTTAGCCAAGGATACGGTTGACAAACATCAAGGCTATTCCAGAAAGATACAGCCCAATTCCAAATGAGAGATGTGCACCTAGACTACGTAATCGCGCCACGTTAGGCTCAGGTGTCTTAGATGCGGCAATGCCAGCCCCCATGCCCGGTTGCAGAATCAAGAAAGGCGCTAACACAGTAATAAGACCCATTAATATAGCAGGTAATAGACTGGGTGCCTGTAACCATTCTATGCCCCAAATGCCCAATAAAATGGCAGAAAAAAAGATCCCTATAAGATAATGCACGATCCAGCCAAGTATCTTCTCTCCAGTAATAGCAAAAGCTTGTCCGATGTTAACGTGAACGAATTGTCCTTGGAAAAAATGTCCAACCCAGCGACCGACCATGGCATAATTTAGTGAGGGGATCTTAAATCGTCGCAATAAAAACATGGCCCATAAATCCATCACCAAAGTAGCACCACAACCTAGTAATATCGCGGCTATTATAAATTCTACACTCACACTCATACCTCCCTATATAATGGACACAGTCATTTTTATACCTGCTTAACTCACATCACAAGGTAACCATTCTTCCCATAAACCGTATCACCTTCCCAATGGAAAATCTTATTTTTTCATCCACACAAGCGTGACGCTCACTAATATCGACTCGCTTTCGGATAAGCGTTGCTCTAGCTTCAATCTTATCCCTTTTCTACATGGATGTGGCGAATGTCTGTATTGCAGGAGCAAATACAGCCCTTGCCTTCAGGACGTTAAATTCTCGCTGAATGAACTATTGCTTAATGCACCTGGTATCATCACTGAACTTTTTTACATCTGAAGTTTGATTTCTATTAGAGTATTGGCATTGTTCTTGAAAAACGATATACGAATTGAATAGGATAAATGTATGGAATCTAGTTTTTGGAGTCGTAAATGGGATGTTCAACAGATAGGTTTTCATCAGAATAAGGTTAATCCTTTACTGATTAAGTATTGGCCTAGCCTTAACTTATTAGCGGGATGTGAGGTTTTTGTTCCCCTGTGTGGCAAGAGTTTAGATATGTGTTATTTGACTGAATTAGGCCACAAAGTTCAGGGTTGTGAGCTAAGCGAAGTTGCTGCAAAACAGTTTTTTGCTGAAAATAATCTTGCCTACTCGATGACTCCATTAGTGACGTCTAAAGGCCAACTTAGCAAATTTGACTCAGCGCGAGTGACGTTCTATCAAGGTGATATTTTTACTTTGACGGCAAATGAGCTTCCCTCTTTGAGTGCTTTTTATGATAGAGCGGCCTTAATTGCTTGGCCAGAGTCTATGCGTCAGGCATATGTTGGTAAGCTTGCTGAACTGCTGCCTCCTAAGAGTATAGGCTTGCTCATTACCTTAGATTATCCGCAAGAAGCGATGAAGGGGCCGCCTTTTTCTGTATCTGATGACTGGGTGCTCGCTAATATGAGTGATGATTTTGAAGTAGAGCGACTTAACTGTGAAGATGTATTACCTAGCAACCCTAAGTTTGTCGATAGTCAGGTTCCTTGGTTAACAGAGTCAGTGTATCGACTCACAAGGAAAGGTTAACACTCATCTATTTAAGAATAGCCCTAATTTGGGAATATCTTTTTGCTGCAGTACCTTATGCCAAATCAGGCGAATTAAGTTAAACAAGGTTTAGTGATTATCCATGAGATAAGATAAAATTAAAGTACTTATTATGATGTTTACTAAAGTGAGCAAGCTTCTGTTGGCAGTATCGGGATCTTGGTTAGCTAAATATTTTTTTGGAGCGAGTGTTGGAAGAAATGGTGCTTTCTGAAGCGTATATTAATCGATTTTCAGGTATTGGCCGTTTGTATGGCCAACAAGCTTTGCGGATATTTGCGCAATCACATGTGACTATTGTGGGGATTGGGGGCGTGGGGACATGGGTTGCAGAGTCATTAGCCAGAAGCGGGATAGGTGAAATAACGCTTATTGATCTAGATGATATTTGCGTAACAAATACTAATCGTCAAATTCATGCGCTGAAAGAGACGATAGGTGAGTCTAAAGTTGAAGTGATGGCTGAGCGCATTTTA
Organism: Shewanella sp. VB17; assembly: GCF_013248905.1. Lineage (NCBI taxonomy): Bacteria > Pseudomonadati > Pseudomonadota > Gammaproteobacteria > Alteromonadales > Shewanellaceae > Shewanella > Shewanella sp. VB17. The sequence goes on from NZ_JABRVS010000001.1 coordinate 958,966, forward strand.
CAGATTAATCCAGAATGTAAAGTTAACCAAATTGAAGATTTTATTACCCCGGAAAATTTAGGTGATTACTTTATAGGAAATAAGGGAGGAGGCAATGTAGATTTTGTGGTTGACTGTATTGATGCCGTTAAACCAAAAGCAGCATTGATTGCTTGGTGTAAGCGGCAAAAACTGCCAATGGTCACTGTTGGTGGTGCTGGTGGTCAGGCAGACCCAACTAAGATTCAAGTTGCTGATTTAGCTAAAACTTATCAAGACCCTTTATTAGCCAAGGTACGTAATATATTACGGCGAGAGTACAATTTTTCTAAAAATGTGCAACGGCGTTTTAGTATTGAAGCAGTATTTTCGACTGAGCAACTTGTTTATCCCCAAGCTGATGGCAGTGTGTGCAACACCAAATCGAATACTGATGGCAGTATGCGAATGGATTGTGCATCCGGTTTTGGTGCTGTAACAGTCGTTACTGGTACTTTTGGCTTTATTGCTGCGAGCCGAGTATTAATTAAATTGGCTAAAAAAGTAGAGTCATCAATGTGAGTTCAGTTAGGATTAACCTTGGACTGGGAGTGTTGTAATTGAATAAATTTTGTAGCCTGAATTTGATAATTCTTAAACTTACCTTCGGATTTCATTTGACGAAACACATCGACTAATTTAACGGCAAGATCACTGTGACTGCTGTGTAGGTAACCATAAGACAAAATTTCTTCTAATTTGGCAATCATCAGGATATGACTATTAGTAAATTCTGGTGTGGCTAACAGAGATGTTGTGAGTGCCTTTGAGCCTATATAAATATCAATTCTTCCTCTTATTATTTTCCGTAGTGATTCTGCGGGACTGGATGAATCAGTGAGTCTGTCGGCAGCAACATATTGAGACAGTCGTAGCTTCGCTATTGCGATGCCACGATAATACTCAACCTTATATTCTTGTTTCTGAATATCTTCCCAAGAGTCAATTTTGATTGAGGGATCATAAGTATAAGCATTTATACTTCCTGAACCCAGTGGGTACTCTATTCGAATTAAGCTTGGGTGTGAATCTGAATAGGTAGACCATCTGATCGGTTCTCCATCTATTTTCCCTAAATCGATCATTTTACTTGCTCGGATGGCGGGCATAATCTTATAGGAGAAGTCAATATTAAGCCGAGAAAAGGCATCAGTGTAAACGAGTTCTGCCCATTTCATCGGGAGGCTAGCATTAGGATCAGCCATAAAAGCAAAAGTTATTTTTTGTTTATCTGCGGCTTCAGCCGCTAAAATGAGACTTAAGAGTAAAATCATTACGTTTATAAATTTAACGATGAGATGCATTTACCGCTCATTTTTCAAGTGTTCTAGCTTTTGAGTATAGGTCAAATTAGATGAGACATTAGCAGAAAAGGGGGTAGGGTTACTTATTTTTAAATCGATACATTTCCTTACTTGGCTGAACATCGACATTGAATTTATCTCCTATTGCTATCTGTAGAAGTCAGAAAGGGAGACAAATTCATTGAAGGAGATAAGGAAGAATGTATAAAATGATAATGAATTCATTATATAACAGATTTTTACCTTACTAATTGCCTGAGTTGTATAAAGGCGTCCAAGCACAAACAGTGCGGTTATTATCTAAGTCATATAGATTAAAGCGATTACAATTATCATCATAGTTACTGCGACCGACATTAATGGTATAGTGACTGAATTGCACATCTTGCAATGACATGTGACGCCCATTTTTCAATAATGAAAAATGCAAATGTGGTCCAGTTGAACTGCCTCCTTGGCACAAGGCTACGTTTCGATTGCTCGCATAGACACCTAATACGGTATTCGCATCTACGTATTGGCCATTGCTTACAGATAAGCTATCCATGTGATAATAATTGGTTGCCCAACCATTGCTATTAGTGACTCGAACTTGACAGCGTGATAGTACATTGACCGTTCCATTATGAGCAGAGGCGACAGAATAGGTTCTTTGCCCCCAGCGTGGCCAATTATAAGATACATCTATGGATGAAAGTGGATAACCTGATCCTGTGTGTGAATGAGCACCGTTAGATTTCCATGAGTAATCTATACGCCAGGGCATCTGCAGCATATCTTGCGGGGGAATATTTTGTTGTTTTGGCTGTTTTCCTTTTGTTGATTGTGAGTTTGCTACAGTTTTGTTGTTTGATAGCAATAGCTGTAACTCATCTTGTTGGTGGCCGAAGAGTAAACTTAATTGTTCGATAAAACGATCTAGCTCAAGCAGGGACTCTGGCTTAAACCGTTCTCTTTTATTTACATCTTGATTTAGTAGACCCAGTAAAGCGAAGCTTGCAGCATTTATAGCTTCACTGCTTTGTGGTTTATTTTGTAATTGAAATTCTTCATAGGCATAAAAACGTTGTGAAAGTTGGGCTAGTATATCTTGCAGTTGAGCATCGAAATTTTGCTGATTTGAGAGTGAGCCAAAAGGACGATCAAGGGCTTTATCGGTAGGTAATGAGATAATCTGTGATTGCATTTCCATTAAGGTCAGAATAATTTTTGGGTTAATACTGTAATATCCACTCCAATGTGTAATAAGCTCCTTTTTATCTATAAATTCTGGCATGTTGGTACGCAGATAACTGTCTAAGTCAAATTGTATAGCATCGAGGTCATATAAGAAAAATTGATTATTGAAAGGACGGATGACACTCGGAATATGAATGACATTTATGTCTGATGGCTTAAGATGGTATGGTGCTGTATGGATATCGGATGCTATCACGCGTGTACTAATGATGGTGGAAACCACGAGTATACGACTGATCAATAGTGCTGTGGTATAAATGTTCATATTTAGTTACATCCCTTTGGTAAGTTATGGTTAATAAATATTTTTTGTTTACTTATTGCTTTTAAGTAAGCTCAATAGTAATAGCACTTGATCATTATTTATACAATACGATTTACACAAACAAACGGTATTGGTAGGTATGACTAGGGGAGGCGTGTGGCCTCCCTGATAAGGATTATTCCAGTTTAAATATCACTTCAACACGATCCTTGATAGTGACTTGACCTTGTTGGTAGCTCTCAGCAATGTCGTAATTTGGACCCGCTTCATTCATCTTTAACATTACAGGACGTACAGGGTGCTGTTCGAAGTAACGTATTTCCCACACGCCATCGAGTTTTTCACCGAAACCTTCTGCAATAGACTGGGCTTTATTTTTTGCATCGATGATGGCAGCAGTTCTAGCTTTAGTAAGGTATTCCGTTTCTTTACTGGTTTTAAGGGCAATATTATTGATGCGATTGATCCCTTCTTCTAACGCAGAGTCTAATATACTGTTAAGTCGTGTTAATGCTTTGACTTTTACTATGACTTTTCTGTTCGCACTATAACCTATTAATTTAGCTGGTTTTCCTTTTGTGTATTGGTATTGTGGTTGTAGATATAAGTTGGCACTTTGTATATCTGCTTGTGTGATCCCAGCGGCTTTAAGGCGTTCGATAAATTTAGAGACAGCCTTATCGGAGAGAGATTTTGCCTCCTTGGCCGTTTTGGCTTTAATGGCAACTTCGACATTGATTTCTGCCATGTCAGCCTCAACGGTTAACAGGCTTACACCTACGGTTTCTAAATGTGGGAAGCTTATCTCACTTGCTTGTATCAGTGGTACTGTAAATACACAGCCATAGATAAATAGACTTGTCAGTGTGTTTGGTATGAGTGAACGCTGCATAAAAACTCCAATATATTGATATTCAATAATCTATTTGATATTTGTTAAGGTATAAACGGCTTAAAACTTGAAAAGGGGTAAATTTTCATGCCAAATGAATATTATATCGATATTTAATGATGAAGCTGGCTTCAAAACCTTGTTACAGACAATCGTACCGAATGGTGTTTTTATGAACCACAATGAATCGTCATCATTGGATGATTAGAGTCAAAACGTTATTTAATCAATTGTATAAATCTAAAGAGTAATCTATGGGCTCTTTTTTTTAAGTTAGCGATGTGTTGTATTGTTTTATATTTTGAATTACTTTTATCCTTTACAAGGTTATGTAAATTAGCTTCACCCGCTGCAACACGATTACGGCCTCCATTTTTAGCAATATAAAGTAGTTCATCAGCTTGGTTAGATAGTTCTGAAAAACTTTGTTGTTTGTCTGCAACTGCGACACCGAAACTGGCTGTAATACTAAAGGGAGTACCTTGTTGAGATGTAAAATGCAAATGACTTATTTTAATACGAAGATCTTCCGCCACCTCTACAGCTTGCTGCAGATATGTGTTGGGCAGTAAAATCATAAATTCTTCACCCCCAATTCGACCACAAATATCTTCGCGCCTTACGTTGTTAATAAATAAATCAGCCACCTTAACCAGAACTTCATCCCCTAAGGCGTGACCATAGGAGTCATTAACAACCTTAAAAAAATCGATATCTAATAAGATACAAGACATTATTGTATCTTCATCGAGCTTATATAGACTCAGTAATTTATTGGATAAATAACGTCTATTGAATAGCTTTGTAAGGCTGTCAGTATTAGCTATTTCTCCCCAACGGATCCTATGTCGATTCATTCTCCATGCGATAATTGAGGCAGCGATAGCCGAAATTATTGCGAAAAATATCAAAAGATTTAAGTATTCAATTTCATCTTCACTATTTTTTAACTCTAAGGTGTTCAGTACATTATTCCAACTGAGTTGCTCATTCTCAGCTTTTAATTTTTCTAAATCAAATAGTAATTTTTGTTTTTCAAGATTATCGATTTGCTCATCGGCACTGAATTTACCAAAACGTTGTTGATAATCAAGTAGGGTCAGGTAGGCATTTTTGGTGTCGCCTAAACCATAGTAAGCCTTAGATGCAGCTAAGTGAAGTTGAAGTTCTGAGTGATACAAAGACTTAAATTTGTTTAATTTTGGGCTGAGGATAGAGATAAGATCAATGGCTTCTTGGTATTTGTGATTAATTAAGAGTTCGTTGACCCTAAGTAAATTAAATTTACTGATATAATAACGTGAATGCTCACGTTTGCTTAAGGTTTGACTAGCAAGTAAATATGGCTTCATTCGTTGAATCTCACCAGTGTTAAGCAAGAGTTCAGCTATGTGCAAATTAATGCGAAAACGATGAAAACCGTCTCCTAGAACTTGAGCTAATGTCAGAGCTTGGAGGTACTCCTCAATGGCCTTTTTATCTTCACCTCGTTTTTTTGCGAGTTTGGCCATATCCATTTTTATGAGTAACAGATTAAAAGACATTTTGCGTTTTTTGAAAAAACGATAGGATTTTTCTAATAATAACTCTGCTTTATCGAAGCCATTTAAATGCAACAGAACTTCAGCTAAATCAGAGGATATTCGTGTAAGTAATACTTCATCATTACTTTGATTAGCGATTTCTAATGAGCTCATTAGTGCCGCCATAGAAGTATCATATTCCTCTTTATCACGATATGCCTTACCCTTAACAAGGAGGAATTCTGCTGTGGTTTCAGGATCATTAAATAATTCGACCTCCTGAAGTAAATGATTGAGTTGATCTAATACTATTTTACTTTTCCCTTGCAGTAACAGGGCCTGACTTAAGCTTAATTTGAGTTGAAACTGCTCTGCTTTGAATTCAGTATTATTTTGTGTATAAGTCATCCCTTTTTCTGCTGCTTGAATAGCATTTACAGGTTCATTGAGTAAGACCGACACTTTGGCTTTCAGCACGAAATAGCGAATTAATAAATAGGCTGGTTGTTTTTCTTTGAGCTCTACAGTCTCCATCTCTATAAGCCTAACTCGCGCTTTTATTGGTAAGGAATAGAGTTGAGCTTCAGCGATCTTTAAACTTCTAGAGAATCCCGATTCTGGTTCATTGGCGAAGAGTTGAATGCTATAAAGTGAGAATATTAATACTAAGACGCGCATTGTTGTACCTTGGAGACTATGACGATTTTTACGCATTTCCCACATTTAAATTAAGCTTAGCGTTATCGATATGTTTATTTTTACTGAGCAAAAAAAAATCAACAACTTATGTTTTTGAACAAAGAATAGTCAACAATGATACAGTATAAAATATCTTTTTTCTAAAGTATTTGCAGTTTATAAAACTAAAATTAGCGTAATGATAGGCGTTTAATTGTTTTTTTTAGAGAAAGCTAAACTTTATGTAGTTAATAAATTCAATGTAATTAATGGCTTTTGATGAAAGAAATGTTTAAGTGACAGCCTTTTTTGGTCGATTTTTGAGTGCCGATTGAGGATGTAAAAACCTAACATAATACGCTTAGAACGAGGTGATTTACGTCATTGTTAACTGACAAGGTGTCATCTTACCGATAGAATAGGCTTTATGTTATTCCTGATTAGAGCCGAGTTTATATGCATGTACACATCTTAGGGATCTGCGGCACTTTTATGGGGGGGTTGGCACTGCTTGCTCGAGCTGAAGGACATCGGGTTACCGGTAGTGACGCTAACGTATATCCGCCGATGAGCAGCCAACTTGAGGAGCAAGGTATTGAGTTGATACAGGGCTTCGATGCTAGTCAGCTTGGTAAAAATGAAGATGATGCACCTGATATCGTGGTGATTGGTAATGCCATGAGCCGAGGCAACCCATGCGTTGAAGCCGTGTTGAATCGTGGCATTACATACACCTCAGGACCGCAGTTTTTAGCTGAACATATTTTAAAAAACCGCTGGGTATTAGCGATTTCAGGTACACATGGTAAGACGTCAACTGCGAGTATGTTAGCTTGGATACTGGAAGATTGTGGCTATGAACCTGGTTTTTTGATTGGTGGCGTACCGCAAAATTTTGGTGTGTCAGCGCGTATGGGTAACTCTCCATTTTTTGTGGTAGAGGCTGATGAGTATGATAGTGCTTTTTTTGATAAACGTTCTAAATTTGTTCATTACCAACCACGCACCCTAGTGATTAATAATTTGGAATTTGATCATGCTGATATTTTTGATGATCTAACAGCAATTCAGCGTCAGTTTAATCATGTCATACGCACAGTGCCTAGTGAAGGTAAAATCATCTGGCCGAAAGAGAGTAAAGCCGTCGCCCAAGTGATTCAAATGGGGTGCTGGAGTGAGCAGGAAATCTATTGCAAGACAGTGCAAGGGAGTTTGAGTCAAATAGGTTGGTCGACGAGACTGATTGCTAAGGATGCTCATCGATTCGAATTGTTTTTCGACGGTGAATTACAAGGCATCTTAGATTGGGATTTGATTGGTCAGCATAACGTTGAAAATGCCACTATGGCTATTGCTGCTGCTCGTCATGTCGGGGTGAAACCTGATACTGCTATTAGTGCACTTGTTAAGTTTAAGCCGCCAAAGCGTCGTATGGAATTACTGGGGGAGGTGAATGGTGTGTCAGTCTATGATGACTTTGCTCACCATCCTACTGCGATAGCCACAACCTTAGAAGGAGCTCGTGCTAAAGTGGGTGACGGTAAGATCACCATCATTTTAGAACCCAGATCCAATACGATGAAGAGTGGGGTACATAAAGAGACTCTTGCCTGCTCAATGACGCTTGCTAATGAAGCTTACCTATATCAAGCTGATAATATAGGTTGGGATTTAGCTGCAGCGATGGAGCAAGCTACCTTACCCATTTTTGTACTATATGACATAGATGAAATCATTGATGCTGTCGTCAGTAAATCAATCTGTGGTGATACTATTATTGTGATGAGTAATGGCGGATTCGGTGGTTTGCATCAGAAATTATTAATGAAGTTAAGTTCAACTAATTAAGTGATTAGTGGTGTAAATTTCTACGCTTGACACTGATTTTTTACCGTTATGATAGAGATTGATAATGAGTTACCTTAAAAAAAATAAATCCATTAGTTTAGCTTGGACAGGAGCGTCAGGCGCTCCCTACGGACTTAAATTACTCGAATGTCTGTTAGTCGCTGATTATCAGGTGTTCTTAATGATAAGCAGTGCTGCTAGGGTGGTATTAGCCACAGAGCAGGGGCTTAAGTTGAGTGCAAACAGTGATAAAGCTAAAGCGCAATTATTGGTATTTTTTGCCGATCTAGGGGTTATATTTACCGGTGAACTTCACTTGCTGGGTAAAGATGAATGGTTCTCCCCTCCAGCTTCGGGATCGGCTGCGCCGAAAAAAATGGTGATTTGTCCCTGTAGTACCGGAAGCTTGGCGGCTATTGCGACTGGAATGAGCAATAATTTGCTAGAGCGTGCCGCTGATGTTGTCATCAAAGAACGAGGTCAATTGATCTTAGTTCCCCGAGAAACTCCTTTTAACTCTATACATTTAGAGCACATGCTGTCACTTTCTCGGCTCGGTGCCACCATTATGCCTGCTTCACCAGGCTTTTATCATGATCCCAAATCTGTTCAAGATCTGGTAAACTTCTTAGTCGCCCGAATTCTCGATCATTTGGGTGTCGAACATCAATTAACACATCGTTGGGGTTATGAACAAAAATAATGTCAGCGGTCGCACCACATTAAGATATCTTATAAGGCTATGCTGTGAGTACTATGAAACACACGATTGAAGAGATGATCTCTGTCGAAGAGATTGACCAGAAACTTGATCTACTCGCTGGGCAGATCAATGCACATTACGCTAATAGCGAACGTTTACTCATGGTGGGCTTGCTGAAAGGCTCTGTGATATTTATGGCGGATCTATGTCGTCGTATTAAAGGTCATGTAGAGATCGATTTTATGTCTGTGTCTAGTTACGGTAATGCGATGACCAGTACTCGGGAAGTCAAAATTCTCAAAGATGTACAATCAGATATTAAAGGCCGTGATGTATTGATCGTTGAAGATCTTATCGATTCAGGAAATACGCTGAATAAGATCCGTGACATGCTCATGTTACGTGAGCCTAAAAGCTTGGCACTGTGCACATTACTAGATAAACCTCAGCGTCGAGAAATTGATGTACCTGTCGATTTCATTGGTTTTACTATTCCTGATGAGTTTATTGTTGGATACGGTATTGATTATGCCGAGCAATACCGTAACTTGCCTTATATCGCGAAAGTTATCCCTTTGGATTAAGCTATTTCGTTCCGTTTAAAATCCCGCTTCATGCGGGTTTTTTATTGGATGGTGAATTAAATCAATAGTAGTAAACAAGGAATTAAGACAAACAATGGCGAATATAGAACATGCCTTGGTTATTGACTCCCTAAGAAAAACCTATAAAGGCGGAGTTGAAGCAGTAAAAGGAATGAGTTTAACAGTTAATAAGGGAGATTTTTTTGCCTTACTTGGGCCTAACGGAGCAGGTAAGTCGACCACTATCGGCGTTATCAGCTCATTGGTACAAAAAACATCGGGAACAGTCTCGGTATTTGAGCATGATATAGACAATGAACTTGAGCTGGCTAAATTATGCATTGGTCTTGTCCCACAAGAGTTTAATTTTAATCAATTTGAGAAGGTGTTGCAGATTGTTGTTAATCAAGCTGGTTATTATGGTGTCTCACGGACACTCGCTATACAGCGTGCTGAAAAATATCTAACACAGTTAGATCTTTGGGAAAAGCGTGATAGTCCGGCTAGAGAGCTTTCCGGTGGTATGAAACGGCGTTTGATGATAGCTCGAGCCCTGATGCATGAGCCTAAGTTGCTCATCTTAGATGAGCCAACAGCAGGTGTCGATATTGAACTTAGACGTTCTATGTGGAGTTTCCTGACAGAGCTTAATCAGCAAGGAGTGACGATTATCTTAACCACTCACTATTTAGAAGAGGCTGAGACCTTGTGCCGCAATATAGGCATTATTGATAATGGTATTTTGGTTGAATGTACCAGTATGAAATCACTGCTAAGCCGCTTGAATATGGAAACATTTATTTTAGATCTAGAGGCAGATTTGATCGATACCCCAGAGTTAGAGGGATTTGTTTGCCGGTTAGTGGATGGGCATACATTAGAAGTCGATGTAGCAAAAGAACTCAGTGTTAACAGTCTGTTTATTCAACTCAGTGAACAACATATTCAAGTGCTTTCTATGCGTAATAAGGCCAATCGTCTTGAAGAATTATTTGTTGAACTCGTTGAAAAAGGTAAGCGTGAAGATAGCATAATCTTGCCAGAAAATAGAGTAGTTAAAGAGGGCGTAGTATGAATATGAGGCGTCTATATGCTACTGCATTTAAGAGTATATTAACCAAAGAAGTGAATCGTTTTACTCGGATTTGGGTACAAACTTTAGTGCCGCCAGCTATCAGTATGACTTTGTACTTCTTAATATTTGGTAATTTAGTGGGTAAGCGGATAGGTGAAATGGGAGGGGTCTCCTATATGGAGTTTATTGCGCCAGGGCTTATCATGATGGCAGTGATAACCGCATCTTATTCCAATGTTGCTTCTTCATTTTTTAGTGCTAAATTTCAGGGGAATTTAGAAGAATTGATTGTTGCACCAGTGCCTCATTATGTCATTATTGCTGGTTATGTGGGTGGGGGTGTTGTTCGCGGTTTGTGTGTCGGTACGATTGTGACTTTAGTGGCCTTATGTTTCGTCGATATCAGTTTGCAGCATGTAGGCTTAGTGGTTGTGACGGTATTATTAACCTCAATTTTATTTGCACTAGGTGGGTTAATCAATGCGATATTTGCCAAAAGTTATGATGATATTAGTTTAGTGCCAACCTTCGTATTGACACCGCTAACTTATCTCGGTGGGGTATTTTATTCTCTGTCCTTGTTACCTGATTTTTGGCAAGGGGTGTCACAGCTTAATCCCGTTGTTTATATGATCAATGTATTTCGCTATGGTTTTCTAGGTTATGCCGATATCAGCGTGCCTTTCTCAATAACCATTATGGTGTTGTTTTGTATTACTTTATGGACATTGGCGTATTATCTGATTAATCGTGGCATAGGATTGAGGAGTTGAGGAGAGTTATCTTTGTTGGGTGGCTAATAAACAAGGTTAACTGTCTTCTTCTAAATATCGAATAATATTTAACGCTTGGGTAAAATTTTTAGGCCTGAGTTTTTTTGTGCAGCAGTGGCCGAGTAGGCTGGCATGATATTGGATTTTTTTTATTATCTCCTCTAGTGTAATGTCTTGAGGGGATATTTCCCAATTAATGACTTTTTTGTTGTTGCTCATGATATAAGTATTTCCTAATGAATCAAATAGTTGCGTGTTGATGTGAAGATGTTGCTGAGGTTCAATCAACCAAGCTTCTTGTGATCCTAAATATACCAGTTCATCGTGTTGTGGCTGAATAAGAATGGCAGGCCATGTAATGTTGGTGTGATTATTTTTTATTGATGTATTTTTGTTGGAATTCATTTGACTTGCTTCACTGTGCTTCTGTTTCATTTTTTTGTTCTATCTGTGCTTTGTGAGTTTGGAGCAGAGTAATAATTTGATTGTTACTTGCTTTCATCTCATTAAAATGAGCCTCTATTCTGGCTATATCTGCAAGATATTCAGGATCTTGTGTACCTTTATGTTGCCAGTAATATTTACGTCTGACTTTCTGAAGTTCATTAGCAGTTAAAATTTCAAAATAACTATTCTCTTGATGTAGTCTATAAATTTCAGTATCGAGGAGCTCAAGTTTTTTTTCTAGGGAGAAGCTATTTCCTGTGAGCAGTTGTTGAATAGGATCGGCTTTAGTGACCGTTTTATCTGAGTCTATTTCTGTGGTGATCCCTAATTCGAATTCAATTTTTCGTTGACTGTAGTCTTTTTTACATGGATTTTGGCTAAATACTGTTTTGCTGCCTTTGACACATTTATAAATAATATTCGCCTGTGCTGAATGCATGATGAATAGGCTTATTATTACGACTATCACTTTTGCCATTAAGCTATAGAATCCTATGCATGGGGCTATTAATCGCTATTTAGGCGATTAGACAATACTTAAGGGAAAAATATATCTGACATCAGATAAAGGTGTCTTTTATCAGCGAATGATAAGTATTATGGCGTAACTTATCTGATAAAACCAGTTTTTGAGATCCTTAATGGATAAAATGCTTATTGAAAAGAAACAAGTATTTATATTTTTGACCATAGAGAGAAAAGGGGCGTGATAAGCAATGCCCCTCTTAATATGGGATCAACGTATAAAGCATAGGTTGTCGATAAGACGAGTGTCCCCGATATAAGCCGCTGCGAGTATAACAAGCTCGCTGTGGTTATCTGTTACCTGTGATAGGTCTTTTGTGCTGCGAAGTTCTATATAATCAGGTGTAAAGCCGGCAGTGATAAGTGCTTGTTGAGCGTTCTTGATAGCTAGCGGTGCAGACTGACCTTTTTTAATGGCTAGGCAAAGTTTATCTATGGTTGTTTTTAGTTGTGCAGCTTGGTTTTTTTGTTCACTTGTCAAGTAACCATTACGTGAGCTCATGGCTAAGCCTGAAGCTTCACGTATAGTCTCTATCCCCATGATTTCAATCGGCATAGAAAGATCGTCAACCATGGCTTTAATGATCATTAATTGTTGAAAGTCTTTACGACCAAATAATGCGATATCCGGTGTGACAATGTTAAACAGTTTGCAGACGATCGTAGCGACACCACGAAAGTGTCCTGGTCGACTGGCACCGCAAAGTTGATCACCTATCTCAGGTACTTCGACATAGCTTTGCTGCTGCATTCCTTTGGGATAAATGGTTTCTGATGTTGGGGTAAATAATAACTCGACACCCGCTTGACTTAACGCCAGTTTGTCAGCTTCTAATGTTCTAGGGTAGGCGCTGAGATCTTCAGTGGCTCCAAATTGCATTGGATTGACAAAGATAGAGGAGACAACATGATCGGCATGTTTCATCGCTTCGTTAATTAGGGTCATATGACCTAAATGAAGATTACCCATAGTAGGTACGAAGGCAATAGATTCGCCTTTTACACGCCACGCGAGTATTTGAGCACGAACTTGATTGATGTTTTGAGTGGTGATCATTTTACGACTGAATTGCCTTAATGCTGTTGAGTAACTTCTGCCATGCCTGTTGGACACCTTGGTAGAAAATGGGTGCAGTGTAAGTGATATCGACATGGGAATACCCATTTTATCAATCACTGCTTTGTTCAGCTATCCTATGAAACGATCATCTGAGGTCGTTTGGGAATAAGTCTATCTACATTGATAAATATCCACAGTTTTAATTAAATGTGTGTTCACTACTGGGGAAAATCCCTTTTTCAACTTCATCTTTATAAGCACGAATAGCCTCATGGATCTCACCGGTTTGCTTAAGATAGTTTTTGGAAAAACGAGGGATATAGCCACTAGAAATACCGAGGACATCGTGCATCACTAATATTTGTCCATCCGTGTCAGCACCTGCACCTATTCCAATGACGGGTATTGTGAGTGTTTCACTGATGGTCTTTGCGAGTTGTGCTGGAATACATTCGACAACAAGTAGCTGTACGCCTGCCGCTTCTAATGCTTTGGCTTCTGTGAGAATTCGCTGGGCATTATCATCATCACGGCCTTGAATTTTAAATCCACCAAAAAGATGTACAGATTGAGGTGTTAAGCCTAAATGAGCGCAAACAGGAATACCTCGCTCAGTGAGTTTAGTGACGGTTTCAAGTAACCAGTGACCGCCTTCAACTTTAACCATGTTTGCACCAGCTTGCATCAGTATGGCTGCATTCGTCATTGCTTGTTCTATTGTTGCGTAGCTCATAAATGGCATATCCGCGATAAGCAATGAACGCTTAACGCCACGACGTACACAGCGAGTATGATAAGCAATATCGGCTATCGATACGGGGAGTGTATCGTCATGGCCTTGTAGCACCATCCCCATAGAATCACCTACGAGCAGAACATCAATTCCCTCACTGTCGAATGCATTGGCAAAACTGGCATCGTAGGCCGTCAGTGCGGTGAATTTTTTACCTTCTCGTTTACATTCAAGTAGGCTAAAGCTAGTTATCTTAGACATAGTGATAATCTTAAATCCAGTTATAAACTTAAAAAGTAGTGCATAAATATGGTTCAATGCTGCAAATAATTTGGGATACCCAAATCTTAGTAGTGTGCTTTATATGCTAACTTAGCGTTGAATTCAATATTATCTGACGATTTGTTCTAATTCTGCTGCTAATTCGCTATTGATGAATTGGCTCAGTGGTGTTGAGCAGGGCAATATGAGCGTTGGGGCGATATCAGCTAAAGGGATCAACACAAAGCTACGCTGCTTCATACCGTAGTGAGGCAGAACGAGTCTGGTTGAGCTGATGACTTTCTTATCATATAACAATATATCGAGATCTAAGGTGCGCGGGCCCCAACGTTCTTGTCTCACACGTCCCTGTTCATTCTCTATCTTTTGTAACGCATCAAGCAGAGCGATAGGAGTCAGCTTTGTTTCGAAATAGACAACAGCATTGACATAGTCAGGTTGTTTTATCTCGCCCATAGGCGTTGAACGGTAATAGGGGGAGATATTAAGCGAGGTTAACCCGTCAATTTGATTAACCATTGCCAACTCAGCTAGGGCCTGGCAAGCATTGTCTAGCTGAGCGACAGGATCTGTGAGGTTTGCCCCTAGTGCGACAAAAACCTTAGCCATTATTCTTCAGGCTTGGCAATTTTATTTGCTGGTCTACGGCGCTTACGTGGGTTAGGATGCCGATTATTGCTACCTTTATTATTTGAGCGAGCGATGACACTACGCTGCTCTTCACCTGCTTCGACAAAACTTTTCCACCAAGAGGCAGACTTTGCAACAGAACCGCCTTCTGCATCAGCTCTTAATAATAGTAAATCGTAAGCTGCGCGGAACTTAGGGTTCTCTATAAACTTAAATGCTCGAGTGCCCTGATTACGATCAAAACGCAATTGCAGTTGCCAAATATCTTTTGCGGGCGTACTGAAACGGCGTGGGAGACTAATAGTACGGCATTGTTGTTCCATAACATCTCCCATAGCAGCATAATAAGCATCATATAGGCTCAGCCCACTTTCAACAGCGATATCGTCCGCCCGTTGAGTCAGCGGATACCACAAAATCGCGGCATAGAAAAAAGCAGGTGTCACTGTTTTTTCTGCATTGACTCTAGCATCAGTATTTTTCATGATGACTTGTAGCATCTTGTTTGCGGAGCCTTTAGGATCTTCGACAAGGAGTGAGTCTACTAATGGGAATAGCGGTTGAAATAATCCAAATTCACGCATCATGGTAAAATTGTTTTCTGCTTGCCCATTGAAGAAAAGTTTCAGCACTTCTTCATACATACGTGCAGCAGGGATGTCTTTTAATAATGGAGCAAGCTGGTAAATAGGCGCTGCGGTTTCTTTTTCAACGGTCATACCAAGTTTAGTGGCGAACCGAACAGCTCTAAGCATACGGACTGGATCTTCACGATAACGGGTATTAGGATCGCCAATCATTCTAATTGTACGAGAATGAAGATCTTCTAAGCCACCGCCATAACTGTGAATAGAAAAATCGCTGATATCGTAGTAGAGGGCGTTAACAGTGAAATCACGACGCTCGGCATCTTCATCTATGCTGCCATACACATTATCACGTAGAAGACGGCCTTCGGCATTGGTTTTGGAAATCTTTTCTTCGTTATCAACATGGTGACCACGCAGTGTCGCCACTTCGATAACATCACGTCCAAAAACGATGTGTGCTAAACGAAAGCGTCTGCCAACAAGCCTACAGTTACGAAACAGGTGTTTTATTTCCTCGGGTGTTGCGTTGGTCACCACATCAAAATCTTTAGGTTGAAACCCAAGTAAAATATCTCGCACGCCTCCACCGACTAGATAAGCCTTAAAACCTGACTTATGCAGTCGGTAAAGTACCTTTATGGCATTTTCGCTCATCTGACTACGAGAGATAGAGTGATCTTGTCTCGGGACAACCGACAACGTTAGACCTGTTTGTGTGGTCTTTTCAGCTGTTTGTTTGTTGTCAAATAGTTGCTTACAGAATTTGCTTATACGGCGGAAAATGGGACACCTCGAACATAGAACTAAATTATGGATTGTAATAAGTGGGTATGATAACTCAAATAAGCGATAATGAGTATAGGTAGCATTAATGCAGTTTCAGAGTGCAGTTTAGCTTAGCGGAACATCACTATGTAGATGAGCTAATTTTAATTCGATAGGATGATTTCAGCGTGTTTAGGGATTGCTTTTAGATCAAATTGAATCACCGCCTGAGCCAGCATAATACGAATGTCAGTGTGTTTTTGGATCATTGGTTGGCCTAGAAAAGCGAGCGCAGCATTGAGGCTTGATTGCGGTTGCCGAGTATCAAGAGCCTGTGCGTGATTTTGCTTAGAGAGCTTCATTCCCGGTGCATGGCAGACTAAAGGTAGGTGTAACCACAGAGGTGTCGGATATTCAAATAAATTAAATAGGCTGGCTTGTCGACAGGTTGGATTGAGTAAATCGCAACCACGTACCACCTCTGTGATCCCTTGGTAAGCATCATCCATCACAACGGCAAGTTGATAAGCGTAGAGACCATCACTTCGTTTGATAATAAAATCTTCACCAGCAAAAGTGGTATCAGTACTAATTTTACCCATATGTTGATCTTGAAAATGATCGATGGCTATCGAATTTCTGATCCTAATAGCGCCCTTTCTAGGTGGGGTCTTTAATCGGCCGCAGCGGCCATCATAAGAGCCGCCCATGGCTTGAATTTGCTTGCGAGAGCATTGACAGTAGTAGGCTTTATCCTGAGTAAGTAGCTGGTTAATTTTATCTTGATAGGCATCGACTCGGTGACTTTGATATAAAATTTCTTCATCCCATTCCAAGCCATAAGCGGTTAATGTATGCAGTATTTTATTGGCAGCATCGGCAGTTTCTCTTGGCGGATCGATATCTTCGATGCGCACTAACCATTTTCCCCCTTGAGAGCGAGCCCTAAGATAGCTCCCTAATGCAGCCACTAATGATCCAAAATGCAAGGGGCCTGATGGAGAAGGAGCGAAACGCCCGACATAGGGGGTTTGCATTAATGATTTGTTATGGAGTGTTTGTAAGCTCAAAATGACGTTACCTGTGACAGTGTTACACTGTGATGTCTAGAGGTTAACAGAGAGTGTATTAAGGTTAGTTAGACTTTGATAATGATAGATAAAAGTGATAGTTGAATTAAGTTTGAGGAAATATTCATCACGGATAGTTTAGCGGAGCAATCAAGCTCCGCATAATCTATCGATGATTTTAATAAGGGTAGGTTAACCAGCCATCTGTTTTTCTTTTATCTCAGCCAGTGTCTTACAGTCAATGCATTGATCGGCTGTTGGACGAGCTTCGAGACGACGAATACCAATTTCGATACCGCAAGAATCACAGAATCCGAAATCATCATCATCTATTTTCTGAATTGTTTTTTCGATCTTTTTAATCAGTTTACGTTCTCTATCACGCGCACGAAGTTCAAGACTAAATTCTTCCTCTTGCGCTGCACGGTCGACAGGATCAGGGAAGTTTGCTGCTTCATCTTGCATGTGATTAAGAGTACGGTCTACCTCTTCACGCAATTGGTTTCGCCAAGCATCCAGAATTGTTCTAAAGTGGCTCAGCTGATCGGTGTTCATGTACTCCTCACCAGGTTTTTCCTGATAAGCTTCTACACCTGCGATAGCGAGCACGCCAAGTTTTTTAGTGCCTTCTGGCATAACGCATCTCCTGTTAATCTTTTGCTTTATTAGGGCGCTTGTATTTTAAGGGCGATATCTATAGCAGAAAGATATAAACCAAGCAAATTATTTGTATGTATTTATCAATATCCTTTGACTATGTTCCCTATTTGTAATTAATTCAACTTTTAGGGGTAAATTAGAAGTTGACAGGGCATGATTTAAGCAAGAAAGCCTGATTTGGCGACATTTCTGTATAATAAGCTAATATTTCTACACCTGCTTGATGTGCCTGTGTGAGTCGTTGTGCATAATCAGGATCGATGTGTTTTGCTGCTTTGACCGAGCTTATTCCTGTATGTTGGATCACAAATAATAAGACTGCACGATACCCTAATGAGACCATTTCTATGAGTTCCCGTAAATGCTTCTGTCCACGAGTGGTGACAGAATCGGGAAAATAACCTTGCTCACCTTCCAGTAAGGTACAACTTTTTACTTCAATGTAGCATAGAGGTTTAGGTTTTTTATGTTTGCCATTATCATCGCTGAGTAAAATATCGATGCGACTATTTTCAAGCCCATATTTGACTTCTCGCTTGAGGTTGTCATAGCCTTGAAGTTCTGTGATGACTCCAGATTTTATGGCATCTTCTGCTAGTTGATTTGCACGACCAGTATTGATGCCTATTATATCTCCTGTATCAGACTGAGCTTGTTCCCATGTTCTAGCGTATTTTCGTTTAGGGTTATCAGAGTGTGAAAACCACACTTTTTGGCCTTCAAAAAGGCAGTTTTTCATGGACCCAGTGTTGGGGCAGTGGATGGTGACTTCACTGCCGTCGGCCAGACGTATATCGGTGAGAAAACGCTTGTAGCGTTTGATCAAAATGCCTTGTTCTAGCGGGGGAGTAAATTGCATGCTGAATTCAATGGTTATTGATAATATAGTCAGATTAACAGGTCTTGCTATTAATGAGTCATAAAGCATAGAGATTAAATGGTTTTACTGATCAATACCCACACAAAACGAGGCTTTTTTCGTTAAAAAGTAGTCGTTTTTTTAGATTAATTTTGATCGCAGTAAACTTGTTGTCAAAGCTGGAATTGGATAAAAATAGAAGGAAACAATATGACTGATTTAATGGTATTAACGCTTACGAAAAAGGCGCCAGCAGCTCACTGGGGCAATGCAGATGTCACTTTTGAAAATAATCAAGCTGTGATACATCTTAAAGAAGGTGATCAACTGCGTCAAATTCAACAAGCCGCACGTAAGCTAAGAAGCCAAGGGTTAATGAAATTGTCTTTAGAGGGTGAACGATGGGATTTGGATTCTCAATGGTCACTAGCGCAAGGGTTTGCGACCGCGAAATCTATGCCTGAAATTATCTGGACAGGAGATGAGGCGACTCAGATAGCGTTGACTCATCGCTTATCAAGTGCAAGTTTTGCCCGCTATTTAGTCAATGAAACTCCTGAAAACCTTGCACCAGTTAAACTGGCAATTTTAGCAGCACACTGGTTGTCAGAGTTAGGTGGTGACAAGGTGAGTTATCGTATTATTGAAGGGGATCAGCTCTTAGAGGAGAACTGGCAGGGTATTCATGCGGTAGGCCGTGGTAGTGCACGGCCACCAGCGATGTTAGAACTTGATTATAATCCTTTGGAGGGTGATGCCTCTGTATCTGTTGCACTTGTGGGTAAAGGCATTACGTTTGACTCTGGTGGTTACAGTATTAAACCATCAGAAGGTATGTTAGGCATGAAGTGTGATATGGGCGGTGCGGCAACGGTTACTGCGGCCCTTGGTTTAGCGATTAAACAAGGGCTGAATAAACGCATTAAGCTGTTTCTGTGTTGCGCAGAAAATTTAATCAGTGGTAACGCTTATAAACTGGGTGACATCATCACTTACAAAAATGGGGTGACAGTAGAAGTGGTCAACACAGATGCAGAGGGGCGTTTGGTGTTAGCTGATGGTTTGCAAGCTGCATGTGAAACGGGGGCGAAATTGGTCATTGATGCCGCGACCTTAACGGGCGCGGCTGTGATGGCAGTCGGCACCAATTACAATGCTATTTTCTCTCCTAAGAGTGAAGTGTTGCTTAAAGCTCAGACTAAAGCCGCAGAGGTGGGTGAACGGGTGTGGCCACTGCCTTTAGAGTCTTGGCATCGAGATATGTGCCCATCTGCCTATGCCGATACGGCTAACAGTCGTGCAATGAAAGGCGGTGGTGCGGGTGGTGCTTCTAACGCAGCGGGGTTTTTATGGCGTTTTGTTTCACCGGAGGTGAATTGGTTGCATATGGATTTGGCATCGGCCTTTGCCGATCAACCCAATTCGCTTTGGGCCGCGGGTGGGACGACCCATGGTATGCTTACCATCACAGCGTTATTGCAAGATTCTTAAGCCCTAGATTTACTTTTTTGACCGCTCTTGTTGGCGATAAAGACGAGCTAAAAGCGGCGTGAATACGCCGCTTTTAGATCTAGGAGTGTACTTGTCCACTCACCCATCAATGTATTTCACTTGCCTTGCAATCCTAGTACACTGAGCTCAAAGTGTTAATGAGATACGCCCCCTTGGAACTGTTACCTGTACTTAGCCTGCTTACACCATTAAGAGAGGCGTTTAGTCTACACAATCAAGTCATATTAGAGGCGCCTACAGGTGCAGGAAAGTCCACAGCTCTTCCTTTAGCTATGCTGGATTGGGGCGAGATTAAGGGCAAAATCTTGATGTTAGAGCCCAGACGAGTTGCTGCTAGGAACGTTGCCCATTATATTGCCAGCCAACGAGGTTGCAAAGTGGGTGAAGAGGTGGGTTTTCGGGTTCGTGGTGAGTCTCGTAGTCAAGTATCGACTCGTTTAGAGATCGTCACCGAAGGTATTTTAACGCGAATGATCCAGCATGATCCTGAGTTAAATGGGATCGAGATGATTATTTTCGATGAGATCCATGAGCGGCATTTAACCACTGATCTTGGTTTAGCTTTAGCGTTGGAAATCCAGGAGTCGTTGCGAGAAAACCTTAAGATTTTGGCGATGTCAGCAACCCTCTCTGGTTTACCTTTAAGCCAGATTATGCCTGAGGCTATTTTGCTCAAAAGTGAGGGACGTAGCTTTCCTGTTGAATTAGGGTATAAGGCACTTCCTTCTGTACAGCACCATCGCTCATCGTATCAATGGGTTGAGCATATGGGCAGGTGCATCGTCGATATGCTTGCAGATGACAGTCAGCTAACTCAATATTCCAAAGGTTCTTTGCTTGCCTTTCTTCCTGGTCAAGGTGAGATCATGAAGTTGCAAGCATTTTTAACCACTCGCCTCGATCTCAGTCAATTTTCTATCTGCCCACTTTATGGCAGTTTACCCCCTAAAGACCAAGACAGAGCGATTGCCGCGGCGGTTGATGGCAAACGTAAATTGGTGTTGTCAACCAATGTTGCTGAGTCGAGCTTGACAATAGAAGGGGTCACTATGGTGGTTGATTCAGGTTATAAGCGTCAGGCCAGCTTTAATGCCAAAACTGGCGCGACTCGCTTATCGCTGAAGCGCATAAGTCAGGCCTCTGCGGAGCAACGTTGTGGCCGTGCTGGTCGTTTGGCGCCGGGTTATTGCCTACGTATGTGGAGTCAGGAGGAGCAAGGACGATTACTTAAAGCTGATGAGCCGGAAATACTGCATGCTGATCTTGTCCCTATGGTGCTCGATTGCGCTTATTGGGGAGTTAAATCGCTCAGTGAATTACCCTTGCTCACACCAGCGTCTAAAGCGAATGAAAAGGCAGCTTGGAATTTGCTTGAACTACTTGATATTATAGATAAAAAAAGAAAGATAACTCAACATGGACGTCAGGCTTACACACTTGGCTGCCACCCTAGATTGGCACATATGTTACTCAAGGCTAAATACCTTTCTCAGGGTTCTGGGGCAAAGGAGCTTATCGGCCTTGCTTGTATTCTGGCTGGCATAGTGGAGTCTCGGACCCGTGGTCGTCATGGTATCGATATTGTTGGTTACTTGAGGGAGGCTATTCAAGGTGAGTCGGGTCTGCAGATCAGGCAGTGGATGAAGAGACTTAAAGTCAATGTTGAGCTATCCGCATGTATTGCACATGCTTCCAATGATGATATTGCTTTTTTACTTGCGCTTGCATTCCCAGATAGAGTGGCTAAAAACCGGGGTGTTTCGGGGTACTTACTCGCTAATGGTACCGGGGTGAGCTTACCAGAACATGATGCTTTATCTTCGGTAGATTGGCTGGTGGTGGCTGACTTTCAGGAAAATGCAGGCAAAAGCAGTGGACGAGTGTATTTGGCAGCTCAAATCGATGCCGAGGCATTTAAACAGAGATTAGCGTTTTTGGTTTGTCAGCAGTCGCACTGTGGGTGGGACGAGGTTAAGGGACGTTTTTACGCTGAAATTCAACAGCGTATAGGTGAGATAGTATTAAGTAAATCCGCTGTAAGTAAGCCAGATCCTGAGCAAATTAAATCGGCTATTATTGAGCAAATTCACCATAAAGGTCTTGGCCTATTAAGGATGGATGAGAAGGTTGTACAATTACAAAATCGACTTCAATTAGCATCGAAACTCGATACTGAATATCACTGGCCGGATATCAGCGATGATGGCCTTACCGATACTCTAGAAGATTGGCTAGGTCCTTATTTAACTGATGTCAGAAGCTTGTCACAATTGAAGTCGCTAGACTGTTATACTCTGCTGCTAAATCGGCTCAACTGGAGTGAGCAGCAGCGTCTTGATAAGCAATTTCCTTGTTATTGGGCTATGGCGACAGGGACTCAAGCAAAGGTAACTTATGACGGAGAGCGAGCTTTGTTGAGTGTGCGCCTTCAGGAGGCGTTAGGTATGGCGCAAAGTCCCATTTTGGCTAATGGTAAGTTAACCGTTATCATGGAACTACTTTCCCCTGCTCGTCGGCCTCTGGCATTGACTGCCGATTTATCCAGTTTCTGGCAAGGACCTTATGTTGAGGTAAAAAAGGAGATGAAAGGTCGGTACCCTAAGCACCTTTGGCCTGATGATCCAGCGAATACCTTGCCGACTCGATTTACCAAGAAAAAAACGCTAAATAATAAAGGCTAGCAAAAGAAAATCAAGCGACACAATGATGAGTTTTTTTACAATACAGGCAAGTTGCCTTGATTCTACAATACGTTTTTTGGAATGACAATGACAAGTAAAGATACATCAAATAAGAACACTAGAAAGACCACAGTGTCTAAATCTCGGGCAAAAAAAACACCCACGAAACGTACTGCAAAAATGACGAGAAAATCATCAGGACTCATGGCAAAGATCTGGTCAATGAGTTGGAAGTTGGGGCTTGTTTTCTTAGCAGGCTCATTGATTTATAGCATTTATTTGGATCAGATCATTGCACGTAAATTTGAAGGGCAAAAATGGCACTTGCCAGCTCAAGTATTCAGTCGTTCTATGGCACTTTATCCTGGTGTCGCCGTGAGTCATGCACAGTTGATCGCTGAGTTGAAATTATTGGGCTACCGTAAAGTGGCTAATCCAAGACAGGTGGGTGAGTTCTCTGCGTCTAAAACAAGAGTGGATTTATGGCGTCGCCCTTTTCTGCATCCCCAGGGATCTCAGGTTTCACAGAGAGTCATGATAACCTTCGACTCACAAGGTGTAAGCTCAGTAGCAAGAGAGTCTGATAAGCGTCAATTGGCGGTGTTTCATCTTGAGCCAGTGCTGCTTGATCGTATCATCACCGGTGATGGAGAAGATCGTTTATTCGTGCCAAAAGATAAAATGCCGAAGCTTATTATTGACTCACTGATTTTAGTCGAAGACCGTAATTTTTATGAACATCATGGCGTGAGTCCCTTTGCCATTATGCGTGCCGCAATGGTGAATATTGGTGCTGGCCGAACGGTGCAAGGGGGATCGACATTAACTCAACAGCTTGCGAAGAATTTTTTTCTTTCCAGTGAACGCTCTTTAGTGCGTAAAATAAGAGAAGCTTTGATGGCGCTTATTATTGATTTTCGCTATGGAAAAGATGAAATATTAGAAGCTTATTTAAATGAAGTGTATATGGGACAAGATAAGGCTCGTGGTGTGCACGGCATGGGATTAGCTTCTCAGTTTTACTTCGGTCGTCCAATTGCTGAACTAACGCTACCTCAACAAGCATTCCTTGTCGCTGTCATTAAAGGCCCCTCCTATTACAACCCTTGGCGCTACGCTGAGCGGGCAACAAATCGTCGTGATTTAGTGTTACGTCTCTTAATGGAGGACGACAAGCTGAGTGTGGAGCAATATACTGCAGCGGTGGAGTCTCCCTTAGGTTTAAGGAGTGTTGATAAGCCTGTGCACCAAAAGTTACCTGCTTTTTTTGCTGTGGTAAAACATGAGCTTAATCGACGTTTTGGCGACTCTTTGTTGAAACAGTCAGGGATTAAGGTTTACACCACGTTAGATCCAATGGCTCAAGAAGCTGCTGAAAAAGCGGTGAAAAAAACCATGGCCCGCCTTGGGAAAAATGATAAAAATTTACAGGTTGGCATGGTGATAACCGATAAATATTCTGCAGGGATAGCGGCGATGGTTAGTGATAAAGTACCAAGCTATAAAGGGTACAATAGAGCGGTTGAGATTAGACGGCCAATTGGTTCATTAATTAAGCCTTTTGTCTATGCTACGGCCTTAGCTCAGCCGGCTAAATATACATTGGCGACCCCATTAAGAGATCAAGCTATTACGTTAAATAATGGCCAAGGTAAAACCTGGTCACCTCAGAATGTCGATAAAAAATTCAGAGGAGAGGTGCCATTACTTACAGCTTTTAAAAAGTCTATCAATGTACCAACTGTCAATTTAGGTATGGAGATAGGGGTCAGTAGTGTTGCGACGACCTTGGATAAGGCAGGATGGAGAGATACCATTTCAGAGTATCCCTCAATGCTATTAGGTGCTGTTAGTGGGTCGCCTTTGATGGTGGCTCAGGTGTATCAAACAATTGCAGATAATGGACGTTATAGGAAGCTTTCATCTGTGACTGCGGTATTGAATATGGACAACGAGCCTTTACCTGTATCTCGGATAGAGCAGGAGCAAGCATTGAAACCCAGTACGACATATTTGGTGCAATATGGGATGCAGCAAGTGGTCAACTCTGGTACGGCATCTCGACTTGGGCGTGCATTCCCTCATACTAAACTGGCTGGAAAAACTGGCACAAGTAATAACTCTCGAGATTCATGGTTTGCAGGGTTTGATGAGCGTAACGTCGCCGCGATTTGGGTAGGGCGTGATGATAATGGCAAAACAGGGCTCTATGGTAGTAGTGGCGCAATGGCTGTTTATCAAGATTTCCTTGGTATTCGCCCACCGATAAGTTTAAGAACTACGCCAGTAAGTGGTGTTGTCAATGGGTATTTCGACAACACGACAGGCGTTGCAAAGCAAGCTGGCTGTAGCAATGTAATGGCACTTCCTGCATTAGAAGCCAGCTATCATCCAGCTAAAAACTGTGGTGAGCCACTTTCATGGTGGCAGCAGTTTACTGGTGGCTAATTTTATCAATATAAGGATGTTATTTTGCCTCATTGTATCGTTGAGTATTCAACAGATTTAGAAGAACGTTTTAATCCTTCTGTTTTAGTCGATCTCGTGTATCAAGGGGCCTTTAGTTCTAAGCTCTTTGAGGGGCCAGATATAAAAATAAGAGCGCTGCCTTATGTTTATTATCAAACGGGAGAAAGAAAACAGGCATTTATTCATGTTTCCATACGCTTATTGGAGGGGAGAACTCAAGATAAAAAAATGAAGTTATCAAATCTAGTATTGGAAAAATTAACTTTACTAGATTTAGAGCAAACATCCTTAACGGTCGAGATCATCGATATTGAAAGAGCAAGTTATGCTAAAAAATTAGTAGAGGATACTTTTTTATAAATAAAAAATGGCTGTTATTCTTCCTATAAGATCCAGCCATTTGCTAATAACTGCCTTGATGTAAGCTTGAACTAAGACTGAAGTTATCCGATATTTTGTTCTATTTTTGAACTGCATAAATATAAAAATTATCAATCTTCATGGCTAACTTTCTATATATGCTCATTATTATTAATAATGATGAGTCTTAACCTTTTTAATTATTAGTCCTGATACTCTAGAAAAAGTCAGGAAGAACTAATGTTTTAATACTTTTTTATTAAATAACATGTTGATATAAGGTTTTGGGTATGTAGTTGTTGTGTTATCGATGTTGGTGCGTGTACACTCGATTTGTTGCAAATTTAAAATATTAGAAGGTTTTTTTTGAAAATCCTTCTTTATATATGCTAATTATCGAGTATTGGAAGTTAATATGAAAAAAGCGTTATTTATAGGCTTGTTATTACAAGTTAGCTCAGTGTCTGCAGAAGCCTTCCCACAAGATTTTACCAAAGACTTTACTCCTCAGGTTTATGGCGCATATTCTCAGTGGTATAAAGAGGGAACTGTTAATTATGGCTATGATTTCAAGCGTTCTTGCTACTGTCAAGATTCGGGTACAGTTTATCGCATCACTGTCATTAATAATAAAGTCGTCAGTGCTTTTAATGTAGATACTGATGTTGAAGTAGAGGATAATTACCTTGCTTCGTTTAAAACAATAGAAATGTTATTTTCAGAATTGATGCAGGCAAATAATACTGCTCATATAATTAATTCTAGTTTTGATTATGAGTATGGTTATCCCAAAAGTGTATTTATTGACATGGATCCTCGTATGGCTGATGAGGAAATCAGTTACACCATCGAGGGAATGTATCCTATTCTTTTTTAATGACTAAAAAATATAGCATAATGTTCATTATGCTATATAGCTAAACTGCCTAAAGATGAAAAACCAATCATATTTAGGTAGTTTTAGTGTATTGTCATTAGTTTAGATGATGTTATTAATGAAATGAGGACTTATACTATTCTATAGTCTTTATGCTCTATTATGATATCAAAGTTTAAAATTATTGCTGCAATTATAAATCTGCTCGAATTTTCTTTGATTAAAGTGAAAATCATACTTTATGGTATCATTCCTTCTAAAGGGGATTGTACGTTTTAGAGGATAAAAATTGGTAATTTATAACCGAAACAGAGGGAGCTGAAGCATGAAGAAGGTAATGATATGGCATGATGTAATAGTGAACTATATCAAATAATTAACTACTAACTGAATATAAAGCAGCCCCTTATCTTACTAGGGTTAGTAACTGTTATTTAACTGGCATTTTTTGCCTCGCTTGAGTTAATCATATCGCCCTAATTTATTGTTTACCCATTTTACGAGGAAAACCTTTTGTCTGAATTTATTAAAACTCTTATGCATGGACGTCGATTTAAAACTGCGGTTCAAGATCTTCCCCTTGAAGAGTTAAAAACCTTTGGGATTAAGCTCACAGAGCTTATTGCTGCTCGCCAGAAACAAGTCGATAAAGAGCTGGTTATCAATGCTGAACGTAAGGAGAAAATAGAAGCCATACGTTTGCAAATGGCAGAGTTAGGATTATTTATTGAAGATATAGGTATGACTTCAGATACTAAAGCGGTGAAAATAAAACGGGCACCTCGTCCAGCAAAGTATAAAATCAATTCAGGTGGAGAGCCATTAACGTGGACTGGACAAGGCCGAATGCCTACAGTTTTCAAAAATGCGCTTGAAGCAGGAAAGTCGCTAAATGATTTTTTAATTTAGCTTTATTTATGATTGAATCAAATCACTCTAAGGTGGAGTGATTTTATTTTATAAATAGAACAGCATACAAATTCAGTGTACTTAATTTTTGATTACTATACTTAAGATTAATTTATTATTTTAAATACAGATTAAAATTGAGTATGAAACATCTTTTCATCCCATGTATTCACAGTATAAATCTAATTAAAGTTGATTAAATATATAGTTATTCACTAAAAGTGAAATTGTATTTTTAAATGGTGCTATCCTGCGTAACAAAATGATACAAGTATATATTCTTGTGTTACTATAGTGTTTTACTACATAAGTAATACACAGTGTTGCTTTGTTTTAATTAAATATCATTGATGTTTACTTGTTATTTATTTGTTGTGTTGTTAGCTTTTTATTAACTATAGGTATTTATTTAAGTGACTATAATTAATAATTTGATGTTATTCTTACAAATATAAGTGAAGTGAGGTTTTTGTGGGTAAATATCATTTACTGATTACTGTGATTTTGACTTGTATTGTGATGCCAGCCCTCAGCACAGAGACTACATCAGTATACTGCGCTAAGCCTGATGCTAGTTGTTGGGTTTGGTTACTAAATAGTTCAAATGATTATATTCAAGTGGAAGGTACATGGGGGAGAGAGTCTTTATCTAATAGTATTTATTTTAACTATTTTACTATTTCAGAACAGAATTATAAAATGGTAAGTGCTAAATGTCCTGTCGGTTTTGTTGCCCAACCAGGCAATCCCAATTCTAGTTATTGGGATGTATTTAAAATAATGCAAGAAAATGGCATAGCTGTTATTGCAGATGGGACGCAGACTATCCATAATATAACAGATCTCCAGACGCGAATATTTTGAATTTTGAAGGAATATTGTGCATTGATTAGCAGTGATTGAGAACCTTCAATTTTCTCTATCACTGCTGTGTTTTGCTATTCTACATCAGTTTTTAAATAGGTACATAGAAGCGCGCTTCGGATACATTAGTCAATAAGATTAAACCCACCGACAGTAAAGTCGGCATAATAGCTTGAGTGTCTATTTGGTATAGGTTTTACTATCGCTAATATTAGAGCCCCTGACTGTACTGGGCATGGGTCGAGACCGTCACCATGGCATCGAGCTGTATTTTTGCCTCGCTGTCACCCTTGATTAGTTTTTCAAAATGACGAATTAATTCCGTTTTATCTAATTCCGCCTTGGATCCCGAGCCGATATTGGTCAAATCGATAAAGAATTCATCGAACAGGTGTGAAAAGTCTTCGATGACATTCATATTTAAAAACTGCTCATGGTTATAGATGCTGGGATAACCGCCTTTTTGCTTATCGACGGCAAAAGAGATGCCTTTGACATTCGTAATTGTGGTCGCTTTTTCACATTTGAGCATACAGCCATCTTCGATACTGGGCTTATTACAGCCGACAGTTTGCTGAAAGAAGCATTGTCTGCTGGTCATCATCAGAATGGGGTGGTAGATACTGTAGAGCAACTTAAAATTTTCTGGTCGTGCGATATTTTTGATTTGATTTTGGTTTATCTCATTGGAGATAAACGCACCGGAGCAGTTCAATTCTTCCTGTAAGGTTAATAGCGCATGAGAGTTAGTCGTATTTAAAAAAGGCCCAGCGATCCAGTCGATGTTCATTTCAAATGCCTTGTATGCCACGCCAGTATTGTTGGTGACGATTCGTACCGGCTTGACTTGCTCAAGAATTTTTACCGCCTCGATATAGTCCTTACCGATGAGTACGGCAGGAAACCAAGGGATTAATCTTGGGTTTCTTAATAAAATATCAATGTATTTAGTACAATTCTTTTTAAAACTTTCAGGTAATTTAAAATAGATGTCTGCGTCGGTGATATCAGCAAGGTGCAGGTCTTTCTCATCACTTATTAGTATCGATAGTGTGGGTGTCTCTGTCAGCTTGCTATGTTTGGTCAGCGTTGGCAGACTGACTGCTGGGATCACTCTCACTTTATCATTCAGTAGAAAAGCGACCTGATTTTTAATGCGAGTAAGTTCCTTAAATGGGATGCTAAGGCCAGCTTCAAGGTCGCAAAAATCGAATGCTTGTAAGGAATATTTGCCCTGTTGTAGGCTTTTAAAGCGCTTTTCGATGGCGCTTTTATCCACTGATGTTTGCTCTGATGCGATAAGCGGCATTTCAGAATGTACGCAAAAATTATGCTTGTTTGTGGTGACATTGACTGTTAGTGGTTTGCCGGCTTGCCCGCTAAAATGTATGGTTAATGTTTGCTTGGCGATGCTTAAGTGCTTAATTTTTTCAACTACATGTGCACCGATGGCATTTTTTTCTTCTGAAAGTCCTTGTTGAACTTGCTGGATCTGCACCACAGAAATGGCATTATGTTCATCGTTGGCATGTTTAAAACTGTTATCTCTGGGATTATCGATAAACATGTTTTTGGTGAGGTTGCCTTTTAAAAAAGAATTGGTGAAGTCACGGTTAAAAACTTTATAAAGTTGCGTATTGTCGGATAGTAACTGGCCGGTTTCGATAAATCGATCTATCTGCTTACGCCAGCTATCTACCACGGTATGGACATATTGAGCACCTTTAATACGCCCCTCTATTTTTAATGAATCGACACCAGCATCGACTAATTCAGGTAGGTCGAAATAGGCTGAGTTATCTTTTAGGTTTAATGGGAACTTGTTGCCTGCGGCGGTGATTTCATACTCATCCCGACAAGCTTGGCTGCATCGACCGCGATTGCCTGAGTTACCGACACTGACAGAGCTTGAATAACACTGACCAGAGAAGGCGATACACAGTGCACCATGGACAAATACTTCGGTGAGTACGTCATGCTCATGGGCGAGTGTAGTGAGACTCTTAATTTCGCTCAAGTTTAATTCACGTGATAGATTGACGCGAGTGGCGCCAATTTTAGCTAAAAAGCGTATTTGCCCTGGGTTATGGGTGGTGAGCTGAGTTGAGGCGTGCACGGCTAGACTAGGGAAATATTTTTTGACCAAATTAAATATGCCCAAGTCCTGCACGATAATGCCATCTATGCCGATATTAACGATTTGATTAAGTAGCTTAATTAAACCAGTAAACTCTTGTTCTAGGATCACGATATTCATGGTGAGAAAGACTTCACACTGATATTGATGTGCTAGCCCAATGACCCCGATCAAGTCATCGAATGAGAGATTGGTCGCCCGATTACGGGCATTGAATGTATCTAGACCACAATAGACGGCATTTGCACCTGCAACAATCGCGGCTTTGATTGCATCGACATCCCCACCAGGTGCCAATAATTCAATTTTTCTACTCATTACGTTATTACTCATTTTATTGCTTAGTTAAATTTTCGATGAGGATCCTACCACAAGCGTTAGCACCAGCATAAATTAGATTTCACTATCAATAATCGTAAGTGGATGTAAGAAAATACAGCATACCTTGTGTGGCGCTTTGTCGTTAGAAGAGAATTAATAATGGGGATAACGAAGGATGTCTGCGGTTGTTTCTTAACTATGCCAGCTCATGTTTATATGTTGTCAGTATCACTAGGAGCTAATGTCAGTTATACATTTTATAGCCGAAAAAGACTAGTTTACACATTTTTTATCTGGTACCTTTCTTCGGCTGTCTGTTATTTGTACAGGTCTACCTTGGTAGATGATATATGAGCCTGCACAGATCTTTAATTGATACCCAAAATGTGTTGGTTATCCTTGGCCTCTAGATAGAGCACACCAAAGAGAATGATAAATTTACTAAGCGTGATCATAAAATAACTGCAGTCATATTATAACAATAATAGGAGTCATAAGTGCTTAACTAAAAGTTATCGAATATTTAGACTGATAATTATCCAGTATGTCTTTCACACTATTTTTTAGCGTCTCAAA
Source organism: Shewanella sp. VB17 (assembly GCF_013248905.1). NCBI lineage: Bacteria > Pseudomonadati > Pseudomonadota > Gammaproteobacteria > Alteromonadales > Shewanellaceae > Shewanella > Shewanella sp. VB17. The sequence continues at coordinate 990,195 of NZ_JABRVS010000001.1, forward strand.
CGTGATAAAAGCATGGCAAGATAGCCATTCATATTTGATCTTTTTCCAGAGTATTTCAATGATATTGAGTTCGGGAGAATAAGCAGGTAAATACATAATGACAAGCCCTTTTAGTAACCATTCATAGCACTTTTCTTTAAAACGCTTAGCGCGATGAAATGAATCATTATCAAGGTAGATAATCGTTAATTTATCAAGACGTTTAGTCGATATGAAGTGCTCAAAAGCTTCTATAACAACCTCGGTATTCACTTTACTTTCAGTGGTATGGTAAACAAGTGTTCCTTTTCTACTTAAAAAACCAAGTACATTAAGCCTCTTGCTATGAGAGTATGAAGGCATCACTAACGGCTCTCCTTTTGGAGACCAAGCGCTGGGTAAGTTTGACTTCTGGCTAAAGCCAGACTCATCAAAATAAAAGAGCTCAATTCTCCCAGCCTCTTCAGCTGTAATGAGGTCTGCTAATGTTTGCTGACAATCTAAAAAGTCTGATTCATAACGTTGATTTTTTAGGCTATGTCTGGCACGTTTATAGCTATAATTGAATTTTTTTTTAATGTTCTTTTTATCGTTGATTTACTGACATTCTTGCCTGTTTCTGATGCCATTATCGCCTGAGCTCGTTTAAGTTGATAAGGCTCATCATCGACCCACTCTTTTAACTGTAAGTTTTCAGCTTCATTATAGATTTCTGGTCGTCCAGTTCGCTTACCGTCATAAAGAAAGCTGATCCCCAAATCAAACCATAGATCTATCCATCCAGATACGGTGCTGGGTTTTACCAATAATATTTGTGCAATTTGCTTGAGACTGAATCCATGATAACTACTCAATATTGCATGAGCACGCGTTCTACAGCGATGTTTAGGATGATTTTTGAATGCTTCTTCCAGCGTAGTGAACTCATGTTCTAACAGTGATCTAACTTGTTTCATATAAAAAATAATGAGTAAATTCAGTCAGTAGTTATACGTAAATCGTAATTTTGATGCAAGATTAAAAGTATAAAAAATCAGTGTTTAAATAACGTTCTAATTAGTGGTAATTTTATACTCAGGTACTTAGAATGATAAAACGATTAGCTTTAATTACCTCAATATCTATTGGTGTATGGTCTTTATTGACCGGTTGCGATGATGATATATCAGAGCAGAGTGAGATGGCAGATAGTATTTTTATAAGTGGTACCATACTGACGCTAAATAAAACGGATGAAGTTGCTCAAGCTGTAGCTGTCAAGAATGGGAATATCTTGGCTGTCGGAAGCGATAGCGAAATAGCCCACTTTATAGGTGATGAAACTCAGGTAGTTAATTTACAAGGTAGTACATTGATCCCCGGCTTTTATGATGCCCATAGTCACTTTGTGATGACAGGCATGGTTGGCTTGTATCAGATTAACCTCAATAGTCCCCCGATTGGGACTGTTGAGAGCATTGAGAATATCATTGCCTTATTAGAAGAAAAAGCAAACAACATTCCCGCTGGGGATTGGATAGAAGGCTTCGGTTACGATGATACTTTATTGGTTGAAGGGCGCCATCCTACACGTGATGATTTAGATAGGGCATCCACAGAACATCCAATACTTATTACTCATACGTCAGGCCACTTAGCCGTTGCAAATAGCCTTGCACTTGAATTAGCAGGAATTACGAACGCTACGCCTCAACCTGAGGGGGGAGTGATCAGAAAAGATGAAGATGGCGAACCAACGGGTGTCCTTGATGAGCCACCAGCGTTCGATCAGGTGGGTAAATTGATCCCAGCGATGACGACAGAACAAATGCTTGCAGCAATTCGCTATGCGTCTGATATTTATGCTGCAAAAGGTGTTACTACAGCAAATAGTGGATTAGCTTCTATCGAACTCATTTCATTGCTTAAAATGGCGTCAGAACAAGATGACTTACTTAACGTTCACGTTATTGCCTGGCCGACGTTAGAAGATTCACAGCAGGCTTATGATTTGGCACTCAATAACGATAAACTCATCATAGGGGGTATCAAAGAGGTAGCTGATGGTTCAATTCAAGGTTATAGCGGATATCTAAGTGAACCTTATTATACTCCGTTTAATGGTGATGCTGACTACCGTGGTTATCCTCGACATGATCGTGAGAAATTGGCTGATAGGATCATGAAAATACATTCAGCAGGAAGACAGGTGTTTTTACATGCCAATGGAGATGCAGCAATTGACGATGCTCTTTATGCTTTTAGAAAAGCTCAGGAAGCATTTCCTAGAGAAGATACCCGGCATACGCTAATCCATGCACAAATGGCGAGAGAAGATCAACTTGATGAGATGGCAGAGCTTGGTTTGATTCCTTCTTTTTTCCAGCTTCATACTTATTACTGGGGTGACCGTCACCGAGACATTTTTATGGGACCAGAACGTGCCTTTCGTATGAGTCCTACTAAATCGGCTGCAGATAGGGGCATGCGGTTCACTATTCACACAGATACACCTGTTGTGCCAATGGATCCTATGTTGATGATCTGGTCGGCGGTCAATCGTGTGTCTACCAGTGGTCAGGTTATTGGTCGTGAGCAGTCTATCACTGCGTTAGAAGCTCTCCGCGCAACGACGATTAATAGTGCATTCCAAAATTTTGAAGACCATATTAAAGGGTCTATCGAACCCGGTAAATTGGCAGATTTTACCATCCTTGCAGAAAACCCATTGAAGGTCGATCCTATAAGGATCAAAGATATTCAAATACTAGAAGCAATCGTTGGTGGTGATAGCATCTATAAAACGATGTTATAGCTTCGTTATTCATTAGGTGAGTGTATGCTGGAATAAATTTTAGTATACACTCCACACTAATATCGATGTATTCACAGTTGAGAGCCAATCTAGTCCATTCACTATACTTATCTATCTATGTTTATTTAAGTTACACTCAGAATTAAAGCTTGTAGCCTACGTTAAGCAGCTGGTTTTGCTTTAATCAAGGCAAAGTTATGAGTGACTTATGACAAGGATTTTTAAGTCGAATAAAATAGCTACTGGCTGTTGTTTGCAACTTAACCTAGTATATGTTTTCATCAATTAAGGTGTTATAAAAATGTCTCACTCAGAAACCAACTGCCTTTGTGGTGCTGTAAAAATCGTTGCCGAGGAAGTTAATCCTAAATTTAAAAGGGTTGGAAATGGATATGCAATATTTTAGTGACATGCGACCGAGTTATTATTGTTTTTCCAATGAAACAAAAGAAATGACGACAGCTGAGATAATGGCCTTTTTTACCGCTGCAGTGTAATTAAAGATACAGATAACCAGATTCAATTTCATCATTATTCCATTTTAATAGGGCGTTGTAGTTGGTGATGGACTTTGATACGCCATCGCCTTACTCGCGTAGTATTAACGGTAGGGAGCATGTTCAGTTACTTGTTTTATATTCGATATAATATTGATTAATAATGAAAATCATCTTTAACGTTACGAGATCTTATGGGTCATGTGGCACTCAGAAGTTGAGTGTCATACAGTGAATATGTTTCATTGATTTTTTAACATTTTTAACATTTTTAACATTTTTAACATTTTTAACGTTTTAACTTATTTTATCAACGTTGAAATAGGGTTGGCTCACGTATTGGTTACAAACTGATGCAAATAATCTTTTGATTTTTAATCAAAAAACACACATTGTTATGACAGCGCTGTTATAGGTAGGTATAACAATAAAAATTATACCTTTTTAGATCATAACTAATAGAAAAGCGTCAGCAGCGTACTGAATGATGTAAATGGATTGTGAGGCTGAATCGGGGGCGCATAATAAAATTTCGAGAAGTTTTACCAAAAAGTAATAAAAACACTTATGTTCAGCGCATTATTAGCGTTTGTGTAACGCATGCAAAATCAAATATACACTAAAAAATTAAAACAACATCGTGCCAAAATTAATTAAATTGTGATCTGATGTAGACGTTTATTGTTTAAATAGGAAAATAGAGATGAAAAAATTTGTATTATTAGCGCTGCCTTTGGCTATATCTTCTGCATTTGTATTCTCAGCAGAGAGTTCTACTCACTTTGCTAATAATAACCCAAGCGCTGCTTATTTAGGAATTTATGGCTTAAATGCTGATAGTAAGATGCTAGATAGAGTGGTCGATGAATATGGTATTAAAGATGTTGACGCTGGCTTCATTCTAATAAACAGAAATGCCACTTGTAACATCGACAATATTACTGATGGCTCAGGTATTAACCCTATCTCTGGCCACCAAAATGAGTACCAGCGATTTACCCAAAAAGGTGGGAAGCTTGGATTAGTTTTTGGCGGAGCAATTGGTCCTACATCTAGCGATCCTATTATGGAATGTGATCAAGTTGAACTCTATAATCTAATCAAGAATTCAATTGAATTATCATCAGTTGATATTCATCGTGTTTCATTCGATATTGAGCATGATGGCTGGCGTACGGGAAATTTTGTGGATGAAACAGAAGCAGAATTCTATGATAAAATAGCGATGACTTTACGTCAATTACATGATGATAATCCCAATATAAGCTTAGAAATTACAATTCCACAATACTCAGGTTATTGGAAGCGTCCTTATAATAACTACCTTAGAGATTTCTTAGCACAAAATGAAGATGTATTAGATGAATATCATCTCATGACATCAGCTTCAAATTCACAGCTCTCAAGTTGGGTTAGTAACACTATGTCTAAACTAGGTGGCTGGCCAAAAAATAAAACGATAATATTATTAACTGAAGGCAATACAAATAATAACCAATTTAATGCTGAAACATTAAAAAATAGTTACAGCCAGTATGCTGGTATGTCGACACTCATAACTTACATGGAATATTTAAATCCAGGTCAATCTGAATTGCACCGTGATTTAAATGACCTAGAAGGAACCACTCCGCCTACAAATGGGCCATATAACTTAACGGTTAATAATCAACAGGGCTATCAAGCCAGCATAAAAATTACTAATGATTTTGAATCTGATTGGCTTAATCAGGGTGAAGCTCGTACATATGATGAAACATCGTGGGGTTCTTCAAGTACAGGGATTATCAGTGATCAACAAAACCTTACTGTTTCAGTTAGTTATTGGGGTGGAGTAGGTGAATGTTTGAATAATGATAACACTGCTCTCCACTTTGATTTTACGAAAGATACAACCATTACTATCGAAGCTATATCTAGTGTAAATTCGATTTACTGCAGCGCTCAGTAATCAAATCGTCTTGACTAATGTCACAAAAATGCATGTGATATTAGTCTGGTTTTGGTGTCTTGGCTTGTCATTTATCTAGTGGTATACGTAAGAGAGTCCGTAAGTATGATGGACATATTATAGTCACAAGGATATGTTAAAAATATTATGAGTGCCCATTGAGTGTTATAGCTTAATAGTGATGAGTGTATATCATAAAATAACCAATTTAATTATATCGCTTTAAAATGGAAATATTTCCATTCTAAATTTTTCATGACAAGATTTACCCTGAGAGGACATATGGTTTTTTTGAAAAAAAATATCTCTAATAAAAACCAGTTAAGTCCATGGTCGATGCGATGTCTGTTAAGTGTGGTGGCTAGTTTTGTATTGATGATGTCTGCCTCCGCATCTTCAGAAAATAAAAATAATAGCCATGGGCACATAATAAAAGAAGTCGTTATTAAAGATAAGTGGATAGCACGTAGTGATAGTTTAAGTATCGATAAAACGCCCGCCGATCCCGCTAAAGGAAGTTATGGACTAAATAAGGTAACAGGTGAGTTTACTCACCCTATTGCCACGCGTGATGCTCATGAGAATATTCGCTTTGATGGTGAATTAGATTACTGGGATACCGAGCAATACATAAAAAACATGACCGTTGAAGCGTATTATCCTATCACCGTTGAGCCATTTCATACTTGGCAAAATATTGTTGACTTCGATGGCCATCGTTATCTGTATCAATACGTTCGCCGTGATTTGAAAATTTTTGATATTACTGATCCTAAAGATGCAAAATTACTGTTAACCCGTGGGCACACTTGGGGGGCAAATGGTGCTGATGAAGCCGAACAAAATCCATATGAAGAAGGCGATATGTTCGGTGCTGCTTCAATCCAATGGAATGAAAAACTAGCAAAATACATTATGGTGCAAGCTTTTGAAGTACGCCGTTTTGGTTTGTTAAAAAATAAGCGTATGCAACCGGAAAATGTTGAAAAAATTCGTAAGGCTAATCACCTAAAGGGCTTTAAAGTTTATGAAATGAATGGCCCTTTACCAAAAGATTGGAAATTGTTGTCTCAGCGAACAACTGATATTAAACACCCTGATGCTGCAATTGGTCAGCAGCAAGGCTCAGGTGTGCGTGATATTCCGTCCTATTTTGGCGGAGATATTATGTATGTAGCTGCGGCACCTGATGCAAGCTATGCCTTAACCGAATACCCAAATGATTTATATTCTGCGGGTTATCAATCTTGGGATATATCAGATCCAAGTAACCCCAAATTTTTAGATCAGTTAACGGTACCGGGGCAAATCGCTTTTAATGAAGAGCACGAGGAGGTATTTAAAGAAAACCTAAGAGCAGGTAATCGTACATCATGGATGGGTGCACGTATGTCCTTGTTTATTCCTAAATCAGCCGAAAAAGGTGGTAAGTATGGTTACGCTGCAATGGGGGGGTTAGGGTTCTATGTGATTGATATTTCAAATCCAAGTGATATGAAAGTTGTGAGTCATTTGAATTTTACCCCAAGTGTGGCTGGCACCGAAGGGGATTTTATCGATGTATCTCAAGTTGAGAAAACAGGTATTGTTTATTTCAGCGGTTACCCTCTAAATGAAGATTGCTGGGAACCATATAAAGATGTTCATATGATTGATGTCAATAACCCTGAAAAACCAGTTAAAATTGGTGTTTTACCGCGCCCTAAACCACCAAGTGATGCTAAATTTACAGACTTTTGCCAACGCCAAGGTAGTTTTGGGCCTAAGCGAACAGGTTATTACACTCAACCTGGAACATCAAAAGATAATATTTTACCGTTTAATTTTTATAATGCAGGACTTCAAGTGTTTGATGTGAGTAATGTGAACAAACCTGAAATTACTGCTTACTTTGTACCACCATTTAACACTGAACGCGTTGTTGAATATGCGAGAGGTAATTTGTCTCACAGTGTTTATGTAGAATATGATCGTAATTTATTTTGGTTGTTTACCAATCATGGCATCTATGTGCTTTCTAGTCCGGTACTTGGTGAACCTTCATTTGAAGCCCCAACGACACCCTGGCCAAGTCGAATTAAATAAACCCCAAGGCTGAATGTAAAATCTGATGTTTAATATGTGTAAAAAAAGGGGTGTTTGAGAGACTAAAAAGATTAAGGTGAGCATAGAAAAGCTAGATTAATTTGCTGTTGTTCTATTGATGATATTTTACCACCATTTCGATCAAAGGTTCACGGCTCGCTTTGGCTGCACGTAATCTGCTTAAGTAATTTTCCCATAGTTCGACTTGATTACTGGCAAGCTCATGCAGTAGTTTCCAAGAAAAAAGTCCGGTGTTATGTCCATCATCAAAAGTGATTTTAACCGCATAGTTGCCGACGGCTTCTAAAGTATTAATGTTGACTTGCTTCTTATGCGTGACTAATACTGGCTTACCGTGACCATGAACATCCGCCGAAGGAGAGTAGACACGGAGTATTTCACAACTCAGTTGATATGTTTCACCTGTGTCGAAGGTGATGTCGAGCAGGCGTGATTTACGTTTAAGTTTTATGTCAGTGACGGTAGGAGAGTTTGTAAAGGTGGCCATATAGGTTACTCAATAGCATAGCGAGTACCGAGTAAGGCGAAATGCTTGTTAACTCGGTACAGGCAATGGTGATGTTAAAGAATAAAGCGGCTTAAATCTTCATCTTGTACTAAATTATCTAAGTGATCGCTCACGTATTTAGCATCAATAATAAAGGTGCTTCCCGATTTATCTGACGCTTCGTAAGAAAGCTCTTCGGTCAGCTTTTCCATGACAGTGTGCAAACGACGAGCGCCGATATTCTCGGTGCGTTCGTTCACTTGCCAGGCTGCTTGAGCTATGCTCTCGATACCATCTTCAGTGAATTCTATTTTGACACCTTCAGTGCCCATCATGGCAACGTGTTGCTCAGTTAATGAAGCATGAGGCTCAGTTAAAATACGTTTGAAGTCATCAGCCGTAAGGGCTTCGAGTTCTACACGAATAGGAAGTCGTCCTTGCAGCTCAGGAATAAGATCTGATGGTTTAGACATCTGAAACGCACCAGAAGCGATAAATAGAATATGATCTGTTTTTACCATGCCGTGTTTAGTATTTACTGTACAACCTTCGACCAATGGTAGCAGATCGCGCTGTACGCCTTCACGGGATACGTCAGGACCTGAAGATTCACCACGTTTACAGATTTTGTCTATCTCATCTAAGAACACGATACCATGCTGTTCAACCAATTCGATAGCCTGTTCTTTTAGATCATCTTGATTAACCAGTTTGGCGGCTTCTTCTTCAATCATCAGCTTATAAGCTTCTTTGATTGGCATTTTACGGCGTTTACTGGCACCAGGTCCCATATTCTGAAACATACTTTGTAACTGGTTGGTCATCTCTTCCATGCCTGGAGGAGACATGATTTCTATGCCAACTTGAGGTGCAGAGACGTCTATTTCAATTTCTTTATCGTCTAACTGGCCTTCGCGTAGTTTTTTGCGAAATACTTGACGAGTGGATGAGTCGTCTTTACTTTCGTTATCCCAATCTTCTTTTGGCTTAGGCAAAAGAGCATCTAGCACACGTTCTTCGGCTGCTTCTTCTGCTTTAGTTTTGCATTTTTTCATTTGCTCTTCACGAGTCAACTTTATGGCTGAATCGGTGAGATCGCGAATGATTTGCTCAACTTCTTTACCGACGTAACCGACTTCAGTGAACTTAGTGGCTTCGACTTTAATGAAAGGCGCTTTGGCAAGTTTCGCTAGGCGGCGAGCTATTTCTGTTTTACCGACACCTGTCGGGCCGATCATTAAGATATTTTTTGGGGTGACTTCTTGACGAAAATCAGCATCAAGCTGCATACGACGCCAGCGATTACGTAGGGCTATGGCCACTGAGCGTTTCGCATTATGTTGGCCTATGATGTGACTGTCTAATTCATGGACAATCTCACGTGGGGTCATTTCAGACATATCATTTCCTCTGAATTCACATCAGTATTGAGTCTAAGCTTAGTCTAGGCTTTTGCTTAGTAATTTAATTCTTCAATTGTTTTAAATTGATTGGTGAACACGCAGATATCACCTGCAATAGTTAGCGATTTTTCTGCTATTTCTAAAGCACTCAATTCAGTGTTTTCAAGTAAAGCGGTAGCTGCAGATTGGGCAAAATTACCACCAGATCCAATTGAAATCAAATCATTCTCTGGCTGCACAACGTCTCCATTACCAGTAATGATTAATGAGCAAGTATCATCTGCGACGGCAAGTAAGGCTTCTAATTTACGGAGCATTTTATCGCTGCGCCAGTCTTTTGCCATTTCGACAGCGGCTTTCATTAGGTGTCCCTGATGCATCTCTAATTTAGCTTCGAAGCGTTCAAATAGAGTAAAAGCATCGGCGGTTCCACCGGCAAAACCCGCTAATACTTTATTGTGATAAAGGCGACGCACTTTTTTTGCATTACCTTTCATGACGGTATTACCAAGTGAAACTTGGCCATCTCCAGCGATAACGACCTGATTGTTACGGCGAACTGATACGATTGTGGTCACTCATGAATCCTCTTCTCAAACTGACGAATAAAGGTCGTCAGTGGGTGATATAAGATATATGGGGTAGAGAGGGGGAAATATCAAGGATAGGCATTGAAAAGATCGCCCTCATCGCGATACGATCGTATCTTTGAGGGCACTTTTAGGGGTTAAGCCCCTTCCCAAAATAAAATGATGCAGCCATTAATACCGGCGTTTTGCATTACATGCCGCTCTCGTTCTACTTGACGCTTACTGTCATATGGACCTAGGCTCACCTTGTACCAGTCACCCGTGGTGCCTTTTACTTTTTTGACGTGTGCTGATAATCCCTGAAAAGCAATAACAGCTTTGAGTTCTTGGGCTTGGGATAGAGTTCTAAAAGAGCCACATTGCATCTGATAAGGCCGCGATGGTTTGGTTTTTTCAGCTTCTGAAATATCAACTTCAACTTGTTTATTTTTTAAATTTTGTTGATAGGTCCATATTTCCTTCGGTTTAGGTGGCAGTGCGTTTTGATCTTTGTTTATGACAGGTTTCTTGTTTTTTTCAATCACGACAGGTTCAATGTTACTGGCGCTATTGTTGATGTTCCACAAGAAGTAACCAAATCCACCAACTAGGGCTATGGTTATAATTAATAATAGAAAAGGGAAGCGCTTGACACCTGCTCCCGTATTCTTATTACGTGTAGATTTTACCTTGCCTTTGGTGGGCTTTCTGTTAGCGTAATCGCGATTGCTCATTGAATTTATATACCGTGTTTTGGTCCATACTCGGTGTCACTATCGTACTACACTGCGATGCCGAGGGTGTGACCCTCAGCATCCTTCAGTGTAGCTTGGGTGTTTACATGCGTTCTAAGGTGTCTATCCCTAGCAGGCTGAAGCCTTTTTTCAGTGTCTTAGCGGTGAGCTTAGCGAGTAATAAACGACTCTTTTTTTGCTCTTGTGTATCAGCTGCAAGCACTGGGCATGCTTCATAGAAACTTGAAAATGCACCCGCGAGCTCGAACAGGTAGCCACATAAGGCATGAGGCTGCCCTTTAGCGACCATGCGTGAAAGGACTTCGCCAAACTGGGCAAGTTTTGTGCCGAGTTCTTTTTCTTTATCGTGTTCTAACAGAATGCTAGCATCGGTTAAATCGACATCGCTTGCACGTTTAAATATGCCTGTAACGCGAGTGTATGCATAAAGAAGATAAGGCGCGGTATTGCCTTCAAAGCTGAGCATTTGCTCAAAGCTAAAAATATAATCGCTGGTACGATTTTTAGACAGTTCAGCATATTTTACTGAGCTGATGCCGATGACTTTAGCGATGTTGATCAGCTCAGCTTCATCCATATCAGGATTCTTACTGCGCACCAGTTCAAGCGCTCGGGTATTGGCTTCGGTAAGCAGATCGACTAATTTAACCACGTTACCAGAACGTGTTTTAAATGGGCGACCATCATCCCCATTAATGGTACCAAAGCCCATATGCTCAAGACTGATGTTGTCATCAACAAAGTTTGCTTTACGAGCCAGTGCAAACACTTGCTGAAAGTGCAAGGCTTGGCGCAGGTCGACAAAGTAGAGTGCGCGATCAGCTTTTAATACATTCGCGCGGTAACGCATGGCAGCCATGTCGCTGGTGGCATATAAGTAGCCGCCATCAGCTTTTTGAAGGATAACAGGAAGTGGCTCACCTTCTTTATTTTTGAATTCTTCTTGAAATACGACTTTAGCGCCATTACTTTCAGACAGTAATCCTTGTGCGTCAAGATCTTGAATAACTTGCGCGAGGTCGTCATTATACGCGCTCTCACCACGGACATCTTCACGGGTGAGGCTGACGCCTAACAGTTGATACACATGATGGCAATGGCTGAGTGAAATGTCATTAAATTCACGCCATAATTTATTGTAGTACTCATTGCCTGATTGCAATTCAACCACTAATTTTCGGGCGCGAGTAGCAAATTCTTCTGATTCATCAAAGCGAACTTTCGCTGCTCGATAAAAGGTTTCAAGATCAGAGAGTGCGAGTTGAGCTTGTTCGCCGTTTTGAGCGCGTAGCTCTTCCATATAAGCCAGTAGCATACCAAATTGAGTGCCCCAATCGCCGACATGGTTTTGACGGATCACCTTATGGCCAAGGAACTCAAGCGCGTGAACCATGCTGTCGCCAATAGTGGTTGTGCGCAAGTGACCGACGTGCATCTCTTTGGCTAAGTTAGGTGCTGAATAATCGACAACAATAGTTTGAGCCTTAGGTAATGAAATGCCTAAGTGATCGTCTTTAAGGGCAAGTGTGAGCTGGCTGGCTAACGCATTGTCATCGATGAAAAAGTTAATAAAGCCTGGACCTGCTATTTCAACTTTTGATACTTGACTATCTTCAGGCAAGCTCTCTATGATGAGCTGAGCGACTTCGGTTGGTTTTTTACGGGCAACTTTAGTCAGCATCATAGCTAGGTTTGTTGCAAAATCACCATGAGTTTTATCTTTTGTTCGGTCGACCTGAATACGAGCCTCAAAATCAGTTGGAATAACCTCTTGTTGTTTAAGAAGTTCTATGGCTTGGGCGAGCAAAGATTGTATATGTGATTTCATTGGCGTTTATCGACACTTACTAATGATTAAAATAATGAATGATAACCGCACATTTTAGCCGTTTGTTATAGTCAATTGCTATCATAAAAATAACTTTTATTGCACTTTTTAATGGAAATTTGATATTAACGGATAGAAAGCCTTGCTGTATGACAAGGCTAAGGGGCTATAAATGAATACAATGAGTCGTTAGAGTAAATCTTGTGGGTCTCTGTCGATGCTCCAACGGCAACGCTTAGCTGATGGTAGCGCTTCTATATGTGGTAAAGCAGATTCGAAAGCTTGCTGTAAACGTTGGCGGGAGAGAGTTTGAAACATAAGGTGACGTCGATACTTGCCCGCTTTTTTATCCATAGGCGCTGGCATAGGCCCGATTACTTCGCATTCTTCATCTTGTGGTAGCAATTGAGCCACCTCACTGAGAAAGTTTTCGGCATCGATTGCCTGATTGGCCTCGGCGCGAAGCAATAGCATATTCCATGCTGGTGGCAGGAGTGCTTGTTTTCGTTCGCTGAGCTGATTTCGGGCAAATTGGCCATAACCGACATGCATTAACTCACGTAAAATGGCATTATCTGCTTGATGTGTCTGCATTAATACCGTGCCTTTTTTTCTGGCTCGCCCGGCCCGACCTGATACCTGTGTATAGAGCTGCCCAAAGCGCTCTGGCGCTCTAAAATCTGCGCTGAATAGTGCCCCATCTACATCCAACAATCCAACGAGAGTGACATCGGGGAAATGATGACCTTTAGCCAGCATTTGAGTGCCAACCAATATTTTATATTCCCCTTTATGAATAGCGTTGAGATGGCTCTCCAATGCCCCTTTTCGACTCGTTGTGTCACGATCTATACGTACCACGGGATATTTTGGAAACTCCTTTTCTAATACTGCAGCTAGTTGCTCTGTTCCTACGCCTTGCCCCATTAACAGAGTACTACCACAGTTGTGACATTGCTTAGGGATCGCGTATTGGTTACTACAGTGATGGCAACGAATTTCGTTTAAAGATTGGTGTACAGTAAAGAAGGCATCACATCGATCACATTCATGTAGATGTCCACATTCATGGCACAATAATGCAGGAGAAAAACCTCTGCGATTAAGAAACAATAAAACTTGATTGCCGGCATCGAGATGAATACGCATTTCATTGAGAAGTGCATGAGAAAGCCCACTTTTTAAAGGTTGACCGCTGATGTCGATGATCCCTTGCCGTACTTTCTCAGCGTTACCTGCACGTTGTCCTAATTCAAGGTGTTTATAGCGACCACTAAGGGCATTTTGTAGACTTTCTAATGACGGTGTTGCGGTGCCAAGCAGCACGGGGATCTTCTCTAAATGTCCACGCATCACAGCTAAATCTCGAGCGTGATAGCCGACTCCTTCTTGTTGTTTAAAGCTAGAATCATGTTCTTCATCAAGAATAATAGCCCCTGGAAAGGCCATCGGGGTGAATAATGCCGAACGTGTCCCTATGATGATTGCGGCCTCACCTGTTCTTGCTTGGCGCCAAGCAATCAGTCTTTGGTTATCGGTTAGTCCAGAGTGAATAACAGCGACAGTGACGTTAAATCGACTCTTGAATCGGCTGATTGTTTGTGGTGTTAAGCCAATTTCAGGGACCAAAATGAGTGCCTGCTTTCCCTTTTTGAGCACACTTTCTAACAGGGCGAGGTAGACTTCTGTTTTTCCTGAGCCAGTTATCCCCTCTAGTAAGGTACAGTGATATCCTGTTTGTTGGTTAAGTGTCGCTACTGCAATGGCCTGTTCGGGATTCAATGTTAATGGATCTTCACCTAGCTCAAGGTTTTCACGCCAAGAGAGATCGAGCTTATTGATGCGCTCATCTTTGGTGATCCATTCTTTATCTTGCAATGCTTTTAGGGCTGATGGACTTAAATGTAAACTAGCAACCTCTTCTTGAGATAGTTCTGATTGCTGTAGTAATTCGAGTATTTTCCTTTGTGCTGGGGCGCGTTTAACAGCGTCCAGAGATGCAGCGTTGCCTGCAGATGTTGTCCGCCAAAAAATACGAGTGTCGGCTAATATCTCAGCACCTTTTCTCAATGCAACCGGTAAGGCTTGAGACATCATCTGTCCGACACTACAGAAGTAGTATCTTGCTGCCCAAGTGGTGAGTTTATAAAGAGGATCTGGCAGTAATGGTTCGTTATCAAGTAGCGCTATAAGCGATTTTATTTGATTGGGCTTTAAGTTACAGGTATCTGATGTTCCGGTAATAAGACCGATCAATTGTTGACGACCAAAAGGGACTTTAACCCGCATGCCTTTTTGAGGAGTAAGTGTGAGTGTTTCAGGTATTTTATAACTGAAGGTTTGCCGCAAAGGTACAGGAAGGGCAACCTCGACAAACAAGGGCATATAGATGAAAGCTCTACTCAAATGATATTGGTTAGTGTACTCAGGCTATCGGGTAAGGGCTACTCTTTAATGAGATTAACATTAAGCAAGGAATCGATGTTTATTTGTGGGAAGCTAAAATGCTGTCTACTGGCTTTGTCTGCAGCATGTAAAGTGGTCATGTTATATACCCAAGCTACCTCAAAATGCAGGATTTAGCATGTCGAGAAGTGACAGAGTTCAAGGGCGTTAATTGCTCCTGCATTAACGACATTCCCACCATCCATGGCGGTCTTCATGAAATTGATGAACTCGTTATGCTCGGCTCGGGCATCCTGCTTCGCCCTAGCGCCTGAATCCGCTCAGTCGTCATTCAATATGTCATCACGAAGAATAAGTTTATCTTGTGGGTTTCAGATGATCACTGTAATATACACCGCCTAAATATTCTATTAACTTCATGTGGTGTCCGACTTCGGGTTGGGAGAGCGACATGGCCTTTAACGAGAGGTAATCCCAATGAAAGCAGATATCCATCCAGCATATGCAGAAATTACTGCAACATGTACTTGTGGCAACATCATCAAAGTCAATTCAACTGCAGGTAAGTCTTTGCATTTGGACGTATGTGGTGCATGTCACCCGTTCTACACTGGCACACAGAAAGTGGTAGACACTGGTGGACGTATTGATAAGTTCAACAAGCGCTTTGGTGCACTTGGTAAGAAGTAATTATTCATTTAATTATTCTTCAACATAAATTTTTAAAAAAGCGCCTTATGGCGCTTTTTTGTTACCATATTGATAATATTATGTCGAATATTGATGATGAATTTTAAACATTGGCAAAAATGGCTTAAATTAGATTAAAAAGATTTATCAAATGTATTTCCGTTGTAATTTTTGGTAATTTTAGCAATATTTTTGCTGTTTATTCGATTTATGATGAGTAAATGGGCTTTTTTGTCGTATTTTTCCTACAAAAAACCGAACTAATTTGTCCCTTTGAGCAGTAGATAAGTTTGTAAAATACCCCTTTGGCCTTTAATCCCTCCCTTTAGCTGATATTTTCCTAATATATTGTTTAAAAATGATAGCTTTTCGAGTATCGTAGCGACAATTGTTATTGCTATTTTTTTAGTATTTAAAAAGTAAAAAAATAGAATAACATAGACCTTAATAAAGTTTAATTGCCGTATTTTCAGGATTAAAAAAATGTCAGATTTTAGACAGCAAGCCCTTGATTACCATGAGTTTCCAGTACCAGGAAAAACAGGCGTTTGCCTGACTAAACCAGCAGAAACCAGCATGGATTTAGCATTAGCCTATAGCCCAGGTGTTGCCGAGCCGGTGCGCGAAATTGCTGCTAACCCTGAGAATGCTTATCGCTATACAGCCAAGGGTAATACTGTTGCAGTTATCTCTAATGGGACTGCTATTTTAGGGCTGGGAAACTTGGGACCATTGGCATCTAAACCTGTTATGGAAGGTAAGGCATTATTATTTAAGCATTTTGCAAATATAGATGCGACAGATATTGAGGTTAAGCACCGTACCACTGAAGAGTTTATTCATACGGTAGAGTCAATTGCTGATACATTTGGTGGCATTAATCTAGAAGATATTAAGGCGCCAGAATGTTTTGAAATCGAAAAAGTGCTTATTGAGCGCTGTAATGTTCCGGTTTTCCACGATGATCAACATGGCACCGCTATCGTTACTGCTGCTGGGATGCTTAATGCGCTTGAGATTCAAGGTAAGCAGATCGAAGATGCTATTTTTGTCTGTATGGGAGCGGGCGCCGCAGCCATAGCGTGTATGACAATGATGGTTAAGTGTGGTGCTCAGCGTGAAAATATCTATATGTTAGATCGAAAAGGTGTTATTCACACTCGCCGTGAAGATATTAATGAGTATAAAGCATTATTTGCCAATAATACCGATAAGCGCACCTTAGAAGATGTGATTAAAGGCGCTGATGCTTTCTTAGGTTTATCGGGACCTGATGTGTTAAGTGCTGAAAATATAGCACTAATGGCGCCAAAGCCAGTGATATTCGCTTGTTCAAATCCCGATCCTGAGATTAAACCTGAAATAGCACACCAAGTTCGTCAAGATCTTATCATGGGTACTGGTCGCAGTGATTACCCTAATCAAGTGAATAACGTGTTGTGCTTTCCATTTATTTTTCGTGGTGCGCTTGATGTTCGTGCGTCGAAAATTAACGATGAGATGAAATTGGCTGCAGTATATGCCATTGCAGAGTTGGCTAAAGAAGAAGTTCCCGCTGCTGTTGTGGCTGCCTATCCTGATGTGAGTCAATTAAGTTTTGGTCCTGAATATGTGATCCCCAAACCGATGGATCCTCGTTTATTGCCTAACGTAGCGAAAGCCGTGGCTCAAGCAGCGATTGATTCAGGTGTTGCGGCGATTACAGCCTTACCTGAAAATTATCTTAGCTAAGCAGACATGAATAAGATAAGAAAGGGGCCTTAGGCCCCTTTTTTTGGTTTGAGTTATGTTAACCTAGCATAATAAAATCCTGCAGGAAGCGGAGCATGAAACTGACTCGACTTTTAACAAACAAATTAACCAGTTTTTGGTTATTGTCATTGTCTGCTGTCGCCTTAATTTTTTTATTGATAGCACTAATCAGTTTCGTGCAGTTAACCTCTAAATTTCAACAGGAGAAGGTGGCTGAAGTCGAGGCAATGTTAGTCGATCACTTTGATCGTGATGGGACATTAGACTCCCTAGGATCTTGGCTTCCTGCTATTTTATCTGCTTACAAGGTTAGTCATTTTGTATTAAAAGATGAGAGTCATATTCTTTATCAATATGATTCTAATGAAAATTATACTAGTTTTGTTCATTATGATAAGCAGTTGTCAGGTTTCAGCTTATCAATGAAGCTGCCTCAACCTTTTAAAATGTATCGTTTTAGTTGGTATGGCTTAATTGTTTTTTTTACGGGTATTATTTTTATTATTGTTTTTGTTCGTTTTGGGTACCTGTGGCTGTCTGAACAGTTGCAAGGTATTGAAGATCTTGCTCTGCGCAGTAAATCAATCCTCAAAGGTGACTATGAACAAGCTTTAGCTGAGAAAGGGGAAGGTAAGCCTAGGGTGATTAATCGTGCGTTGACACATATGTTGTTAGAGTTAGATGATGCACAAAAACAGAGGGCGAGATTTGATCAATTTATCCGCTCAAATACTTTTCTTGATGCTGAAACGGGTATCGGAAATAGGTTATTTCTGAAAAACCGTTTAGATGCACTAAGTAATGATGCGGGTATGATGGCTCCAGGAGCGCTTTTTTTATTGGAAATGGAAGCGCTTGATCTACTGCAACAAGAGTTTGGAGATGAGCCAATAGGTGAAATATTACATCAAACGATTAATGATATTAATCAAATATTAAATAGCCAAGCAAACAGTATTTTTTCACGTCGTTCTTACAACCAACTAGCCATAGTTGTGCCCCAAATATCACTTAAAGATGTCGAAAAACTTGCCGCTAAATTCCTTAAAGTTTGCATGACACAATATTTTCCAGAGATGATTAACCGCGATGATTTTTTTCATATCGGTGTCGCCTATTTTAAGGTTGGTGGGTTGAAAGAGCAGCTTATCGAAGAAGCCGAACGTGCTCTAAGAGCCGCGCAATTTCAAGGTGCTAGCGGTTGGTTTATGTATGATAAGGGAGCTGTGGATGAGGAGTTTTCTAAAGGGTCAGTTCGTTGGAGAAGCTTTTTAGAGTACGCACTAGTTAATAAGCGATTAGTGGTTTTTACCCAACCAATTGTTGATAGTGATTCTAAGATCCACCACTTAGAGGTTTCGAGCCGAATTCGTGATAATCAACAAAACTTAATTCGCGCGACATTGTATATTCCTATGGCAATAAAGTGTGGTCTAATTCCTCAATTTGAACGGCAAGTGATCGAAATGGTACTGTTTGATTTACTTGGAGACCGACATGATATTCTGACTCAATATAGTATTAATTTAAGCTTAGACACCCTGTTAAGCAGAGCTTTTATTCATTGGTTTAAAACGACATTACTGGAATATCGTCATCTTACTCCACGGCTGATATTTGAGGTCAATGAAGACATAGTGGTCAATAATAGGGACCAGTTAGCCTCGCAACTCGATATGATCAAAAAAATGGGGGCTAATCTGTGTGTTGACAGAGTTGGTCAACAGGTTGTGGGTACGCAATATATTAAAGAATGCAGCTTTGACCTCATTAAATTACACAGATCGATTGTGCGTCAAATACACCTAAGACAAGAAAATCAGTTGTTTATTCGAAGTCTCATTGGTGGCTTGTATCACACAGATGTACAGGTTTTTGCCGAAGGTATCGAGTCTCTTGAAGAGTGGCAAACCTTAAAAATCCTAGGGGTCAGTGCTGGCCAGGGAAGCATGTTTAGTGATCCGGTTGAAAAAGTTTAGCAAAATTTAATGAAACATCCATTCAATTAATCCTTTTCCCATGCGCTACACGTGCAATAGTTGCGTGCCTATCTTTCGCTTACGACTGATATTAATTCAGTGTTTTTCTACAAAATTATAAGCTTAGTCATTGTAATATTCACAACCAAATTTGTTATCTGCTTATATACTTTGGTAGGAAGTGAGCTAATCTTGTTGGTATTGATTCACCATTATCACCTTGTTAATGGCCAACAAACCAAGTAATAGCCTCATATGCGTAAACGGCAAATAGGTACCTTGTGATGAAAAAGAGTCTGTTTAGTCGGTTGGCCTTTTGGCACAAATCTAATACCAAAGGTAAGATCGGGATTTATGTTTGTGCTGATAAAGTTGTCGCTTACCGTCAAGTTGATGAGGTTCAGGATAAAGACCTCTCCCAAACTGAGCTAAAAGAATTCATCTTTGATGGCACTAATTGGTCTAGTTTTTTTACCGCTCTGTCCAAGGAGTTCGGTTCAGCTGTGCTGCAGGTCACGTTAAGTTCATCATATTATCAATTGTTATTAGTCGATAAGCCCAATGTTGAGCCAGAGGAAATGACTCAGGCATTAATGTGGACAGTAAAAGATATGGTTAGCCAAGCGATTACCGATATTCATATCGATTATTTTGAATCACCTCAACAAAACGATGCCAAGTTGACTGTGGCAGTGGTTGATAAAAATAGCATGGCAGCCATGGTGTTAGCGGCTAAAGAGCATGACATGTTGGTTGTGGGGATAAATATTGAAGAGATGGCAATGACTAATTTATTTTGGGAGGAGCCACAAGCGAAATTGGTGATCAGTCATTTTTCGGGACAAGAGATATTGTTGACCGTTGTTAGGCAAGGCGAGCTGTATATGCAGCGAAGGGTTAGGGGGTTTAATCAGATAGACACGGTTAGCGCTGAACAGATGGTGTCAGGGATGGCGGATGATTTAAGTCTCGAATTACAGCGTTCTATGGATTATTTTGAAAGCCAGTTACATCAAGCTCCAGTGTCATCTATCGAGTTGCTAATCAATGGTCAGGCTGAAAAGTTAGCCGAATTAATTAGTGTTAACTTTAATCAAGAGGTGAACGCCATTATTGCTGAAAGTGTTGAGGCAAAAATGGCGATTTTAGCACTAAAAGAAATGAGTCGAGATAAAGTGGATGTTGTGGGGGGTCAGACATGACCATTAAGACGCGTATTAATCTGTATTCAGAATCACTTTTACCTGTTGAGTTACAGCTTTCTTTCCATCGAATGTTTATTGGGTTAGTGGTGATATTGGTTTGCAGTTTTGTTGGCACGACGGTCAATTATGTCTTTGTTTTAGGTTTGGAGGCTGAATATAAAGAGCTTGCTAGTACAAAAAAGACTCTTGAACAGGATAAAGTCTCTTTAGAAGCGAAAATAGCCCAGCGTTCACCGGATGTAAAATTGGTGACTAAAATCGATTTAATAGCGCAGCAGATTGAATTTAAACTAATATTATTAGGTGAGCTGAATCAAAGAGAGGAACTCACCAGTAGCGGTTATTCTGCATTGATGAAAGATCTTGCTCAAGTGGCCAATAACAGTCTTTGGCTAAGTCGATTCCAAGTTGAAAGTGATGATTTCGTGTTTGAAGGTTTTACATCAACACCCCATAGTGTTCCTCTGTGGATTGATAGGCTAAAGATGACTGAGACATTAAAGGAGCAAAGGTTCGCATCGATGACGATGAGTCGAGGTGAAAATCAACCCCTCTTATTTACGTTAACCAGTATCTCAGGAGCGGAGGGAAGCCAGTGAAAGATAAATTGCAAGGGCTAGCTGCCCGCTTTGATGTGTTAAGTCAGCGTGAGCGACTTATGGTGGCATCGGTTCTTTTTCTACTTGTGGGTGTGATGTGTTATTTCCCGTTGGGATCTTTGCTGCTTAAGCATGATCAGTTAACACTGAAAAATAAGAATATTATTGTTGAAAATACCCTATTGATGCAACAGACCGAAGCGTATAAAAAAAGGCTGGCTCAAGATCCTAATGATGAATATGCCACTCGGTTTTCAGCGTTAGAGCAGCAAAGTCGCGATGTAGATAAGCAGCTTTCTTTTCAAATGGTCGATATGGTGCCCGCTGAACACATGGCGATGTTATTAGGTCAGTTACTTGAAAAAGTAAAAGGGGTAACCCTACAAGAATTCCAGTCTATTGCTCCTAAACCTCTACTGCCTGTTGGTGCAGACAAAAAAATGAATTTATATAGTCATGGTATTCGCCTGACATTTCAAGGGGATTATTTTGCGGTATTTAAATTTGTTCAAGCTATTGAAGCGATGCCAAGTAAGTTGTATTGGAAGCGTATGGAATATGAGGTGGATGAATACCCTGTGGCTAATGTGGTTTTAGAACTTTATAGCTTGAGTATTAATAAGGACTTTATCAGTGTTTCAAGTCAAGGTTAATGTGAGCGTGCTGATGCTGATGCTGATGCTGATGCTGACGGTTAAGGTACAAGCCGAAAATTTAAGGGATCCAACACGTCCAGGTTTTGGGGCGGATGCCGTGCCATTGTCTAAATCGGCGCAAGAGAATGCCCTAGTGCTTAATAGTGTGATGAATAAAGGACACAATGCCCATGCAGTGATTAACCAGCAAGTTTTTATCGTTGGTGATAGGGTGCAAGGGGTCAAAATAATTCAAATAGGCACAAGTTCAGTATTATTAGCCGATGGGCGAACATTAAATATGTACCAAAACATAACAGAGCTAAAGGGAACTAGCGCACATGATAGTGATTAAAATAGCGATACCTTTGTTAGTGTTTATATTAGTGGCTTGCCAATCTATCGACAGACCCATGCCTGTGGTGTCTCAATCTGTTTTGAGTGATGCTATTCAAATTGAAAATAACAATCAGCCCCCTCCACCAGCGGCAATGCCAGAGTCGGTTCAAAATGAGCTGACTTCCCAAGGGTTATTATCAGGTTTATCACCCTCAGTAAGCAATGAACGACGTTTTGATGTATCAGCTAAAGATATCGATGCTAAGGTTTTTTTCCCTAGTTTAATCCAAGGAACACCGTTAAGCGTCGCGGTACATCCCGATGTGACAGGCAGTATTTCTTTGTCATTAAAAGGAGTGACATTGAGTGAAGCGCTGCAGGTTGTTGAGGATATTTATGGTTATGAAATTAGCAGCGATAAGCGTATTTTACGTGTCTATCCCGCTGGCATGCGTACTGAAACATTTTCACTAAACTATTTGCATATGGAACGACAAGGATTATCACTGACATCGGTGAGTTCTGGTCGGATTTCTGATAATAACGCAGGTTCGGGAGGGAGTAGCGCTAACAATTCTGGAAGTTCATCGAGTAATAGCAGTTCCGATTCAACGAGCAGTGAAGCGACCAATGGGACCTTTATTCGTTCTCAAACAAAGACCAATTTTTGGGGAGAGTTAAAAGAAGCATTAATTTCTATTGTGGGCAGCTCAGGGGGAGGGCGTCAAGTTGTGCTTACCCCACAAGCAGGGCTTGTGACCATAAGGGCGTACCCGAATGAACTGCGTCAGGTAGAGAATTTTCTTCAAACGGCAGAAGTTCATTTACAACGACAAGTGATTTTAGAAGCTAAAATTTTAGAGGTCACTCTCTCTGATGATTATCAACAAGGTATTGAATGGAAAGATGTGTTGGGCCATGTAGAGAGTACCAATTTTCAGTTTTCGACGTCAGGTGTTGAAGGGATAAGCGATCAGATCACCAGCGTGATAGGAGGGGTAACATCTTTAGCTGTTTCAGGGACCGATTTTACCACTATGATTAGCCTGCTCGATACTCAAGGTGATGTCGATGTACTTTCAAGCCCTAGGGTGACAGCGACGAATAACCAAAAAGCGGTGATTAAAGTCGGTAGCGATGAATATTTTGTTACTGATGTGTCATCGGATACAGCCACTGCAGTAGGTGCAACAGGTAACACATCTCAGGGAGTTGAATTGACTCCTTTTTTTTCGGGTATTGCATTAGATGTTACCCCACAGATAGATGGTGAAGGTAATGTTTTACTCCATATTCATCCTTCAGTGACTAAAATCGAGGAGCAAATTAAAACGATTAGCCTCTCGGACAAGGAGTTAAATTTACCTTTAGCAAAGAGTGATATTCGAGAGTCAGATACAGTGATTAAAGCGCGAACGGGTGAGGTTGTTGTGATTGGGGGGCTTATGGAAAGCAAGAGTGGAGAGGTGGTTTCTAAAGTCCCTTTTCTTGGGGATATTCCATTTATTGGAGAGTTGTTCACTAATCGAAAAAAATCATTGCAAAAAACGGAGTTGGTTCTGCTCATTAAGCCTACCGTTGTAGAGGCGGATACGTGGAAAAAAGAATTACAGCGTTCTAAAGATTTACTCGACCGCTGGTATCCAGAAGAAAAAGAGCAAGGTCTGTAAATTTGTACCAGACACACTTTGGGTTGGCGAAGACGCCCTTTTCTCTTACTCCTAATACAGAATTCTTTTTCGGGCTATCGCCTCACATTGAAGCGTTACAAGTGCTGCAGATAGCGTTACAAACAGGTGAAGGGTTTATTAAAGTTACTGGGGAAGTTGGGACGGGAAAAACGCTTATTTGTCGAAAGCTTATCAATGAACTACCTAGCCAATTTCATTGTGCCTATCTGCCTAATCCTGCTCTTTCTCCTACGGAGCTTAGATGGGCGGTGGCATTAGAGCTGGGGCTTAAGTATTCGGTCGATATTGATCAAATGCGGCTAACGGGATTGATTCAGCAGCAATTACTAGCGCTTTCAGCATACGGACATTCCATTGTACTGGTACTCGATGAAGCGCAAGCATTACCCGATGAAAGCTTGGAAGTACTGCGACTTTTTACTAATTTAGAAACAGAAAACCGTAAGTTATTACAAGTGGTATTGTTTGCTCAGCCTGAACTAGATCAGCGTTTAAATTTACATGATTTTAGACAGCTAAGACAAAGGATCACCTTTAGTTACCAGTTAAGGCCATTATCGTTAGATGAAGCTTGTGCCTATGTGCAACATCGTTTATCGGTAGCAGGCCGAGTTGGAGGGCCATTATTTTTTGATAAAGATATTCGAGTGTTGGCCCAAGCTGCTAGAGGTATTCCTAGATTGATCAATATATTGGCTCATAAATCATTGCTACTTAGTTTTGGTGAAGGGGCTGATGGAGTGAACTATCAGCATATAAAGGCGGCCATTATAGATACGCAAGATACCAAGTTGACGCGACAGGTTAGGTGGTTTTGGTGTGTTGTGCTAGGCGTTATGTTGGCATTAGTGAGTGTCGGTTTGCACTTGTCTGATGGGGTGGTGTTATGAGTGTGATAAATACCATGCTTAAGGAGTTAGATAAGCGGCAGCAATCATATTCGCTAGAAAATATGCAAGTTGAGCCTGTGCAATCTCAAGTATCTATTTACGCTAAAACCCCTTGGGTATTACTGGCTATTGTGAGTTTTTTACTCTTATTTTGCGTGGGGTATCTTTGGGATAATGTGAGTCATACAGGGGGCACTCAACAGGCTAAATTTAAGCAAGTGTTAACGAGTTCGGGGCTAACTGAATCTGTTGCAGAGGAAAGCTACCATCTTGTTGATACCCGTGCTCAGGTCGTTGATGCTAGTGTTATACCGAGATCATCAAATGTTCAGCTTGCCATGAAAATGGCACCCATAGAAAATCAGCCAATTAAGCCTTTCCCTGCTCGCGTTGCTGTCAAAGACGCAGTGGTATCATTGCCGATCGTGCATCAAGCTGTTGATAAAGCAAATATGGCGAATAATCCCCAGTCAATGGCCGTCACTGAGGTGAGATTATCAGCCAAACAATTGGCCGAAAAAAAATACCAATTAGGGACTCAAGCAGAAGATAAAGGAGAGCAGAAAGAGGCTATTGAGCATTATCATCAAGCCTTAACTCTGATCCCAGCATTTCATGAAGCGCGGCAGCGTCTTGCAGCACTTTTTTATGGTCAAGGTCACTTGATGCAAAGCAGTGATATTTTGCAGCAAGGTATCAGATTATTTCCTCAGGAACTGGATTACCGAATGTTACTGGCCCGAGTTCAGCAGTCAGCTGGCGAATATGCGCAAGCATTGGTAACGCTAGAGGGGATCCCTGATGGCGTCAGGTTAAGTAAGCAAAAATGGATATTAGAGAGCAGCATAGGGCAAAAAGTAAAAAACTATACGCTGGCTGAAGTGAGCTACCGTCAATTATTGCAAATCGAAGCGACTCAAAGTCGTTGGTGGATGGGGTTAGCCTATGCACTTGATGCTCAGAAAAAATATGACACTGCGGTAGTCGCCTATGAGCAAGCGCTTTTTTACAGGGCGGTACCAGAGCAAGGGTTGTCGAGGCAAGCTGTGGATTATATCGAAGCAAGGTTGGTGCAGTTAGGAGAGAGTCTGTGAAGCCAAAGTTAAAGATGCGTTTGGGTGATTTACTTGTACAAGAAACGATCATCAGTGAACCTCAGTTGATGGAAGCCTTAGCTGAACAAAAAATTACGGGTAAAAAATTAGGTCGTACCCTGATTGATTTAAAAAGCCTATCCGAAGATCAATTACTTAGGTTTCTCTCTCAACAGTTAAAGATTCCATTTCTTGATATTAGTCAGAAATCAATTTCCAGTGAAGTGGTGAATTTATTACCTGAGGTGCAGGCGCGTCGTTTTAGGGCTCTGGTTGTAGAAGATAATGGCGAAAGTGCACTTGTTGCTATGAGCGATCCGGCGGATCTACAAGCGATGGATAACCTTGAGGTGCTACTGACACCGAAGTTGATGAAAATCGCGGTGATCACAGAGCAGCAATTACTTGATGCTTTCGATAATCTTTATCGTAGAACGGATCAAATCGCGGCGATTGCAGGAAAACTTGAAGAAGAATATGCCGCCGACGATCAATTTGATCTTGCTAGTCTGACAGATACTGACAGTGACAATGAAACCACTGTGGTTAAATTACTGCATTCTATTTTTGAAGATGCAGTGCAAATGCGGGCATCAGATGTTCATATTGAACCGGGTGAAAAAGTGCTGAGGATCCGCCAGCGTATTGATGGTCAACTGCAAGAGAATATCCTGCCTGAATCGACTATTGCAGCGGCACTGGTATTACGGCTTAAATTGATGGCTGGTCTCGATATTTCCGAAAGACGCCTGCCGCAGGATGGTCGATTTCACATGGAAATTAAAGGCCACCAAATTGATGTCCGTATGTCGACCATGCCTATTTACCATGGTGAGTCAGTGGTGATGCGTCTATTGGATCAATCCGCTGGATTATTAACATTGAATGAAACAGGTATGCCGCCAGAAATCTTAGCTCGGGTGCGTAAACAGATTAAACGTCCTCACGGTATGCTGCTGGTGACAGGTCCTACGGGGAGCGGTAAAACAACGACTCTCTATGGTGTGTTAAGTGAGCTAAATACAGCGACTCGGAAAATAATTACAGTAGAAGACCCAGTGGAGTATCAACTGGCGAGAATTAATCAGGTTCAGGTAAATCATAAGATAGGCTTAGATTTTGCGAGTGTATTAAGAACGACGTTACGTCAGGATCCCGATATTATTATGGTGGGTGAAATGCGTGATCAAGAAACGGTAGAGATAGGACTTAGAGGAGCACTAACGGGTCACTTTGTGCTATCGACGTTACATACTAACGATGCGGTCACTAGCGCGCTGCGTTTATTGGATATGGGGGCGGCAAGCTACCTTGTAGCGAGTGCACTTAGGGTGATCATTGCTCAGAGACTCGTGAGGCGTATATGTCATAACTGTTCAGCAGATTATCAGTTAACAGCGGCAGAAAAAGCGTGGATGGATTCGATTAGCAAGGAAGATTTTTCAAATGCAACATTTAAGATGGGAGCCGGTTGTCAGAGCTGCAATGGTAGCGGTTATCGTGGGCGTATTGGTGTTTTTGAAATATTGGAACTTGATGAGGCCATGATTGATGCAATGCGTACTGGAAACCCTCAAGATTTTGCAAGAGTGGCTCATCTTAGCCCTAACTTTACTCCATTAGCAGTGTCTGCCATGGAGTATTTAGCGAAAGGGATGACGACGATAGAAGAAGTTGCCAAATTAATTGAAGATGTCACTGAAGCGCAAATGTCAATGTTGACAGATAAAGCGAGCGAGCCATTGTCTGAGGGGTGAATGAGAGAGATGAGAAGCGGACATGCTTAACGGTATCAATATAGGAATAGCGAATGCCTGTTTATAAATATCGAGGTCGCGATGCACAAGGCGCTCTGATCACTGGCGTGGTGGATGCCGCGACGGAAAATGCGGCCGCAGAGCAGCTGATATCTCGTGCGGTTATTCCGTTAGAATTAAGTGAAGTTAAGAAAAGAGTGTCTTTCAATCTAGCCAGTTTATTTAAAAGTAAAGTTGGATTGGATGAGTTGCAGATTTTTTCACGTCAGATGTATTCATTGACCCGTTCAGGTATTCCTATTTTACGTGCTATTGCAGGCCTGTCTGAAACCACACATTCGCAGCGTTTGAAGGATGCTTTGCATGATATTTCAGAACAGTTGACTTCAGGTCGTCCTCTGTCATCGGCGATGAATCATCACCCTGACGTGTTTGGTGCATTGTTTGTGTCTATGGTCCATGTGGGTGAAAACACGGGTAAGTTGGAGGATGTTTTTATTCAGCTTTCAGGTTATATCGAGCGCGAGCAAGAGACTCGACGTCGCATTAAAGCTGCGATGCGTTACCCCGTTTTTGTGTTGATTGCTATTACATTAGCATTGGCGATTCTAAATATTATGGTGATCCCTAAGTTTGCCGAGATGTTCTCTCGCTTTGGTGCAGACCTTCCATGGGCAACTAAGGTATTGATAGGCACCTCAAGCTTATTTGTCAATTATTGGCCAGCCATGTTGCTCGCCGCTGGTGGTGGGTATATTGGGATTCGTTACTGGCATAGCACTGAACAAGGACAAAAAAAATGGGATGAATGGAAATTACGTATCCCCGCAGTAGGCAGTATTATCGAGCGTTCAACCTTGTCGCGCTATTGCCGCAGTTTTTCTATGATGCTAGGAGCGGGAGTCCCCATGACACAAGCGTTGAGTTTGGTCGCTGATGCGGTCGATAACGCTTATATGCATGATCGCATTGTCGGTATGAGGCGGGGTATTGAGTCCGGAGATTCTATGTTAAGAGTGTGTAATCAGAGTCATCTTTTTACACCTTTGGTCTTGCAGATGGTGGCTGTAGGGGAAGAGACAGGTCAAATAGATCAGTTGCTTAATGATGCTGCAGATTTTTATGAGGGTGAAGTGGATTATGATTTGAAAAACTTAACCGCTAAATTAGAGCCGATATTGATAGGGTTTGTATCGTGTATTGTACTGGTATTGGCACTGGGGATTTACTTACCTATGTGGGACATGCTCAATGTGGTCAAAGGTGGTAAGTAACAGGCATTAAAGCTGGAGATAAAAAATTATGTTAAACCAACAAAAAGCTGACACTGAATTGCTGCAGTTATTAGGCAAGTCTGTTTCTTTGTTGCTTATGGTGGCATTGCTCACCATTTTAGGGGTTAAGTATTTTCATTCTGTGGACAAAGTTGGCGCTCAAAACTTAGAGGTTGATCATACTAAGTTGATTCATTTATTGTCGATGGTAAAAGCCCAGTGGTTTTCTCAAGGGAGGCCAGCTTTGCTGAACTTAGAGTGGGATAGCTTTGAAGATTTTAACCAGCATCAACAGGTCGATAAAAAGTTAAATCTGATTAAGATGAGCGATAGTGGCTGGCCTCTGCTCAATCAGAGAGACAAGTTGGGATGCAAACAACTTTGGAAGCAATTATTGGGTCGTGAAACAGAGCGACAATCAATTGTGACAGATTTTGATGCTTCGGGAGGTGTCTGTCATTATATTAGCGAGCATTCAGGACAATTAAGTTATGAACTTAACTCTGGTCGAGTGACCTTGTTAACTAAAGACTGATTAGCCGTTTAAATATTGTGAATAGGAGATGGGTTTATGGACAACCAAAAGGGAAGAACACTACAAGGGTTTTCATTAATTGAACTTGTGATAGTGATCGTGATTTTAGGTTTGTTAGCTGCGACGGCAATCCCACGTTTTTTAAATGTTACCGATGATGCAGAAGATGCCAGTATTGATGGTGTATCGGGTGGTTTATCCACTGCGGTGGGTTTTGTGCGTGCTCAATGGGAAGTCGATGGCCGTAGGGATGACTCTGTGATCCTTGACGGCACTAGGGTCTATCTTGATGAAAGATTTGGTTTCCCCACTGGAGCGTCCAATTCAGGTTCTGGAAACACAGATGCGACGGCGATGACCAATATAACGTGCCAGGAAGTCTTCAGTGCCGTTTTGCAAAATGCACCCCGCAATGTACAGATAAATCAAGACGCCCGAAAGCAAAGGTATGTCGTCAGTGTGATTGAAAATATTGGCGGTGCAGGCACCACTATTACGGGGGCACAAGTATCAGGATTAGATATATGTGTTTATCATTTAATTGCATCGCTGAAGCTAGATCCCACAACAGGCGTTGCCAACCCGCAACCTAGTTTATCGACCTTTGCAGTGAAAGGGGTGACCTACAACCCTGGAACGGGCCAAGTGGTGAGTTTTTCAAATGAGTGATGATTTTTGTCGCTTGACTGAGCCATATGGATGCAGATTAATATTGTTTTGATGCACTCTGGCGGGTGAATATTCCTACCGTATTACTGGTTGGTAGACCTAGCGATTCATCAATAATGACTATAATTACCTACTTTTTACTTGTCCATATTAGTCCATACTTGTCAAAAAGCTCAATACTTTACTAAGCTTAAATACACTAGTTAGATTCTCAGATCAGCTAAAGTAACGGTGTTATGAGTTATGGTCACAATCAGCGAGTTAAGCAGAGCCGAAGGAGATAGGCAATGAGAAGAGCAAAACAACAAGGTTTTACGTTAATTGAGTTGGTTGTAGTGATCATTATTTTAGGGATTTTGGCGGTCACGGCAGCCCCTAAATTTATTAATCTTCAAGGGGATGCAAGAGCGTCCACCTTAGAGGGGTTTAGGTCTGCTTTACAAGGGGCTAACTCACTGGTGTTTTCAAAAGCGGCGTTAGCGGGTGAGGAGCGTATTGCCGATGCAACAGCTTGGGCGGCCAATACTGGGAATCCTACAGGTGTCGATATGGGCACCGGAACCCCAATACTCACCGTGTATGGTTACCTACCCGCTGATGGCGCTGCACTTGCAGCAGCGATGGATATTGACTTGGGTAATTGGACGATAACGGCCGCCACTGGTCAACTGACCATTAGCCCAGCAGGGGCAACGGCTGCGACGTGTAACTTTGTGTATGCGGTGGCCACAGCCACAGCTCCCCCGACATATACGCTTTATGCTGGAGTTAATTTCGCTTGTTAAATTGATTTTTACTTTTACTTTGGTAAAAAGCCTGTCATACAGGCTTTTTACCATTCCCCATTCAAATACATGCCTACACAGTTAAAGGTTTAACTTTATATCAATAGGATAAGTATTTTAGTTGATAGCGTTAGTGAGTAAACCATCATACTGAGCGTAAAGTCGATCGAATTTACAGGTAAGAACAGATGCACAAAAAGTTGGGTTTCACGCTAGTCGAGCTAGTCACCACCATGTTATTAATTGGCATACTCTCAGTGATTGTATTACCTCGCATGATGACAAGTTCCAGTTACAGCGCTTTTACCTTACGCGATGAGTTTATTAGTGAGCTACGTAAAGCTCAGTTGTTGGCAATGAATAATCAGGGGCGTTGCTATCGCGTTGCTGTTGATGCCCAAGGTTATCAATTGCAAAGGTTTAGTGACTTAACATGTACTAGCATTGCTCTCCCTACTGAGTCGAAGCGAGCCTTCGAAGGCGGTGCCAGTTTGTCTTTGGTGAGTAACGCAAGTGATAGTTTTAATATGGATTTTCGTAACAGTAATGGCGTCTCCAGCTTGGGGTGTGCAGGGGCATGCATTAATGTGATTGCTGCTGACAAGTTAGTCGTCAATGTCGAGAGTCAGGGGTATATCCATGGCCGCTAATTTGCTTACGCAAGTCAACAGTCAATCACGTGTTAAAGGGTTTACCTTAATTGAGTTAGTGGTTGGTATGGTCGTCTTGAGTATTGCCTTAGTGATGTTATCGACCATGTTATTTCCTCAAGCTGACCGCGCCGCTAAGACTTTACATCGGGTACGCTCTGCTGAATTGGCTCACTCTGTTCTTAATGAAATTTGGGGCAAGCGTTACGATCAAAACACAGATGCGAATGGTGGTATACCTGCTTGTGGGGCAGCGGCTAATATTCCTTTAGGTCTACCCGCTGGTGTTGCTTGTACTACTGTCGCTAATTTAGGCCCTGAGGGTGAGACGCGAAATAATTACAATGATGTTGATGATTATCATGGGCTAAGTGAAAACGACACCATGCTCAATTCGACCCTGACGTATGCGAGCCAGTACACTAGATACTTATTATCGGTGAATGTAGTTTATCTTAACCCAAGTACCGATTTAAACAGCAAGCTTGTCACTATTAGAGTAACCACGCCCAATAAGGAAGTGATCACCTATAATATCATTAGGAGTAATTACTGATGGTGAGGTTAATAAATGCCAAAACAAGCCGTGGGTTTACACTGGTTGAGATGGTGACTGTGATCATTATTTTAGGTGTGTTAGTGCTTGGTGTAAGCAGTTTTGTGGTATTGGGGACACGTATTTTTGTCGAGTCTACTTCAGTAGAGCAAGTGTTGGCTCAGAGCCGATTTGCCATAGAGAGAATGACCAGAGAGTTGAGAAATGCGCTGCCAAATAGCTTACGTCTGACCTCAGGTGATACTGCTGGAGTCTTTTATCAGTGTGTCGAGTTTGTGCCTATTCAGGCGAGTGCATCATATGTTGATTTACCTTTTTCTCCTTCTGCTAGCAGTAATACTGGGATTGTTTTCACCCCATCTCAAGGGATCAACCCAGCACATAAATTATTGGTTTATCCTCTAACAAATAGTCATGTGTATACAGTGACCTCACCAGGAAGTGATGGGCGTTTATTTGATGTTAGTAGCTTTATTGCTGCAACTGGCGTGGTAACTTTCGATGCTGCGGTGCGTTTTGCTGAGTCATCACCAATCCAACGATATTATATGATTGATGATGCGGTTAGTTACTGTTTTGAATCGGCAGGTGAGCTAAGACGGTATGCCAATTATGGCTTGAATTCGGTGCAAATGACTCCCAATACTAATGGGGTGTTAATGGCCGAAAATATAACAAATAATTTATCGATTCCAATTGATGCACCGATTAGGTTAACAGGAACTAATTTAGTTAATAATGCCATGTTGCAATTAGCACCTAGGTTTTCAGTCAATGGCCAAGCGTTTCAATACCAACACCAAGTGCAGGTAATTAATGTTCCCTAGTCAATGGCATTACCTTCAAAGCTCTAAAAGTGCCTATGGTCATTCGAGATCATTGCGGCAATCTGGCAGTGCTCTTGTTATCGGTATATTTGTTATCACAGTGATGTTTTTAATGGCCACAGCGTTGCTCAAGGTCCTAGAAGATGCAGATGAACAGGTCAATATTGAAGTATGGGGAACACGCGCTTTTGCTGCAGCGAATTCTGGTGCTGATAGAGCGTTAGCCGAGTTGCTGCCGTTAGATAATACGCCGGCCTTATGCGCAAATGTGTCCAGTTCATGGGATATTGGTAATGAAAACCCCACATTGGTGGGTTTTCACCGGTGCAGTATTGAGCTGATCTGTGATGATAGCAACATCATTGGCAGTACCACCTTGTACCGAATTAGCAGTACCGCAACTTGTCAAACCGGTAATTGCACGGTTAATGATGGCAACTGTTTACGGGTCAGTCGCCAAGTGGAGGTAGAAGCGCGTGGGTAAGATGATCCCTTGGTTGTTTTTTTATGCGTCATTACTGCCACTTATCGCTGTGGCTGTTCCACAATGTGATGAGGTTTTTACCGAACCGTCAAGCAGTGGACTCGATATTGGCTTTGAAGATCCGGTAGACATCGGCTCTGCTTTAGGCAATTTAACTTGCACGAGTAGCTGTAGTGCAAACTTTTTGCCGGGGGATTATAATTATCAAGCGGGTACTTTTCAGGGGAATTATATTACCACCAATGGGGCTACTACTCGGTTATATTTTGATTCATTGTCTGTGAATAATGCTAATTTGAATGCAGGGGGTGACCCTGAAGATTTGATCATCTATGTTCGTGATAATTTGTCAATGGCGGGTCAAAATACCATTAATGGCATTGTGTATGTCGAAGGTACCGTCAGTTTGTCAGGTCAATCGACGATTAGTGGTGGACTGGGAGCCGATGGCACAATAACCATCAATGGTAGTAATAGCGGTGTTAATTTTGATGCGGGTGCAATTTCAGATGCTGATTTTGGGGGCATGTGTACTCATATCCCACCTACGTTTAATATTCAATTTGGTAAATCGATGACAGGGACTGTTACTTTCGATAAAGCTTTTGATACCGATGTGATACCAATCATTTTTTTAATGCCAACAATTTCAACTAATAACCCTGACAGTAATGACGGCCCTGCTTCGGTGTGGCCTGCTGATATGACAAACACCGGATTTACGTGGAGTCAGCAGGAGCCTGCTAGTCCCAGTAATCGTTATAAAGCGTCGCTTCCTATGGCTGAGGTGCATTGGATTGCTGTGACGCCCGGTGAACATACGCTTTCGGATGGTACCAAGCTAGTGGCTAAAATTATTAATCACAATCAGGCGTTCCGTGTTAATAATAATCCATATATGGATGTCTCTCTTGATTCAGATCTGAATGTTGTCTTGCATCAAAAGCAAACCTCTATTAACAATTGTTGGTTAACGACAACGTCAGAGTTTAATAATACTGGTATAGAAATCGCAATGGAGGCTTCTGAAGTTTACTCTGGGAACCGTTGTCAACCAGGAAACATTAATTCATTACAAAATGAAAAGATCGGTTATCTTGCGATTGAAGAAGGGACTGGTACTTTTAATTTTGACGGTGATGAAATTATTTATCAATTTGGGCGTCAATATCGAACACTTTTTAATAACTCAGGTAATTTATCGGCTCAATGTGCGAGTGAGGGGGTCTTAAGTGGCTTCACTGGTGTGCCGACTTTAGTTGGAGGTAAAAATTCCAGACGTGGCACTGATGGGGGGTGGTTAAGGCGTTGTGAGTTGACCAATAACAGCGTTAGCATGGTGATTGATGAGGACACATATAGGGACAACGAGAGAAGTCACGTGTACGAGTTCTATAGTTTTGTTGCGCTGGAGAAAAAAGAGCGAACATTAACATGTTTTAATGATGATTTCTCTCAAGGTAGTTTAACGGATAACTGGGTGGTTGCGAGTAGCAGCGGTAGCTTTATTCCAGCCATTGTAAATGGCCGTTTACGACAGACTCAAAATATAAGGTATCAGTCAACATCGACCACTTATCAGCGATTATTTCTTGCAGATGATAATCTCGTCATTATAGAGTTTGATCATTTTGCCTATGGTGGCAGCGGTGCAGATGGTATTGCGGTGGTTTTGTCTGATTCAAGTATTACCCCACAACCTGGAGCGTTTGGTGGGCCATTAGGCTATGGGTTTAGGTCTGGGATCGATGGCTTTGCTGGTGGCTGGTTAGGCGTAGGTATTGACGAGTATGGTAATTTTTCTGCCGAGGGAGGCAGCAGCAACATTGGGCGGCGGCGTCAAAGTGTGACTTTACGTGGCTCAGGTGCTGGCACGACTGGCTATCGTTACCTCAAGGGAACTTGTAATAATGGGACGACCAATACGAATGGCAATTGTTTATCTCCTACAGTAGATAATAATAATGGCAGTCCGACACACAGGTACCGTATTACTGTTGACTCTAGAGTATTGGGGCAGTCAATCGTCGAGGTTGAGCGAAAAACCAGTGCAGGGTTTGTTTCTATCATCCCCGCTTTTGATGCGGCGAGCGAAACGGGTCAAGCAGCAGTGCCGCAGGATTTTATTCTGTCACTAACCGGCTCTACTGGTGGAGCAGATAATATTCATGAAATCGATAACATTGAAGTATGCGCATTAGAATCTCGGCCTATTGGTGTGGTTATCGATCATTTTGAGTTTACTCATTCAGGGACCGGTTTGACATGTGCGCCAGAGAACCTGACTATCACGGCTTGCGCCAATGCAGATTGCTCTCAAACGATCCCTGATGAGGTAATTGTTACTTTGAGCCCTGCGTCTGTTTCTGGCGGCGGTGGATGGAGCGGGACCGGAGTGGTGGGAAATCAAGTGACTTTCAGTGGTGGTAGCGCTCAAATCCAGTTGAGAAAAACCACGCTTGGGGATGTGAGTATTGGGGTGACCGGATCAATCCCTGGTGCCAAACCCTTTAGTCAAACACTTTGTCGTATCGGAGCTTCAGCACCTTCGGCGCAGAATTGTACCTTAACCTATGCCGAGAGTGGCTTTGTATTTGGGGATGTCAATGCCGTACCCTATATTGGTATCCCAGATGAGTTTGCTAATAAATTTTCAACCAATATACTCGTCAATGCCGTCAAAACAGATGAGCTGACTAAGCAATGCATTACAAACTTTGCAGGTGAAACTAAATCGGTAGCATTTTGGAATGATTATACCAGTCCAAACTCAGGCTCACAAAGAATTAAGGTCAAGTCTGGTGCCACTCAAATTGACGCTGGGTTAAACTTAGCCGGTGCTGTAGGGCTCAATTTAACCTTTAATGCTCAAGGGCAAGCAAGCATCGATGTCAATTATGCTGATGCTGGGCAAATGACGTTAAATGCCCGTTATACCGGCACAGGTGATGACGCAGGATTGGTCATGAACGGTGCTGATACTTTCGTTCGTTATCCTAAAGGGTTATGTGTCGTACCTGAGCAAACTTGTACCGCAGGGAATATCTCTTGTCCTGTTTATAAAATGGCCGGTGAGAGTGTGCCATTTGATGTGCAAGCGATGGCTTGGCAAGTGGATGGCGATACAGATTTATGTGATAACTTATCGACGCCAAATTACGTTCATCAAGGTATTGAGCTCAGCTTCAACTTAGTGGACCCTGCTGGTGGGGTCGATGCGGCTACTATTAGTGATTATGATCATACCAGTGCTGCAAATGGCATTAATAGTCTCACGCGTGCGGTCTCAGAAGTCGGTGTTTTTACCCTTACCGCTAATCCACCTTTGTCATATTTAGGCGCCGATAGGCTAATCGATTCTGGGACCAGTGATTTTATTGGCCGCTTTGTTCCTGCTTATTTTGAGTTGTCTGATGCGAGTATTGCACCTGCTTGCAGCAGTTTTAGTTATATGGAACAACCCTTTTCTCTCATGATGACCCTGAGTGCAAAAAATACATCTGATGAAATTACGCAAAATTATTTTGCTGACTTTGCTAAAGCCAATGCGACTTTGGTTGCGAAAGATACTCTCGATGGT
The DNA here is from genome assembly GCF_013248905.1 of Shewanella sp. VB17. Classification (NCBI taxonomy): domain Bacteria; kingdom Pseudomonadati; phylum Pseudomonadota; class Gammaproteobacteria; order Alteromonadales; family Shewanellaceae; genus Shewanella; species Shewanella sp. VB17. Next base: position 1,026,961 of record NZ_JABRVS010000001.1, read on the forward strand.
GTCGATAGAACGATGAGGCTATCAGGTTTGTCAGCATTGAGTTGGCCGGCCTCTGATACCGGAGGAATGAGCCGAGGCACGGCAGTCGTGAATGATGATATTAAATTTAGTCGGCTTACTAACACATTTGATGGCCCTTATCAGTCACTTAATATCGGTGTTATTATGGATGATGCTGAATCAGGACCAGTGCGCTCTTTGATTAAGGATCCAAATATGGATGCCAGCAGTCCAACTTTGTGTAGTGGAAACTGTGTCGCTAAAAGAATATCCGTAGAGGATCTGCGATACGGTCGCATGGTACTTGAAAATGGCTACGGGCCTGAGTCTGAAAGCTTACGGTTATCATTGAGAACCGAATATGTCAGGCAAGTTTTAGCAGGCGTGCCAACTTGGATAATAAATGGCAATGATTCCTGTTCTGTCTATGATACTCAGAGTTCAACCGATGCCACCGAAACTCCGACGACAGGCTTGAATATGACCTTGCCGAGTGGTTTTCCGACTATTAATGCCTACACAAATCCCTTGTTAACTCAACAGCAAGGTGTTGTTGGTGCTGGTATTAACAATATTTATTTTCTTATGCCGAATGCGTCGGGTGAAGTTTTGCTTAAACTCCATGTTGAACCATGGTTGAAGTGGTATTGGAACTATGATGGTAGTAATCCGAGCTTACTTTTTGATCCAAGAGCGTCTGCTTTTTTCGGGACTTACCGTGGCCATGATAAAGTGATTTATTGGCGTGAAGTCAATTAACCTTGTTTGTTCGATAGACTGAGTTGGGTTATTGTGACTGACTTGGCTGAATACTAATTGCTGGCGTGAATTGTGCTTTGGTGGTGACAGGTCCCCTTCTTTATTTATCATTCAGTAAGAGAAGAATCTTTACTATGGCTATTTCGTCGTTTTAGTTGTCATTAAGCATCAATATTTATCATGATTTTCATGATAAAGACAAATAAATTGCCTCATTAGCAAATGTTAACCATAAGATGCTTGTTTCATTGCTGTGACGTTGATAGAGTTAGCTGATTTTTTCAATTTTCAGACTCCACTAAGACAGGCTGGTTACATGTTCAAAAAGCTGCGTGGCATTTTTTCTAATGATCTATCGATTGATTTAGGTACGGCTAACACTCTCATTTATGTTCGCGGAGAAGGGATCGTGTTGGACGAACCTTCAGTCGTTGCAATACGCGGTGAACGCGGCAGTGGTGGACAAAAGACTGTGGCGGCTGTCGGTACTGAAGCTAAACAGATGCTAGGTCGTACTCCTGGTAACATTCAAGCTATTCGTCCGATGAAAGACGGTGTTATTGCCGACTTTTATGTGACAGAGAAAATGTTGCAGCATTTTATTAAGCAAGTGCATAACAACAGTGTATTTCGCCCTAGCCCTCGAGTGTTGGTGTGTGTGCCTGTAGGGGCAACGCAAGTTGAGCGACGTGCTATCAGAGAATCCGCTATGGGTGCCGGTGCACGTGAAGTTTATCTCATTGAAGAGCCGATGGCGGCGGCAATTGGTGCTGGTTTACCGGTATCTGAAGCCACAGGTTCTATGGTTGTCGATATCGGTGGTGGTACCACTGAAGTGGCGATTATTTCGTTAAATGGTGTGGTTTATTCCTCTTCGGTACGCATCGGCGGTGATAAATTTGATGATGCTATTATTAATTACGTTCGTCGTAATTATGGTAGTTTAATTGGTGAAGCGACAGCTGAACGCATTAAGCACACTATTGGGACGGCATACCCAGGTGATGAAGTACTTGAAATTGAAGTACGTGGCCGTAATTTAGCTGAAGGTGTCCCGCGAAGCTTTACTTTAAATAGTAATGAGATCCTAGAAGCACTCCAAGAGCCGCTTTCTGGCATCGTCAGTGCTGTTATGGTAGCACTTGAGCAATCTCCACCAGAATTGGCATCGGATATTTCTGAGCGTGGTATGGTACTGACTGGCGGCGGTGCTTTAATTCGTGATCTTGATCGTTTGCTTATGCAAGAGACAGGGATTCCTGTGATGGTTGCCGACGATCCATTGACGTGTGTAGCTCGCGGTGGCGGCAAAGCGTTAGAGATGATCGATATGCATGGTGGCGATCTTTTCTCGGAAGAAAACTAATCTACGCTGAAAAGGCGGTATTTTACCGCCTTTTTCATGATCATGTCGTAAGCTTGTTCCAACTAGCTCTTTTCATTACTTATAGTTTTTTATGAAACCCATTTTTGCTCGTGGTATTTCTAACCAATTCAGACTGACACTGGCCATTATTTTGTCGGTGTTCCTTCTTGTGGCGAACAGTCGGCTTGATCCTGTACGTAAATCTATCTCATCGGTGTTAAGCCCTTTGCAATATGTGGCTAATGTTCCCGGTGCGCTGCTAGATTGGTCAGCGGAAAGCTTAGCGACTCGCAATATGTTAGCTCAACAAAACCGAGAGCTACTTAGACAGCAACTATTGATGAGCGAGCGATTACAAAGATTCGAGCACCTAAGACAAGAAAATGACCGCCTGCGATCTTTACTGGGTTCTCCAGTGCACCTAGATGCGAAGAAGATCGTTGCTGAAGTGATGGAAGTGGCTAGCGATCCCTATCATCAATATGTGGTGTTAAACCATGGTTCGAGAAGCGGTGTCTTTGTTGGTCAACCTGTTGTTGATGCACAAGGTGTTGTTGGTCAGGTTGTGCAGGTGAGCGAGCTAAGTTGTCGCGTATTGCTCATATCCGATGTGACGCATGCTATCCCAGTGAGGATAACGCGTAATGACGTTAGAGTCGTGGCTAATGGCACGGGGGTACTTGACGAATTGGAATTACGTTACGTGTCTAAAAGCACTGATATCCGTGTTGGTGATTTACTTGTTTCATCTGGTTTAGGTAAGCGTTTCCCTGAAGGATATCCAGTGGCGCGAGTTATGAGCTTGATAAAAGATGATGGTCAAAGTTATGCCAACGTGATTGCTCAACCTTTAGCGGCATTAGACAGAATTCGTTATTTATTGCTGATTTGGCCTGATAAGCCTGCGCCGAACACTTTGGTGGATAAGATTGATGCCGACTTACCTACCACTAAAAAAACAGAGTTAAGCCCTGAGGTAAGCCAATGAGTATGCATGTTGCTAATGGTCGTTGGGTTGTTTGGTTAAGTTTTTTAGTCGCAATGTTATTTCAAATCATGCCTTTACCAGATATTGTCGAAGATTGGCGTCCTGATTGGCTCCTGCTTGTGATTATCTATTGGGCGATGGCATTGCCACACAGATACAATATTCTATCGGCTTGGATCTTAGGCGTCATGCTGGATATTATGTTGGGTGCTCATTTGGGGATCAGAGCGCTATCAATGTCGTTAATTATCTATGTTGTCGTGCTGCATTTTCAACGATTACGAAACTTTCCCATGTGGCAGCAGTCACTAATGATAGCGAGTTTGATCTGTTTACATCATTTAGTGATTTTTTGGGTTCAATTTATCGTAGGCACAGCTAAATTTGACGTAAGTCTGTTTTTACCTGCGATTTCCAGCTTGATTATCTGGCCTTGGGTGTTTTGGATTTTACGCCGTATACGGCGTTTATATAAGGTAAGATGATGCAATCAAGTCAATTAATACTGGCCTCGGCTTCTCCGCGTAGAAAAGAGTTACTGGCTCAGTTGGGGTTCTCACAACCCGGTTTTAGCTTCCTCACTTTACCTGCAGATATTGATGAAACGCATCAGTTAGCCGAGTCTCCTCAGGCTTTTGTTGTGCGTCTCGCAGTTGAAAAAGCACAGGCCGGATTATCATTATTCAATGCCGATGTTTATATTAATAATAAACCTTCGCACACCGTGGTTTTAGGCTCAGATACTATTGTCGTGTTAGGTGCTAAAATTTTAGGTAAGCCCAAAAATGAAGCTGATGCTCTGAATATATTATCTGAATTATCAGGTCATATGCATTCGGTCATCACAGCGGTTGCATTAATTGATAGTGAGCGAATATTAACCCGTCTAGTTGAAACTAAAGTGCAGTTTTGCCGCTTATCCCAAGCCGATATTTTAGCTTACATTGCTACGGGTGAGCCAATGGATAAAGCAGGGGCCTACGGTATACAAGCATTAGGTGGTAGCTTTGTTGAGCGTATTGAGGGGAGCTATTCCGCTGTTGTCGGTTTACCTATGGTTGAAACTCGCCAATTACTGCGTGAAATGAAGATTTTATAATATTAAGTCGAGTCTGACTCATTTGGGCTGTATTGTTGATGTTTACCACCAAACTGTGGTTAGTGCTTAGCCCCTAAAAGAATAATAGCGAGTGAATAGTTATGAGTCGCACCGTCAGAAATAGAGTGCAGCCAAAAATTGGTTCTGAATTATTGATCAATGTTACGCCTACTGAGGCCAGAGTTGCATTAATAGAGCATGGTGTGTTGCAAGAAGTCCATATTGAACGACGGATGAAGCGTGGTTTAGTGGGCAATATTTATAAAGGTAAAGTCAGTCGAGTGTTACCGGGTATGCAAGCAGCATTTGTTGATATTGGATTAGATAAAGCGGCTTTTTTACATGCATCCGATATCGTGCCTCACACCGAATGTGTCGCCGAAGGTGAGAAAGGTCATTTTATTGTACGTGCTATTAGTGAGTTGGTCCGTCAGGGTCAAGACATTATGGTGCAAGTGGTCAAGGACCCATTGGGGACTAAAGGTGCGCGTTTAACCACGGATATTACACTTCCCTCTCGTTATCTGGTGTTTATGCCTGGTTCAAGTCATGTTGGTGTTTCTCAACGGATTGAATCTGAAAAAGTGCGATCTCGACTCAAAAAACTAACGGAACCTTTTGTTGACGAAGACGGTGGCTTTATTATTCGCACTGCAGCAGAAAGTGCTGGTGAGCAAGAGCTTGTTCAAGATGCGGCTTTTTTACGCCGAGTTTGGTCTAAGGTGACAGAGAGACGAAAACGCAGAGGGGTGTCGTTACTGTATCAAGATTTAGCCCTTCCAGTTCGTATTGTACGTGATTTTGTGGGCACAGAGTTAGATCAAATTCAGGTTGATTCGAGTCATACTTACGATGAACTGCAAGTTTTCGCTGATGAATTCATGCCTGAAATAGCCGATAAAATTGAACATTATAATGGGCCTGTGCCTATTTTTGATCTGTATGATGTTGAGAATGAAATCCAGCGTTCATTAGGCCGTAAGGTTGAGCTTAAATCAGGTGGGTACCTTATCATCGATCAGACTGAAGCCATGACAACCGTTGATATTAATACGGGCGCTTTTGTTGGACATCGAAATTTAGAAGAGACGATATTTAATACCAATCTAGAGGCTACCCATGCCATTGCCCGTCAGCTTCGCTTGCGTAATCTTGGGGGGATTATCATTATCGATTTTATCGATATGCTTAAATCTGAGCATCAAAAACGTGTGCTTGCAAGTTTAGAATTTGCCTTATCCCATGATACCGTTAAAACTAATATCAGTGGCTTTTCTGGTTTAGGTTTAGTTGAAATGACCCGTAAACGTACTCGAGAAAGCTTAGAGCATGTGTTGTGTGGTGAATGTCCTATTTGTGTTGGTACAGGCAGTTTAAAAACGGTTGAAACAGTTTCCTATGAAATATTTAGAGAAATTATAAGGTTAGACCGTAGTTATGATGCTGATGAATTTATTGTGTATTGCTCACCTTCGGTATTTAATAGCTTAACGGGCGAAGAGAGCCATCTCATTGCAGAGTTGGGTGTTTATATTGGTAAGCGTGTTCGTTTTCAAAATGAAGTCATGTACGCACAGAACAAGTTTGATGTGGTAATAATGTAGTGTTCTTTAAATGCCATCCCCGTAAGTTAAGTCGCCTCTGTTGGCAAATATTAGCGAGTGTACTGATGCTTTTTGCATTAGTCATTAGCCTGTTTAGAGCGCTGTTACCTCAGCTTGACCAAATTAGAGCAGAGCTGATTAACTACATAGAGTTTGAATATCAGGTGCAAGTCGATGTGGGTGAACTTACCGCAAAATGGCAGGCATTAGGCCCTGAATTGACCATTCGACGCTTGACCATTCCCTCCCAAGAGCACTTACCTTTTACTTTATTGATTGACAATGTGCATGTGAAACTCGACTTCTGGCAGAGCATCATTAGCGTGAGCCCACAGATAACAAGGGTTATTTTTGATGGTGTTCAAGTGGCTCTTGATATCGATAAAGTTAACAATAGCGCTTTGACTCACTCTCAAGATATGACCAAGCAGGTTGCTGACACTGATTGGATCTATCGACTCTTGCTTGAACAGTTGACACATTTTTCAATCCATGACGCCAGCTTGCAACTCTTGAGTGTGACACATGAGTACAGGCCGATTTATGTAAAAGACCTAACATGGATGAACAGTAAATTAAGGCATCAAGGTCATGGAAAGCTCTATCTTGATGAAGCTGCTTCAGAAGTTGAACTATTAAGTTTACAGTTGGATATTGTAGGCAGTGGCTATAAACCGGACAGTTTACAAGGGCAGGTATATCTTGCTGCCCGCTCATTGGACTTAGGTAAGTGGGCTTCAAGACAGACCAGCCCTTACGATAGCACCAGAAAGCTAGCGCTGGAGGGAGTGATAAACCTCGAAGCTTGGTTCGATATTGCACAGCGAAACATGACTTCTGCTCATATTGAATTTGAACCTAGCTGGTTAGAATGGCAACTTAATGAGCAAGAGCAGCATTTTGAGGTCGAAGGTGGCCGTATGCTTTGGGTTGCTACGGATAAGGGCTGGCGCTTAAAGAGCCAAGACCTTGCTTTTCAAACCAACCAAAAAGCCTGGCCTAAGCTTGAGTTAACCGCTGAAAAAAACCATCAAGTGTTGACCACGACACTCAATCGCCTTGACACCAGTACACTGTTACCGCTCCTTCCTCTTATCCCAACTGTTGATTTAGGTGGACTTAAAAAGTGGCAGTTACTTGAACCTAAAGGCTATGTTAACGAAGTTACGTTTTCTGTTGATGATAACGGGCCTCAACTTGCTTTCGGCATAGAACAGCTTAGTTGGCAACATAAAGCGCAAGTTCCGGGTGTATCACCATTTGATATGAGTGTTGCCTGGCAAAAAAATAGTGTTTATTTATCATTACCTAAACAGAAGTATGTGTTGGATTTCGGCTCAGCATTTAAGCAGTCCTTAGCACTTGATGGTGAGGCATTTAACGCACAATATGATCTAACATCACAGGCGTTAGCTTTACCTTCGATCGAGTTAAATAATCCAGATATTGCCATTGAGGCTTCAATGCGCCTAAATTTGCTTGATACTGCCCACTTAGCGCTGTTAGCAGATGTGAAATTTCATGATGTTTCCAAAGCCGTTAATTACTTCCCTCTCAATGGCATGAGTCAAGAGCTGGTCGAATATCTTGAAACAGGATTAGTGGCTGGAAAAATTCAAGATGCCAAAGTGTTATACAATGGCGCATTAAGTGGTTATCCCTACCAAGATCATTCGGGGATTTTTCAGACTGAATTTACTTTAGAAGAGGCTGAATTTGAGTTTCAGCCTGATTGGCCTTCGGTAACATCATTAAATTTATCGGCAGTATTTGAAAATGACCGTATGGATCTTTTGATTAATAAGGGTCAGTTGTTAGATGTGGTGGTTGATGGGGCGAATATCGTTATTCCTCAATTAGGTGAGCGTTCCCTATTACAGATAAACGCAGATCTGCTCACTCAAGGTGAAGCTGCGACGCAGGTACTTAATCGCTCTCCTCTGGCAGATCAAGTTGGTTCGACATTGAATATGGTGCAAATCCAGGGACAAGTTAGTGCTAAGTTGGATTTAGATATTCCACTTTATGAAGGAGAGAAAGAGCGGATCCATGGCTTAGTTAATTTTGATAAGACGCCTGTGTATATAGCGGAGCCTGGACTTGCACTTGAAGAGGTCACAGGACAAGTCGAATTTCTCGATGATGTAGTGACAGGTAAAGGAATTGAGGCGATTCTTTTCGAACAAGCGGTTTCTTTAACGTTTGATACCAAAAGTTTAGGTGATGATTATGGTTTAGATCTGCAACTTAGCGGAGCGTGGGCATTGGAAAACCTTCCTGATTATCTTGATAATCCACTTAAAGGTTTCTATTCCGGAGAGCTAAGCTGGGAGGGGGATATGAGCATGATTTTTGAGCCTACAGGTTATCAAATCCAAGCTAAAGTCAGCAGTGACCTTCTTGGTGTTAATCTCGCTTTACCGGATCATTTTGCAAAAAAAGAAGACCTACCTCGCCAGCTTACAGCTGAATTTACGGGGAATAATAAGCAGTCCTCTTTAGGGATAACATTAGGTGAGGATATTGATTTCTTAGCAGGATTTGATGAAGCGTCTGGAAATAAATTAGCATATTTCGATCTCATGCTTGGCCGCTTATTCACCTCAGATGATCATATTAATAAAGATAAGGGTCGCCTTCAGTTATCTATTGATAACACTAAATTTACCCCTTGGTTAGCGATTATTAATCAATTTACTCAGTCTGAGCAGCCTGAAATAAGTGAGATTGCTCAGGAGGAAAATGAGCGTAACCATTTTTTCCCTCCCCTTATCAGTATTGATGGTGAGATAGCTCATTTAGATTTAATGGGGCAACCTTTAACCCACCTCAATATTAGCGCTAAGCCTATTGACAGTGTTTGGCGTTTTGAAGCTGAATCGGATGAATTTGATGGTCGTGTTGACTTTTATCCTGATTGGTCGACTCAGGGGCTAAAACTGGTGGCGTCTAAACTTCACCTTTCCCCTGTTATTAAGAAACCGGAAAATGCCGTATTTAAGTCAAACACTGTGCTGAAAAACTTGCCCCCCTTAGCCATAGATGTTGATGAGTTTAGCTTGTATGGTAAGCCGTTAGGTCATTTAGTATTACAAGGCACACCACAAGATGATAATTATCACATCCAAACCGTTTCTTTGACGACTCCATCGGTGACATTTGTTGGTAATGGTACGTGGAATAATAGCGGCAATGAAAATGTAACTGAATTTAATGTGAAACTCGATGCGGCTAAGTTTGACGACCTATCTGCCATTCTTGGTATGGATCCTGGGTTAAAAGATGCCCCCTTAGCCATTAATGGTAAGGTTTCATGGCAAGGGGGCCCTTATGCATTTTCTTTAGGCTCCTTAAATGGATTAATTGATTTTAAATTAGGTAAAGGACATCTTTCAGAGGTCAGTGATAAAGGAGCGAGATTATTTTCACTATTTAGTCTTGATTCCTTGTTGAGAAAACTGTCCTTGGATTTTTCGGATGTGTTTGGTAAAGGCCTCTATTTCGATACTTTTACTGGCACGTTGGATATTGATCATGGCGTGATAAAAACCCACAATACAGAGATGGATGCCGTTGCAGGTAACATGAAAGTGCGTGGGTATACCGACTTAATGACTGAAAGTTTACATTACGATATTCGTTTTGTACCTCAATTGGCCTCCAGTGTTCCGACCGTGGTATTACTCACCACTGGTGGTTGGACTTTTGGGCTAGGCGCCTTTGCGTTAACTAAGGTACTTGAGCCTGTGATAGAGGTGATCACTGAGCTTAGGTTCCGGTTAACAGGCACAATGTCAGCGCCTAAACTTGAGGAGTTAGCGCGTAAGAGTAAGGAGATCGTTATCCCTGAATCTGTGCTAGCAAAGGTCAATAAAGAGCCTGTTGATATGACAGACAAAAAATCACAAAATAGCGACGACAAACTAGAATTAGACAGCATTGAACAATCATCACCGAATTCAGGTGTCGAATTGCCCAAGTCAAATGTCGAAGAAATCCCTGTTTTTAAGGACAATATCAAAAAGGAAGTTAAAGATGCAGATCAGTCTATTACAATGCCAAAGTAGTCACGATGTATCGGCAAATCTTGCATACATAGATGCGCAGCTTACTCTTCTTCCTCGCAATTCTGGCGAGCCACAGTTAATTGTGTTACCCGAATGTTGTTTGCTTTTTGGTGGTCATGAGAGTCAACAGCTGGAATATGCTGGCGATCCTATTTTAGGGACAAGGCCACTAGAAAAAGCCATGTCTGAGCTTGCTGCTAAATATGACATCTATCTTGTCGCTGGAACGATACCTGTTCGCTCAGAAGATGGTCGTGTCTATAGTAGAACCTACTTATTTGATAATAAAGGTGATATTTTAGGCGAATATGATAAATTACATTTATTTGATGTGGATGTTGCCGATGGTACCAAGCGATATAGAGAGAGCGATACTTTCTGTCCTGGCGAAAGGATCAGTGTCATAGATACCCCTTTCGGTAAATTAGGGTTAGCTGTTTGTTATGACATTCGTTTTCCTGATCTTTTTAGAGCAATGAGGTTAGCCGGTGCCGAACTCATTGCCTTGCCCGCTGCTTTTACTAAGGTGACAGGTGCAGCGCATTGGCAACCACTTATCCAAGCAAGAGCCATTGAAACTCAATGTTTTATTTTAGCTGCCGCTCAGTGGGGCAAACACAATCAAGGTAGCCGCGAGACCTGGGGACAGAGTATGATTGTCGATCCTTGGGGAAGCATTACAGCGCAAAAAATGGATGGGTGTGGTTGGGTGCAAGCTAAGCTAGATAAGACGGAACAGCAAAAAATTCGTCAAGAGATACCGGTATCGACACATAACCGATTTTCAACGCCAAGCCTACAACACAAAGACGTGAAGGGGTAACCCCTTGCATCTTATAAAAAACTAAGTCAAAAGAGAGAAATCATTAATGCCATTGTTAACTCAAGTTGAACAGAGCCTATTGCAAGATGGACAGTCACTGAGTGATCTACAGGGTTACCTGAATATTATTCACCAGCACAATGTCGACTTTTCCGATCTTTACTTTCAAGGCAGTCGTCATGAGTCTTGGGTGTTAGAAGATGGGATAGTTAAAGAGGGCAGTTTTCATATCGAGCGAGGGGTTGGCGTTAGAGCTATCACGGGTGAAAAAACCGGATTTGCTTATGCTGATGAAATCACTCCATCTGCACTTATGGCCTCTGCTGAGGCTGCTCGCAGTATTGCCTCATCAGGTGGAAGTAGTAGTGTGCAGGCGTGGAAACGCCAAGATGTTCACGCGCTTTATCAAAGTTCAGATCCTATTGCAGCGATGGAAGAAGTAAAGAAAATTGCTCTGCTGAAAGAGGCTGATGCGTATATTCGGAGTCTTGATAGCCGTATTATTCAGGTTGTTGTGAGTATTTCGGGTGTGCATGAAGAAATTTTAGTCGCGGCAAGTGATGGCACATTAGCGGCAGATATACGTCCTTTAGTACGGTTTAATTGCAGTGTTATTTTAGAAGAAAAGGACCAACGTGAACGTGGTTCAAGCGGCGGTGGCGGGCGTCATGGCTATGATATTTTGATGGCAACCGATGACACTGGCTTACCAGTGTGTTTCTCATTTGCTCGTGAGGCGGTGCGCCAAGCGTCAGTTAACTTAAGTGCAATCGATGCCCCTGCAGGATTGATGCCTGTGGTACTGGGTGCTGGCTGGCCAGGTGTTTTGCTACACGAAGCTGTCGGTCATGGATTGGAAGGGGATTTTAATCGCAAGGGCAGCAGTGCATTTAGTGGCCTAGTGGGCCAACAGGTCGCGTCTAAATTAGTCAGTGTCGTTGATGATGGCAACATGCCAAACCGCCGTGGTTCATTAAGTATCGATGATGAGGGCGTTATCACGCAGAAGACAGTACTTATCCAAGATGGAATCTTAAAAGGTTATATGCAAGATAAACTCAATGCTCGCTTAATGGGTGAGCAATCAACGGGTAATGGCCGTCGAGAATCTTATGCACACTTGCCTATGCCGCGCATGACGAATACCTATATGGAAGCGGGTGAATCAGATCCAGCTGAAATCATTAAATCAGTTAAAAATGGCATATATGCGCCTAACTTTGGTGGCGGCCAAGTTGATATTACGTCAGGTAAGTTTGTTTTTTCAGCTTCTGAAGCTTATTTGATTGAGAACGGTGAAGTCACGAAAGCGATTAAGGGGGCAACACTAATTGGTAATGGCCCTGAAGCGATGAAACAAATTTCAATGGTGGGTAACGATCTCGCCCTTGATAAAGGCGTAGGCGTTTGCGGTAAAGATGGCCAGAGTGTGCCTGTTGGGGTCGGTCAGCCGACGCTTAAGGTCGATAATTTAACCGTCGGTGGGACAGCGTAAAACGACTATTGCACCCATGAAGTAAAGTCTCTAGCTGCTAATACAATAGAATGTTATCATCGCCTGCTAAATTAGAGTATCTACTCTACATTCTATTGATGCAATTGACTTCTTTTATTTAAAGTTGGCTCGCCGTGGTGAGCCAACTTGATATACATGGGCTTTGAGGTATAGATGAAATTCCCCCACTTCGTTTGTTGGTCTTTACTGTTAGCCGTTGGTACATCTTCAGCCCAGCCAATGACGTTTGATAACGCATGGCAGCAGTTGTTAACTGTCAGCGATAAACTCCAGGCTGAATCTCAAGAGGTTTTACGCGCTCAGGCTGAGCAAAAGGCGGGAGAAGATCTTGGTCTGCCTTCTGTAGATATCAAAGGGAGCTATACCCATCTCGAAAAACCAATTGAGCTAGATTTACGTGATCTTAACCCTCTCGCTTCACTGGGATCTGAGAGTTTACCCCCGGCATTGGGCGGCGCGTTAGCGAGTATTCCAAGTTCAATGTTTGTGACCCCCTTTACCGAACAAGATATTTTTCGTGCCAGTTTGCAAGCCATGTGGCCAATCTATACTGGGGGGAAGATCACTGCAGCTCAAGGAATACATGCTGCGCTCGTGGCTGAAAAAGAGCAGCAGTTTCAATTGGTCATACGTGATCTTTTTAATTTATTGGTGGACAGGTATTACGCTGTCTCTGTGACAGAGACGCTGATGCAAACTCAGTTGCAGCTTGTTGCTTCTTTGACTAAACATGCCGATCATGCGCTTAAGTTGGAAGAGCAAGGCCAGATAGCGAAGGTTGAGCGGCTAAATGCACAAGTCGCGCTTGAAAATGCGCGGGTCAGTGCTGGTAGTGCTAAGCGTCAGCATGAGATGGCAATGATTGCTTTATCGCGGATGCTACATCAACAAAGTATCATCCCCTCATCTCAGTTATTTATGCTACAAAATCAACCCTCTTTGCCTAGATTAAGTCAGTTGACGATGACTCAGCACCCAGCACTGAAATTACTCGAAGCGAAAGAAGATCAAGCCACAGGCTTAATTGATGTAGAGAAGGGGCGTTATCAACCCAGTGTCTTTCTCTACGGTAATTATACCTTGTATGAAGATGACAGCTTGTTCTCCCAGGTTGAGCCTGATTGGATGGTAGGCTTAGGTGTTAAGGTTCCTCTGCTCAGCAGAGAGGGTCGCAGTGGTAAAGTGGAAGCGGCTAAAAGCGCCTTGTTACAAGCTCGATATACTAAGGCGCAAACGCAGCAAGATCTCAGTTTGCTGTTAGATCAAAGCTACCGTCAACTTTTGCAAGCACAAGAAGAGGTGCTTGCATTGGATACTTCATTGACCCTAGCCGAAGAAAACTTACGTTTGCGTGAGATAGCATTTAACCAAGGTTTGTCTACTTCGATAGACAGAGTGGATGCTGAATTAAAGCTCAGTGCCGTCAAGACACAGCAACTGGGTGCGAAATACCGCTATATTCAATCTTACGCACGTCTGATGGCTATCAGTGGTCAGCTAGATGACTTTATCGGTCGAACTAATCAGTTGTAATGTAATTAAAATTATCTATTATCAATATTTTGGAGATATGAATGCGCGCTAATCGTTTGCTCGCCATGGTTGCACTCTTGGCGCTAGTGCTGGTGTTAGGTTATGGTTTAAAGTTAGCCTATAGCCCTAAAGCGCACATTTTACAGGGGCAAATTGAGGCCCGAGAATATAACGTCTCTTCAAAGGTGCCAGGCCGGATCGAACAGGTTTTAGTGCGTCGTGGCGATGTGGTTAAACAGGGCGATTTGTTGTTTGCTATTCACAGCCCTGAGCTCGATGCGAAATTAATGCAAGCTGAAGGAGGGCGCGATGCTGCCAAAGCACTGCAACTTGAAGCTGATACGGGAGCACGTAAGCAGCAAATCACAGCATCTAAAGAACAATGGTTAAAGGCCAAAGCTGCAACTAACTTATATCAGACCACTTATCGTAGGGTCGAAAACCTGTTTGACGAAGGGGTTGTTGCGAGACAAAAGCGCGATGAGGCGTTTACACAGTGGCAAGCTGCTAAATACACTGAGCAAGCTGCACTGGCGATGTATCAGATGGCGCAAGAGGGCGCGCGTTCTGAAACTAAAGCTGCAGCAGCGGGCAATGCGCGTATGGCAGAAGGTGCGGTTAATGAAGTCAATGCTATCTTGGCTGACAGTCAGATGAGATCGCCTAAATCTGGTGAGATAAGTGAAGTCTTATTGCAACAAGGTGAGCTGGCGCCGAGTGGTTTTCCTGTGGTTAGCTTGATTGATATGACCGATGCTTGGGCTGTATTTCAAGTACGTGAAGATCAACTTAATCAGTTTTCTAAAGGGAGTAAATTAATGTTGACCTTGCCTTCGCTTAAGCGTGACGTTGAGTTTGTTGTTACTCACGTGAGTGTGATGGGAGAGTTTGCGACTTGGCGATCGACAGAAAGTGGTCACGATTTTGATATGCGTACCTTTGAGGTAGAGCTTAAACCTGAGAGTGAAATAGAGAATCTGCGCGTCGGCATGTCCGTGTTGTTTACCCGCTAAGTATTCAGGTTTACCATGACCCATTTAATCGCTTCCATTCGATGTGAATTACGTTCGCTGTGGCATTCACCTTGGCAATTGGCTTTGGTCAGTTATCTGCCTATTTTAAGCATGCTGTGTTTATGGTGGTTGTTTAGTGCTGGGTTACCAAGGCAATTACCCGTAGCAGTGGTTGATCACGACAATAGTCAATTGAGCCGTATGTTAACTCGGCAATTACAGGCCAACCCTGTTATTGAACCGCGAGGTTATATGGATCTCGCGTCAGCGGTAAACGCAATGAAACAGTCAGATGTTTATGGGATCATCGTTTTTCCTGCTGATTTTAAACGTGACCTATTGACAGGTCACAGCCCAAGTATCGACATTCGTTACAATAGTCAGTTTTTACTGGTGGGTAAGTTATTATCAAGTCAAATACAACTCACTTTGGGAGCGGGGTTACTTAAGGTTGCTGGTATTAAACAGCTACTTCAAGGTGTGCCTAAATCTCATGTCGCAGTGCAACTGAGCCCAGTTACCAGTCAGACAACGGCATTATTTAATCGTAACAATAATTATGTCGGCTTTCTTGTGCCTGCGGTATTGGTGGCTTTGTGGCAGTTGCTGGCCATGTTGATCTTCTCTAATAGTTTGAGCCGAGAATTGACACCTGAAGGTCATTTTATTTCAGGTCAGGTTATCTGGCTGCGAGTTTGGGCAAAAATAATGGTACTTACACCAATACTATTAATGCATGGTGGCTTTATTTTAGTACTTTTATATCAGTATCTTGCATTACCTGCAGCGGGTAATTTAGCCCTATTAATCCTAGCCCAGATAGTGATGTTATTGGCGGTGTGGTTATTGGTGCTTTTGGTGTTTTTTTATGATGCGAGATAGTGCTCGTATGGTCAGTTTTGGAACGGCGATGTTTGCCCCAGCATTTGCTTTTATGGGGATCACTTTTCCGGTGCACGAGATGCCTTTAGTCGCCCAGTGGTGGCGTTTAATGATGCCATCGAGTCACTATATAGACTCGCATGTTAGCATTATTAGTTATGGATCTTCTTGGCAGACTATTGCCCTGCAGCTCACCAGCTATTGGGGGTTTGTATTGATTATTCCAGTGCTGATTATTTTATCTCGTCGTATTGAGATTGGATCTGAAACTCAATCGCTTTTGGGGGAACGATTGGATGACTGATAATGGTGAGCAGATGATCATGAGCCACCAGCATATGAGTTTCTGGCAACTTGTGCTGTTAGAGTTAAAGGCCATCGTGGCAGATAAAGCCATTGCCGTGACGTTATTTGGAGGCGTGCTTTTTTATGCTATCCTTTATCCTCTGCCATACCTGCATCAAGTACCGACCGAGCAACAATTGGTGGTGGTTGATTTGGATCATTCCTCATTAAGCCGCCGTTTAATCCGTCATGCTGATGCGAGTGCAAAAATGAGTGTTATTGGCCAAGTTGGTAGCCTACTTGAAGCCAAAACTTGGATCCAGTCTGGGCGTGCTCATGGATTGCTGGTGATCCCGGCAGGTTTTAGGCGAGATCTGCTACAAGGCAAGGGCGTGACGTTAAGTTATGGTGGTGATGCCAGCTATTTTCTGATCTATGCGTCTATAGCTGAAGGTTTAGTGGCAGCAGGGATGGATGCGGGTAAACACGTACAGCTACTTGGCATGCTAGCTAAAGGTGAGGCTCCTCAACAGGCGGCTAAGAACCTCAATTCAGTTAAGATAAACAGTGTCCCAGCATTTAACCTAAGCCTTGGTTATACCCCTTATGTGGTGCCTGGACTTTTTTTATTGATCTTACATCAAACGTTACTCATTGGTATGGGGATATTAGGGGCTGGTCAGTGGGCTAAGCTGGGTTATTGGAATCAATGTTCTCCCTTACTGCTTATTTGTGGCCGCATGACGGCTTTTATGTTGATCTACTTAGTTTTTACTAGTTTTTATATTGGTTACTGTTTTTATTGGTATCAGGTGAGTATTCAGGCAAGCTTAAGTCTAGTGTCACTATTTCTGCTACCTTTTTTACTTGCAAGCTGCGCAGGTGGGGTTGCATTGAGCTGCTTGTTCATGCGTAGGGACTTGCCAACCCAAGTGTTGTTATTGGCTTCTATGCCTATCATGTTTGTATCAGGCTTTATTTGGCCATTAGCATTGATCCCACAACCTTTGATCTGGATCTCGCAGGTGATCCCAGCTGTTCCGGCTATTATGGGAATGTTAGAACTCAATCAAATGGGGGCATCATGGGCCAGCATTATGCCTAAATGGTTGCAGTTATGGGGTTTGTTTGTCTTTTTCTTTTTATTGGCAGTTTATGGTGTGTCCAAAAAACTGAAATAAACCGCCAAAATCATAAATTCAGGTATCAAGTACCGGTTAATTCAACAGTGAGTACCACGCTTGATTTAACCTCATTTGGCGTGATTAACTCAATGGTGATGTTGCTTGCCTGTGATGGTTCTCCAGTACTTGTCGGGTCGATATTATTGGTTAAGGTAAAGACAGTTGTGCTACCACAGGTGTCAGATATGTTGGCAAGGCAATCGCTCTTACCACTGATGGTGTTTTTCACCGAATAAGGTGAAAAATCTAATGTACCGTTATTAATCGATACACTCAGATTTGAATTTGCAGGCATGATCTGACCTGCACTATCGAAAAACTGTACACTAAACCCAGAGGACGCCCCTGCAGCAATGGCGCTGAGCGTTATGTTTGTACCATCAGTGCTATCAAACACTTTAGTATTGCCTTGTTTAATAATAAAACGTGCGGTTGAACCTGACATCACCATGACTAATGCTTTACGAATATAGATTTTATTAGCCTGATCTTTGCCACATAGACTACCTTCACACTGTGGTCCGTTAAATAGTGAGTCGCGTGAGCCGTAGGTTGTGTTTGCTTGTGTATTGAAGTATCTCTCACCTGCATCAAAGGTAAAGTTTTCATTGTCATCGCGGAAAGCGTCAGGTAAATCGTTAAAACCATTAGCAACATAGGTTTCTATATCCATACCATTCCCACTGCATGTTTGTAGTATACCGTTAACCGTTAAACAAGCATCGACGGCGGCACCATCGCTCTCATCAAAAATATTATTGCCATTCGTATCAAAAAAGGTCTCATGGCCTAATGCATAAGCAAGGATAGTGATACGGTGATCTGTAACCCTTGGATTAGCGGATGTCCAAACCACAGAACACATGCCGTTGACCATGGTGCAATTAGATTCAATTTGACCTCCTTCAGCGGTGAATTGCACGACAGTGTCATCGGGTGCTGGGTTACCAAAGTTATCTGATGCATAGGCAGTGATAGAAGTTGTTTCACCATTAGAGTCATTAGCTTCAGGATTAAACATTGCACTCGATATACTAAATCCTAACTGTTGTGGCAAACCCGTATTGACAGTGAGTAGTTCAGACTGGGTTGTGATCGTTTTATTAGTACTGCTATCTTTTGCTGAAGCCACCACGCGTACTGGAGTTGGGACGGTACTTGAAAGTATCCGTACACTCACAATCCCTGCTGAATTGGTTAGTCCTTCTGCTGTGCTAAGGCCATTGGCGAAGCTCAGACCGCCAACGACTGTGTCCAAGCTAAAATTGACCTCTTGTTGCGCTGTCGGTTGACCATTGGCACTGGTGACTTTAAACGTCACGAGTGAAGATTCTGTGCTGTCAGTGCCACCAGCACCTTTAATGCGGATATTGGTCGGTTCGGCAGAGACAAAGCTGATATTAGCCAGTGTTTGGCGCTCTAAGGTGAAAAGAAGGTTGGCGGTCAATGTTTGGTTTCCCGCTAAGGTGCTTGCACTAATGATGTCATCCCGTTCACTATTGCCACTACAGCTGGTATCTTGGAATGTCGATCTCGCGTCTCCAGAAAGTGTTGTCACTGGAGTGTCGATACTGGCATTACTACTGCTGACACAATCAGAACTAAAGCTGATGGATGAAGGTGTTTGAACTCGAGTGATTGTCCCATCGTTAGCTTGACTGATGAGTGTTGCTGTGACACCTAAATTACCTCCTGCACTGATGATGTACTTGCCATCTGTTAGTGCAAGTGTGGTGGCTAATTGACCTTCGATAAATTGATTATCTTCACCGAAGTGACCCAATTTTAGTACGCCATCACCACCTATAGCATCGATAGACAGTACCTCATATAGGCTGTTACTTTGAAAGCTTTGACCTTGATATGTCAGTGCAACATTAAGATTCGTTGCCCCAAGTTCGCTCTCTGTGGGGGTAAAGCTGATCTGAGCTATGCCTTGTTCATTAGTCAGTGCAGTATCAGGGGTGAGTGTGGCGCTGCCTGCAGTAAATGTCGTGAGTTGTCCTGCTATTCCGATGCTTGATGCGTCTAAAAATTGTGCTTGGAGTTGCACGGTTTCATCCACTTTAAATTGGGTGACTGTGATTGCACCTAGCTGGATACTTGCACTGATTTTAGCAACATTTGTAGAGGATGTTCCGCCACTATCAACAAATTCATAATTACGGTTGGCGGTAATAAGATTATTCTCATCAGCTTGAGTATCGAATTCTGCTGTTACGGTCCCAGCACCTTGAGTGTCAGCATCTGGGGCAAGAATGACTTCGGCAAGACCGCTTGAATTAGTGAGTTTCGTTGTCGGAGATATTGTGCCTAGACTGGCACTGAAATTGATTAAGCCGCCACAGCGTGATCTGCCACCTTGAGTTAACTTGGCTACAGCACAGATACTCACATTGCTTGGAAAACTAAGAGCACTGGTTGTGTCGGTACATTGGCCATTAACTAGGTTTTTATAACTTAGCGATATGGCATATTCTCCCGTAGTTTCTTCACAGCTGGTATCATCTGAAGAACCGTTACAGCCCCCAAGAAAACTAAGGGCGATAAGGGTAATAGGGAGAGCAAGAGCCGTTTTTATCAGTCGCATCAGCAACATCCTTGTGACGTAAACTCATGTAAGTATTAGAGTATAGGTCTTATTTCAAGAATTTTGTGACAAAAAATAAATTATTCAGCGATTTCTGTACGTAAATACTTTACCAGCTCTACTGCAGCTTTAGAGGCTTGGTCAGGTGTTTTTGCCAATTCCTTGTTAGATTGACGAATAAGTTGGCGCAACTTTTGTCTTTCTAAAACAGGGTATTTTTCAACTAGCGCTTGAACTGCGCTATCACCTTCTGTAAGCAATTGATCTTTTAGCTTTTCAGCGACGTTTTGCTTAGCACTTTCATTACTGTTTTGATTTAATACGTTTTTGATTTCTAGTTGTAACGCTTCGATATCAATATTGCGCATTAATTTACCAATAAACTGTAATTGGCGACGGTACGCCTCAGTATTGATTTTTATTATTTTAGTTTTTAGTACATTGTCATATATCAGTTCATCAAGTTCTAATTTGATTAACTGACTTTTACTGAGTGAAACAAGTTTCACCCCCAGTTCTTGGTAAACGGCTATTTCACGTTTGGCTTCGGCTCTACTGACATAATCTTCATCATGATCAAAGGGCTGTTTAAAATGTTCTGAGTCACCGACTATATTCATAAAAAAATTCTCTAAAAAACACTAGAGTAATAATAACATTTTAGGAGGAAATCACCTATTTCTTCATTTTTTATTTATGCCATGGTGATGGTTTTATGGTGATGGTCAAAGCCATAAACCAGCCGATATTTAAGGGGCATTCGGTTTTACAAAGTGAGTGACTTTTCTTACCACTCTACTGGCAGTGTATGATCACTACCCCATTCGGCCCAAGAACCGTCGTAGAGTACATTGTGATGATAACCAGACTCAACAGAGGCTAAGATTAAAATACAGGCGGTGATCCCAGAGCCGCAACTAAATATACGCTGAACATCTTGCTCTTTGATTAACCTGATAAAAATGTGTTTCAATTCCTCCGTCGTTTTTAGGCGGTGTCCTTGTAAAACTTGAGAGAAAGGTAGGTTAATGGAATTGGGAATATGCCCACAACGTACACCTTTCCTAGGCTCAGAAGACTGCCCTAAAAAACGCTCCGCTCCACGGGCATCGAAAATATTTATTTGATCATTAGTCAATTGATCAAGTAAATAGGCTGAATCACACACCCATGCATGCTGCATTTTTACCTGACTTTTGTTTGCATGCCTTAAAGATAAAGCTGGAGTAGCAACAGGTAAAAAACGATTTGTTGTTGCTCTGCCTTCAGCTAACCATTGGGGTAATCCACCGTCGAGTACATAAACATGACCAAACCCCATAGTCTTGAAAATCCACCATGCTCTTGGTGATGAGTAAATACCTTGATTATCATAAATAACCACTAAGCTTTTCTGAGTAATTCCTAATTCAGAGATAATATTGACAAATTGATCTGCTGTAGGAAATGCGTTGTTTTGAGACGATGTCAGATCACAAAGTTCATTTTCAAGATCTAGCTTCTGTGCTCCACAAATGCAGCTAAAGGTCTCATAGAGGAGTGGTTTTTTACCGACAATCTTACTCATACTGGCATCTAATAGGATCAGTTCTTTATTATCTAAATGTTGTTCGAGCCATGTTGTCGTGACCATTGGGGAATTGGGCTGTAACGTCATTAAATTATCCTCTTTGTAGCCGTATTTATACCTGCTCGTAAAGTAAACGTTACTCTTCGATTTGGCTCTGACTGTATGTTTTTATCATCGCTTTCTTGCTGGAGAAAAAGTGATTAGCATATAGCGAGCTGATCTCTTATCTTCTGTTACTTATTCAGGTTCACTTATGAGTTGAATCCAAGAAGTATTAGATATGAAACACTTTTCTTGTTAAAGCAAGATAGTAATGAACATTTATATGATGATGTGAGTCGTTACTCTAAAGTATTTTTGCCCCAAAATCATCTAGCCTTCGAATGAAGATTGATTACATTTTTTGTGAGCTTCCGGCTGAGTTGGTATTTGGAAATGTGTTTAAAAACTTCACTTACATTGCTACCTATTGCCTGCCGCAGGCTTAAGTGCAGATACTTCTGTGAGACGCCGCAAGCACTTCCGTGTGGGCTCTGCCAAAACGTCCTTGTTTTGGAAGCTCACAGCCGTATCTACACCCGTTATTTCAAGCAAGCGTGTCTCTTCGATTGAGCTTAATTGTTCGTTTGTGGTTGTTCGTTTTCTAAATCGTTTGTGCCCCTTTATCCGTTTCGTAATTCAAAAGGTAAATGGGGCAAGTAAAGCTTTGGCTATAGAAAAGCTAATGCTAAAAGGCTTTTGTGTAGTCTATAACGTTATGCCGGTCCCATCTCTTTCCCGTTATTTCAAGCAAACGAGTCTCTTCGATTGAACTTTATTTGTGATTTATCTAGCAGAATGCTTAAGACAGTCCATAAGGCTTATGGACATATTCTAACCACGAGGATATGTTAAAAATAATTAAATAAAAACTTGGACAATGATAATCCAAGACGGTAGCTAACTGAAATCTTTGCAGCACTTCTAGGTTGAATGTGATTTTGAATAAGGGTGGATCGCATAAAAGATAAAAAATATTCCTGTCCTGCCTTTTATTTTTTAATACTACTGTTTAAAAGGAAGCAACATGAACGCACTTACTGGAGTTCTCGTCGAAGCACATAATAAGGGTATAGACATAGAAGTACTTACCAAAACTGTTTCTGGCGGGTTAATGGGCCTTGAAATATATGCCCCGGCTAGCGCGGAGCAAAAACCCAAAGAAGTTGATTCACTAAAAAGTGCATTAAGTGAAGCTCAAAGGTTAATCGCAATAAAAGCCTAACAAAACGGTCAATGAACGCCTTGAAGTGGCATAGTTAATTTGGCCACCTAAATAGAGGTGTTGTAATGTCAACGTCATAAAAGCTTTCGTTTGCTCGTTTCACAGGTGATACGAGACAAGTGATAAACGCGCAACGCACAAATACTAAGACGTAAACCACCTAGGAGGATGAAATGGCATCTCCATTATCAGATCTTGATGAACTTGTTTTAAAATGTCGAGATCAAAAGGCTAAGAATTATATAAGAGAATCTGTTATCTGCTATAAAGCAGGCGCTTTTCGATCTGCAATCGTATCAACATGGATTGCAGTGTCTTTTGATATCTTAGATAAATTAAAAGAGTTATCACTTGCTGGGGATCAAGAAGCTAAAAAACAGATTGAAAACTTTGAAAAGGCGAGAAGAATCGGCGATATTGCAAACTCCTTAAAGTTTGAAAGAGAGATCATAGCCGTTTGTAGAGATAAATTTGAATTAATATCACCTGTAGAGTTTATCGACTTAGATCGATTACAAGAAGATAGAAATAGATGTGCTCATCCATCGATGACAGCAGATGGCGAGGTTTTCAATCCATCCGCTGAGCTGGCAAGAATGCACATAAGGTCAGCCGTGGAGCATTTACTTCAATATCCGCCCGCTCAAGGTAAATATGCACTAGATTCTTTAACCTCAGAAGTTGAATCAGAGTATTTTCCAATAGATATCAAAAAAGCTGTTATTGCATTTGAAAACAGCCCGCTAAAGAAAGCGAGAGAGAGCCTCATACGAAATTTCGTTGTTGTGCTTTTGAAAAAGCTGATAAATGACGCTGAGGATACCAAGGAAATACTCCGAATCTCAGCAGCCCTTAATGCTATAGATATAATTCATAGGCAGATATATAGAAGCACTCTAGGACTAAAATTATCAAACATAGTTCGGCCCTTAGGAGATCAACATATTGATCGAATTACCCTCTTAATTAGTTTTTTTGAAGATATTTGGTCATACTTGGATGTTGACCTCCAGCAAAAATTTCAATCCTATGTTGAATTTTTGCCTGAGGATCAACTCGAAAATATAGGTCTATTTTTGTCAATTTCAGATTTGCAAAAAACCGCAGAAAAGCGATTACAGGAGACTACTATCGTAGAATTAAGTAATTCCTCCTTTTATAGACCACCTCTACAAGTAAGTGATCGAATTATTGAGTTATATTCGGAATCACTGAACTTTGAACAAGCAAATGACTTTGCCTTAACAGTCATAAGGTATGTAGGTGATTACAGCAAAGATCAAATACAACAAATAATTAAGGCATGCAGCGAAAACGGACAAATAAGGTCTAGTTATGAGATAGGGACAGTAATCAACGCGCTCAGGAGAAATATTAATGTCGTTGATGAAGAACTGGATGGTTGGTTGATAGAGGTGGGTTTGAATAAATTCGCTAAATCAAAGAGGGAAAAGCCTGAGGTCGATGGTTAACAAGATTGGACAAATTTGTCGTAGAGCGCGACGTTATCGAGCATACGATTGCCATATATTTCCTAATCAAAGAGTCATCGGCTAGAGTCCAAGCCATAAACGATTTCTGTCCATAATAGTGTTAGCAACCAAGAATCAAAATCGAAGAAACCATGCTTTGCTTTTACAGAGGTGTGAACCCGGCTGTGACCTTCCGTGGCAAGGATGCCACGGTAGAGTCCACATGGATTGTGCTTGCGGCGTGTCACAGAAGTGTTTACACATAAGCCTGCTGCAAGCAATAAACACCAATGATGCTTTGGTTCATCAATAAGCCAATCAAACACTAAACCTGCCCAATGAACCCAAGCTAAAAAGATATTTAAAACTTGTTATCCGACAAGTTAACCCATTTTTGTCCAAAACCGCGTTAGCAATCATAAAATCTCAATCGAAGAAACAAGGCTTTGCTTTTAACAAAGGTGTAGATACGGCTGTGAGTTTCGGTTTCAAGGATGAAACCGTAAAGCGGCCATGGATGGCTTCACAGCGTCTCGCAGAAGTGTCTACACATAGGCCCACGGCAGGTGATTAATAAAATTTGAAACTTTGGCCATCAATAAGCCAATCAAACACCCAACCTGCCCAATGAACCCAACCAAAAGATATTTAAAACTTGTTATCCGACAAATTAACTCATTTTTGTCCAAAATCATCTTAGCCAATGGATGTATCTTTGCTCTGCGTTCAATCATTTTTCAGGCAATTCATAGCAGAGATAAATATCGTAAAACGGCTCCTTGTTAAAGCAAGATAGTAATGTCCCATCACTCTCCAAAGTAGAGATGTGAAGTCGTATTAGGTTAAATCTGTAATGAGAACTAAATGTGTACAATTATAAGGTTTTATCATTCTTTAGTGTTGTGCTTCACTATTTTAAGTGTATATTCATAAAAAATATGTTGCTTTCTTGGGGTGGGAGTCGCCCCTCCTTGTGAAGTCTCAGCACTTGGGTGTGAAGATATCTATTGGTCCTTCACAAATAGCGATCTAAAATCATTTAACAAAAATTGAAGGCGTTTTACTATGTTTGCAAACGAAGTTGATTGTAGGGTATATCCATATCACCCAGACTGTAGGGGTATTATTGATGTTGTAGAAGAAGGACATGAACTCCTCGGTGCTGGCAAGGATCAGGTTTTGGGATTGCTAGCCGACGATAAAGCTCAGATCATAAGTTTCATTACAACTCATGCTGATTCAGAACTTATATCTACACTTCATAGCTTGGTATTTTCTTTCGGGATTATTGGATAGATAGAACAATCATTGGCCGGTCTATGGGTCAGCTTGTTTTGGTTATTGGTTCTGTCGCAAACTAAAAATTTACAGCTATAAATTGAGAGAACGGACTTCCTCAAACACAACTCGGCTGCTAAAGAATAAAATTGTTCTTTATTCAGCCTAGTATGACATTGTCACACCTTACTTTTATGGTGTGATCTTTCGTCCTCGTAAATGCTCCTGATTTTATCAATATAGTGTCTATTAAACATGATGGTTACTGTGTGCATAACGACTTTAGTATTCAGTTAAGATAAGGGGTTAACATACTAAAAATACACATTAATTAGGCCAAGTGTGGACGTTATTGAGTGCTCAGTAATGGGCCGATTTTGCCACTGTGCTAGTTGAATTAAAAATACACTTCACAGAAGTATGCAGCTCAAGTAAAACGGTGTATTCTTGCTGCTGTGCAATTCAAAAATAGGTCTACATTTTTCACAGCTAAGTAGCGATTAAGTTTTGGCTTACCATTACTTTTTATAAAAAGGATTTTAATTGAATAAAAATATATTTCTATTATGGCAAGGTCAATTAATCAGTCAATTAGGTACTCAAGCTTATTTGATAGTAATGATGTTTTGGCTTATGGATAATACAGGCTTATCGGTATTGATGAGTCTAATGTTAACATTATCTATATTACCTAATTTATTTTTTGGCCCTATTGCTGGTGTCATCGCTGACCAATTCTCAAGAAAAAAAATAATAATAGTGACTGATCTGATTCGGGGTATGACTGTTCTTTTTTTATCTATAATGATTTTTAGCGAGTATGCTAATCAGACGTTAATTGTTGTGCTTTTTACGATAGTATCTTTTATTAATGGAATATCGAAGGCTTTCTTTCAACCTGCCATTGATGCATTTATTCCTGATCTTGTTGCTACTGAAAAGCTTTCTAAAACAGTTGCATTTTTTCAATCATCAACTCAATGTACAAATATAGTAGGTCAAGCAATTGGGGGAGTACTTTATCGTGTATTAGGTGCTCCAGTGTTACTTTTTTTAGATGCTATTTCTTATTTTATATCTGCTTTTAGTGAGTCATTTATTAAACATGATCCTAAATTTATTGAAAGAAAAGACAATGGGAAAATTGGATATGAACAACATAAATCACATCTAATCGATGGACTTAATTATGTTAAAGGTAATAAAGGTATGTTTCAAAGCATGCTCTTTGCGTCTTCTGTCAATTTTTTCATTGCTCCTATTATGTTGCTTTTACCATTTTATGTGACAGAGCAACTATTGGAAGGGTCACAATGGTATGGATTTTTATTAGCAGCTATGGCGTTTGGTAGTATTTTTGGGTATTGGATTTCAGCAAGAATAAATGTGGATGGTCATCGGCGATCTGCTGTAATGTTTGGCGCCATGATTTTGCTTTCGTGTGGTGTAATGTTACTTAGTTACAGTCTTTTACCTTACCTTTCATTTGTTGCTTTGTTTATCGTTGGATTAAGTTTCGGTATATTTAATCTCCAAGCAATGACATTGTTTCAAACAAAGACCCCTACGCAACTTCGTGGACGAGTGATGAGTCTTTTAATGACTATGTGTAGTGCACTATTACCTATAGGTTTAGTCGTTAGTGGTGGCTTGGGTGCTCTGACTAATAATGATACTCAATTTATTTTTAGCTTGTCTTCTGTCAGTATTTCGATACTGTCAATCATTACAACTTTCAATACAGATATTAAAAGCTTTATATTTAATGCTGAAGTAAGCGATGTGTGTGTTGCTTAATGAATCATGGGTGAGCTTGTGTGCTAAATAGATAACGATTTAACGTGATAGCTAAATCTGCTCTACTCTTTTTAAATTACCCTACTTAATCTCAAAATTAGATTAGGACGTTCGTTATTAATCATGTTTGCTGGGTTTTATTTCATGTTATAAATACACCAATTCTAATCAGGGTATTTTATGATGAATAAACTTTTACTTACCACTTTATTGTTAGCGTCAACTGGTCTTAGTGCAGAAAATCTTTCTGTTAACATGAAAGATTTAAATTCAGGCGAAATAGTTGGCCGTATATTGATAGCACAAAGTGACTACGGTGTAGTTTTTACTCCACAGTTATCAGGTTTACCAGCAGGTTTGCATGGGTTTCATGTACATGTAAACCCATCGTGTGAGACTTCAGAAAAAAATAATCAAACAATTTTAGGTGGCGCAGCGGGGGGGCATTATGATCCTACTAAAACAGGCCAACATGGATATCCATGGTCTAACAATAATCATTTAGGCGATTTACCTCCCTTGTACGTGGATATGAATGGCAATGCTGTACAGCCAGTATCTTCTCCTCGGATTAAGCTTACTGATTTATCAGGCCGAGCGTTAATGATACATGCTGGCGGTGATAATCATGCTGATCATCCCCAAGCATTAGGTGGCGGAGGTGCACGCTTGGTGTGTGGTGTTATTCAACCCTAGATCTCAGTAATAAGCTATAAAAGATATCCGCTATTCCTGAGTTCAGGTTAATAGGGTCAATGCACATATGATTGTTTAGAAAGTCATATGTGCATAAGCAAGTCATTTATCCCATTGTTGTTGAGGTATCGTATTTATTTTTAATCATTTTCTCTTTTATTATCAGTATTATTTGTGGCATCAGCGAGGTTAAAATCATACTTGCCATCAATAGATATTGAGTGAGAGTGAAAGCTTCATTTAATAGCAACATGCCTGAAACTATCCCTGCTACTGGGTTAGCTATTCCACCAAAGGTAAAGTCTACTACGCTCATTCTTTGCAATAACCAAACATACAGACTGTAACCTAAGGCGGTATTGAGTAGTATTATCCATAGTAGTCCGGCGGCATTATTTTGGCTGAATTCGTCAACTACTTTTATGTAAGCGGCCGGTGAATAAAAAGAGTGACATAAAACCGCTATTGAAAGTAAGCTGCCACCTATGATTAATTGCCAGCTTAAAATTGTCCACCAATGGAGGCGATCGCCTAAAGATTTAGTGATGCGACTGCCGATAATAATGCACATTATGGCAGCTAGCATAGCGAGTAAGCCTATAAGATTGAGAGAGATTGAGCTGGGATCAAATAAAAACCAAGCCAGTACAATTAATAGACCTGCAAAAAAAGCCTGCACTGGATTAGGCTTACCCCCGCTGACAGCCCAATGAAAGAGCATGGCAAAAACTGGAACACAGAGCATACCCACACCTGAGATTGCAGCTGGTAATGTCTGGGCCATGATAAAAATAAAGCTAAAGAAAGCGGCAATATTAATGGCGCCAAGACGACATAATACCCACCAGTCCTGTTTTTTCAGAAAAGTGGGTTTAATAGCAAATAGCAGCAATCCAGCAGGTAATGCACGTAGTGCGCCCAATAATAAAGGAGGCCAATCAGTTAACGAAAACTGGCTGACAGCGTATGTGGTACCCCAGAAAAAAGCAGGGATCATGGCAAGTAGAATATTCATTAATGTCTTATGTAAAGTATCTTCGCGTTAAGTTACTTTTAGTCTGCGCCAGATACTTGTTATTGTAAAGTATCTTTTTATCAAGTATCTTTTTATTAAGATTTTAATTGAAGATGAAATAATAATGCCTAACCATACACCAGAGGGTCTAGATAGCGTCGATAATGTCGTTGAGCAATGGGCTAAAGAGAAACCTCAACTTGACACTTTATCAATGGCTTCAATGGGACGATTAGCACGATTATCTAAGCACTTAGAGCAGGGAATCGCGGTTTGTCATAACGAACATGAATTAAAAGCTGGAGAGTTCGATGTATTGGCTACATTGCGTCGCTCTGGTGGTGACTATTGCTTAACTCCTTCAGCATTACTTGCTTCTATGATGTTAACATCAGGTGCGATGACTCATCGCTTAGATAGGCTTGAATCTAAAGCTTTAATTGTGAGAGTACACAGTAAACAAGATCGTCGTAGCGTATCTGTTGCACTCTCTGACTCGGGGCTAACTCTGATCGATAAGGTCAT
This sequence comes from Shewanella sp. VB17, assembly GCF_013248905.1. Taxonomy (NCBI): domain Bacteria; kingdom Pseudomonadati; phylum Pseudomonadota; class Gammaproteobacteria; order Alteromonadales; family Shewanellaceae; genus Shewanella; species Shewanella sp. VB17. The sequence continues at coordinate 1,056,287 of NZ_JABRVS010000001.1, forward strand.
AGAATCTCATGTTGAGACGCAAAATAAGTTGATGGGAGCCTTAACTGATGTCGATAAATTTCATTTAAATCAGCTGTTGAAAAAATGTCTATTTCAGTTTGAAAGGTAATTTTTTGACTCGTCATAACAGATAAAGAAACGATAAGAGAATGAGATGAGCATTTAAACGTGCTCACCTCACTATATTGAATGTGTCCTTAACCTAATATTTATGATTGGGAGTTCAGCTTAGCTAAATAACCAGTAGCTGACGGGATTTGCAGGACATTCAAACGGGCCACATTCTGCAAATGTACTGAGTACATTGAGTAATGTGATTGCCAGTGTTATGACCACGGCAAACTTACTCAACAAGGGCATTTTTGCAAGTGAAAGATATTTAACATCTTGGTACTGAGATGAAAATGAGAGCATGATACTGGTGCCTAAAATCACCAGTGAAAAGCTAATAAAGGCCCAAGTATAGAAATGGTATGATAAAAAAGGGTCACCGTAAAATGGCGTACCGGGGATCACATGTAAAGCGACTTGCCTTAATGCAACAGCAGCGCCAAACAGAGCTCCTAATAGCATAAAACTATAATGTAGACTTCTTGGGCCGTAAATAATATTACAGAGCAAGCCAAATAAAACGGCGATAAATCCGACTCGCTGTAGCAAGCATAATGGACAAGGCAGCTCAGCATTGATGAATTGAGAATAAAAGGCAAATGCTAAGACCAAAGAAATAGCAATTGCGCCGAGTGCATTGAGTTGACGGGCAAGTGATTCAGTCATATTGGCCTCCCTAGAGTAAAATCATTAATGTATCTGTGGCGTGGTGTGAGAACCAAAACAGGCTCACTATTAGCGACATTATAAAGCTATAACAAGACAGCGTTCGCTTGCCTTTTAATGCAAAAAGCATAGTGATTAAATATAAAAAAAAGAGTAAAGCCATCATATCCATTTCTCCTTAACGATTAGCTTTATATCGCGTGTTGATAAGCCTTAATTATTACACTTCTTATTTATGATTGCATTTTCTTTGCGAGGGCATCGTTACTTTGGTTGCCATTTAATTTCTAATGTTAACTCGCTGCGGATGTGTTTATAAAACATTTGTTAAGGGTAATTTTTTTGATGTGAATTGAGCGTGACATTGGTGTTTATGGAAGTCGGTGGCAAAAATGAGCTTGTGAAATGAAATATATCTATTGCAGTAAGTCATTAACAATCTGTTAGTGGGAAATGACAACCTTATTTATGTTAATTTATACCATCTTTAGTTCGCTAATTGTTTTTAAGGTTTGTTTTTATGTTTAATTTACGTTTGTCCACTGCAAACAGTACCAGTCTACATTGTAAGGCTAGTTTTACATTGGTACAGAGAAAGTTTGATACTCAGTGTCGTTTTTCTCTGCTCTGTGCGGTGAGCTTATTGTTGGTGGCTTGTACGCCAGAAAGTTCGATATCTGCGACTGAAGGTGGTGTCTCTATTGTAGATGCTCACGGTTTTTCGTCAGCATCAGATCACACTATTGAGGTGAACCGTCAGTTACTTAATCAGCTTCCATTTGATGATAAACAAGATTTTATTGATGCTAAGCGTGGTTTTATTGCCAGTCTTCCCGATTTGAAACTTACGTCCCCTGCAGGACGAACGATCTGGAATACGCCAGAATATGACTTTATTGGAGGAGAGTCACCCAAGAGCGTTAATCCAAGTTTGTGGCGCCAAGCCAGCCTTAACAATATTCAAGGTTTGTTCGAAGTGGCGAAGGGGATTTATCAGATCCGTGGTTTCGATCTGGCCAATATGACACTGATAGCGGGCAAAAGTGGTTGGATCATTGTTGACCCTCTGACAACGGCTGAAACGGCTCGTGCTGCTATTGATTTTGTCAATCAACAGTTAGGTGAAAAACCCATATCTGCCATTGTGTTTACTCATAGCCATATGGATCACTTTGGTGGCGTATTAGGTTTATTTAAGACCGCAGCAGAAGCAAAATTAACGACAATTGATATCGTCGCTCCAGCGGGGTTTATGCATGAAGCAACAAGTGAAAATGTTATGGCTGGCACTGCCATGACCCGCCGTGCTATGTATATGTATGGCAAACGTTTACCGCGAAGTGAACGGGGACATATCGATTCAGGTTTAGGTAAAGAGCCAGCCTTTGGTACTTTTAGCATTTTAGCGCCGACAATTTCGGTCGCCACCGATGAGTCACACATTATTGATGGGGTGCAATTTGATTTTCAAATCGTGTCCGGATCAGAAGCGCCTGCTGAGTTTACCTTTTACCTACCCGAGCAGCAGGCATATTGTGGTGCTGAATTGGTCTCTAAAACGATGCACAACCTTTATACGCTAAGAGGTGCGAAGGTCAGGGATGCTCTGCAGTGGAGCCGCTCAATTGACGATGCGTTAACACATCAAAAAGAGGCTAAGATATATTTTGGTAGTCATCATTGGCCTATTTGGGGACAGGATGCGATTAATGATTTTCTTGAGAAGCAACGAGATATCTATAAATATATTCACGATCAATCTGTACGTATGCTCAATGCTGGATTGACGGCCAATGAAATTGCTGAGCAATTAATACTTCCACCCTCATTATCAAACACATTCTCTATTCGAGGCTACTACGGTACGGTCAAGCATAATGCTAAAGCAGTGTACCAAGCATATCTTGGCTGGTATGACGCGAATCCCGCTAATCTCGATCCGCTACCAGAGGAAAATGCCGCGATTAAGTATGTTGAGCTAATTGGGGGGGTCGACGCTGTGTTGCAGCATGCTGAGGCTGCCTATATAAAAGGAGATTACCGCTGGACAGCTGAGCTGTTAAATCATGCTGTGTTTGCAGACAGTGAAAATAAACAGGTTAAAACCTTATTGGCCAACACTTATGATCAGTTGGGATATCAAGCTGAATCGGCACCTTGGCGTGATGTTTATCTTTCTGCAGCGTATGAATTACGCCATGGTACACCCGATAAGGGCATGGATTTGGCTTCGATGAAACAAGTTTTACTGCACTCGCCGGTAGATAACTTCTTTCAATCCATGGCGTCACGAGTGATAGGCCCTGATGCTTTTGGTGAGGAGTTATTATTGAATATTTATTTTACAGATTTGAATGAAAACTATGTCTTAGAGTTGAAAAACTCGGTATTGCATCATAGTAAAGCGACTAAAGCCGCTGATGCCAATGCCACATTGAGCATTAGTCATGAACTCTTCATTGATATCATCATTGGCAGTGCGGGTGCTAAGGACATGCTATTTTCAGATGAGTTAACTATTGAAGGGAGTAAGCTAGATTTAGTTAACTTCTTTAGACTACTGGACAAACCAAAAGGGGTGTTTAATATCGTAACCCCATAAAAAAGTTGGCCTTAGAATAAAGTCCATATTTTGATTTTGTGACACTTTGCCTTGAAATCGAAGATCAAAACCGTATCTACATCGGTTATTTCAAGCAAGGTGTCTTTTCGATTTGATTGTATTTTTGAGTGACCGTAATCGTCGGGATGCACAATAAACGCACTATTCTAAATTTTTAATCAAATTAAAGTGCCATTGTTCCCTGTATGAGCCGCTATCAGTTACATGCTTGCAACGATGTCATGGTCTACTTTCAATGGTAATATAGGCTTCATATAGTCATTGAGCCCATAAATGCCTTTAGAGAAGATGTTAGGGTATATATCAAAAAACGTGGCGACTTGATTCTGAGAGTTTTCCTGAGAATTTTGTTTTGGGTTGAAGTTAATTTAAGTGCAACAAGTGACTCCCTCTTTTTCAATTACGGCCTTGTTCAGCCATTCTACGGAAGCCCTGAGATGAGTAGCTTGAAGTCACTTGGTCATAAGCACACCTTAGATACAATAATGTTAATGGAGTTTATAAATGAAGAAGATATTAATTGCTGCCGCCGTGGTTGCGGCTGGTGCAGGTGCTTATTGGGCTAACCAACAAGGTGAAACAGCCAATAGTGACAGTCATTCTATATTAGCCTCTGTGCCTGCTGATACGCCATTCTTTGTAGGCCAATTAACCCCTTTTCCTATTAACGCTTATATCAACTCTATTTCTGATGGTTATCAAACTTATAACGATGATATGTTTACTGAGTTGAACAACTCTGATGATGCTAGATCTAAGTTTATGTTGAGTTTGGCGAAAACTTATATGAAAAGTATGAAAAGTGGCGATGAGTTTGTTGCAAGCTTTGGTCTTCCAGATAAAGTACATAGCTACTTTTATACTTTAGGTATGTTGCCTGTCATTAAGCTTGAAGTAGAAAAACCTGAAGCGATCTGGAGCGTGTTGGATAAGGCTGAAAAAGAGAGTGGCTTTACGCATGATAAGCGAAGCGTAAAGGGGCGAGATTATCGTGCCTATAAGCTGACTGATAAAGATGAAGATGTCAGTGTTGCACTCATTTTTGCGATTGCAGATGGCATATTGACAGTGACATTTGATACTTCTTTTAACGAACCAAGTACCTTAGAAACAGCGTTAGGGCTCTTACCTGTGTCACATTCTTTGGCGGATGCAGGTATCGTGGAAGATATCATCAAAACACATGGGTTTAGTGGAGACAGCATAGGATATATCAATCATCAAGAATTGATAAAAGCCATAACCACTAAAGATGGCAATCAATTAGCAAGGCAATTGACGGCTTTTGCTGAGCAAGAAGGGGAAGATCCTTTTGCTATGGTCCGATCTGAGCAGTGCCACACTGAGCTATCAGCGATTGCGACTAATTGGCCGCGTACTGTATTTGGCGCTAATAATGGGTCTATTAGTGAGACGCAAAGCAAGATAAACATGACCAGTATTATTGAGAGTAAAAATCAGGTAATGCTCGATGCACTTTCATCGATGAGGGGCTTTATCCCTGACTATATTCGCAATGGAAGCGACTCGGTATTTTCTATGGGGTTAGGCATTGAGCTGAACCAGTTTGTGCCTGCACTAACCTCAATATGGGATGAAATGTCTGCACCTAAGTATCAATGTCAAGTATTACAACAGGTACAAGAAAGCATGTCAGGTCAAAGTCCAGCAATGTTAGGTATGTTTACTGGGATGGCGAATGGTGTTAAAGGGCTTGCTGTCTCACTTATTGATTACCAGTTTAGCGATGATAAAGATAATCCGGCACTAAAAAGTGTCGATGCGCTTATAAGCTTATCTGCAGATAATCCAAGTTCGTTATTTAATATGGTGAAACCTTTTGTGCCGGAATTAGCGGATGTAAAGCTAAATGACAATGGTGATGCGATTGATCTTTCTTACCTACTTCCAGTGCCTGCAGAGTATGGCATTAAGCCTCAAATGGCCATTAAAGGTCATCATTTAGTGGTTTTTACTGGTGACGCTGGAGAAGCTAAAGCGAATGAACTTGCTAATGAAGCCCTAAGTCATAATGGCATTTATTCTCTTTCTGCTAATTATGGTAAGATGGTCTCTCCTCTCATCGCCTTGGCTGAGATGGCCGGAGAGCAGGTACCTGAAGAGTTGTCGATGATGGCAAATGATGACATGCAGATGACAATGGGAATCGATGTTAATCCTAATGGCATTGTGTTCGATTCATCTTTTGATAGTAAAATTGTACCATCTGGTCAGTAAGTTACCATGGTAAGATAGTAAAAAGAGCCAGCTAAGCTGGCTCTTTTTTTGACAATAGGGAGTGAGTTGATTTTATGTCAGTAACGGGAATGTTTTTAAAGGCCAATGAAGTTCGTCTGGTCACATTACTTGGTTCGCGTACAGATCACGAGCTGGTAGTATCTAACATCAATAAACTCATATTGATTAAAAACCCGAGTCAGAGCGATGTTGTTCAGTTCGGTGCTGCTATTAGCCGTTACTGTGCTGAAAATAATGTTAAACAGATAGTGGTCAATCGCAGAGCGACATCAGGTCAAGCTGCTGGTGGGGCGGGAACTTTTTTAATGGAAGGTATTATTTTAGCGCTCGCTACTGTAAAAGTTGACAGTGTTCATGCTGCAACAGTTAGGGCGACAGATAAAAAAGCCTCTGAGTTTAAAGGTATCAAGCCCAAAACCGTTGATCTTGGTAAAGCTTATGATTTAGCATTTGAATTTCTTATGTAATATTTTTATTTTTAGATCGATTAATATTTTTTTGTCAGATGGGATTTAATTTTAGTGGCATAATATTTAACAATTAATGGGTTTAATATTCCATCTCAGCCTTAAGTAAGGTATAAGGGCGCTATGAAAATTCCGAAACGTATCCAGCCTCTCGTAAATGAAGGCTTAGTAGATGAAGTCCTTCGTCCATTGATGAGTGGCAAAGAAGCCGATGTGTTCGTTGTCCGATGTGGTGACGATGTCCGTTGTGCAAAAATATATAAAGAAGCAGAGCAACGCAGCTTTAAGCAAGCAGTTCAATATAGAGAGGGGCGTAAGAGCCGTAATAGCCGCCGTGCTAGAGCGATGGAGAAGGGGTCTAAATTTGGCCGTGTAGAGCAAGAGTCAGCCTGGCAAAATGCTGAAGTCGATGCTTTATTTCGTTTAGATGATGCTGGTGTTCGCGTACCAAAGCCCTATGGCTGTTTCGATGGCGTACTACTCATGGAGCTTATTACTGATGATGAAGGCTTTGTTGCTCCACGATTAAATGATGTGACTTTGACCTTAGAGCAGGCTTTAGAGCAACATAAATCGGTAATGAAGGATGTGCAACGTATGTTGTGCGTTGGACTGATTCATGGCGATTTGTCTGAGTTTAATGTCTTATTAGATGGCACAGGCCCAGTGATCATTGATTTACCTCAAGCCGTTGATGCTGCAGCCAATAATAATGCTAAACGCATGCTTGAGCGTGATGTGAATAACATGACGCAATACTATGGTCAGTTTGCGCCTGAGTTACTCGAGACTAAATATGCCAAAGAGATGTGGGCACTCTTTGAGACTGGCAAACTCAACACTGAGACAGATCTAACTGGCAAGTTTATAGAAAGCAACAAACAAGCGGATGTCGGATCTATTCTTGCTGAAATTGAAGCTGCTTTTGACGAAGAGCAAGAACGTAAAGCACGTATAAGGGATGCTGACGAAGATTAAAATCTCTAGATCCTAGGATCTAGAGTGCCATTATTTAGCGCTTTTTTCTATGCCTAATGCTTGCAGGTTTGCGGCTATGTTTTCAGCCGCTGTTTCTGCATTGATGTCTTCATCTATTTTTAAAATTTTACCATTCTTACCTATGTAGAAAGTCATTCTGCTGGCTACACGAATAAAGTTCAGCACATCATAAGCCTTAGCGGTCTCTTTAGTTGGATCGCTTAACATAGGGAAATCGGCTTTTTGTTTTTTTGCAAAATCTTGATTGTCTTCTAAATCATCGACACTGGCCATCATATATACTGCATTATACTCACGGATGAGATGCCCTTTTTGAACCAGAGAGCGGCACTCAAGCGTACAACCATGGGTATTTGCCATCGGATACCAAGCGAGTACTACCGTTTGTTTCCCGAGGTAATCACTGAGTTGATAAAAATCGCCATCAGTCGATTGAAGCTTAAAATTTGGCGCGGTATCACCGACGTTAAGATCACTGGCCGTCACGGTTAGTGGGGTAGTAAATACTATGATTAATATCATGTTTAAAAAATTTTTCATATGCTCTATACCTGAGGTTTTTATTCTATTTTATTAGGTTACCACACTGCAGCTGGTGTCGAAGGTGGTGATAATTGGTGGCTGTTTATATGAATAACTCTAGGGTGTATTTTCGTTATTTGCTAGCTCAATGAGCATATTTGCGTAGTTCATCCAATCGATGATGAGTGACTTAATCAGCATGTTGGTCCCAGGATCGATATTCGACTCCAGTTGCTTAGCCGTTAAGGTTTCTACTATATGCCTTATGTCTAAAGGGGGGAGTTCAACCTTAAAATTGTCTCTGGGATTTGGGTTGTTATCTGCTTGAGGATTAATGGGATCGAACATCTGATTTTGTACAAGTAGGGCTAATGCCGGGTTTCTATCTCTTAACATAGTGACCGTCATGCGCAGTGCCCCACGATTGAAATTATTGGCTTTTTGTGTATATTTTTCTTTATTTTGCATGGTGAACCTTGCTCATTAAAATGTCTTTTTATTGTCAGTGACGTCGCTTATTATTTGTCGTGGCGATATGGATTTAGTGACAATAAAACTTGAATAATATATTACAGAATATCATTGATAGATACACCGATCCCAATGCGTTGGTTGTGCGTATTGTAATCAATGAGGCTCTCTCCATAGCCATTAAAATATTGAGTGTAAAATCTTAACTGGCCGATGATAGGGTAGCTCCATGTGGCTTCTATAGCACCATAATTAGGGTTGGATAAGTTGTTTCTCAGCATCATAGTAAATCGATGTTCATCAATACCGTATATACCGGTTAACTCAAGGTTACCCATGTAATCTATAATATCAGGGTTATCGTCTCCTTTAGGAGATGATGGTGTTTCTTTCTCATCTTCAGGTATACGCCACCACAGCTTTGTTGCTAAAGCAAACGGACCACTATCAAATATAGATGTAGCATAGAGACGGTTCCAACTTCGAGAAAGATCACCTGATTTACCATTGGATTGGTGTGCGAAGCCAATTCCCCAGAAGGAATGACGCAATAGGCCAATCTGCCCGTCATTACTGAACATCATAAATATTTCAGGTTCATGATTTGTTTCACGAAAAGGAGATGAAATTTCCTTGTTATAAACCTGCCAGTAAGATTGATTCGTGTAGGCCACAAAGAGGTGTCCATTATCACCAAAGACGTTATACATTAATGGGAATTTAAAACTAATTTGAAATTTTGCCTCCATATTATCGAGTGTGAATTGATGGTCAGCCGCTTCATTCTCAAAAGGTGCCATATTGGGACTCGTATTATAAGTTACAGGTAAAATATAGTTAACGTTATGGGGTGTCATGACAAAGGGCAGCTCAGAAGTCGCGAGCTCATCGTTGACGCGATCATCGACTAGTGATGTTTTATCTATAGCTTCATCCGTATTCATTTGCTTCATTGTTATGACTCGGTTGTCGGATGTGTGTTCTATGTTCATATCTTGAGCATTAACCCGTGAGGGGGAAAAAGTAATGAATAGCAGCATTAAGACTAAGTTCTGTAATGTTTGTATGGTTTGCTTTCTCATCAATGATCCATCAAAAATAACCATTATTCTTTATAAAACAGATGTTACCTTTATGCGCTCAAGTTTGGTAGTTGTTGTTTGTATATTTGTTTATTGTTTTTTGTTTGTGTTTTTTTTCTGGTGTGAATGGCGTTTGATTAACGATTTATTTGTTGATGTTAAATGATGATAGTTACTTTTTAATAACTAAAAGGAATAAAGAGTAAGAAATAACTATTTATTAAGTTATTAACTGACGAGTATATTTCACTCTACAGAATCATGTGTGGGGCAGTGAGATGGACGTAGTAAAATTACCAGGTCAACAATCGGGTGGTAAAGTGTGGTTAGTTGGAGCTGGACCTGGGGATGTTGAGTTGCTTACTCTTAAGGCGTATAGGATTTTAAAAAGTGCTGATGTGGTGCTTTATGATGCACTTGTTAGTAATGAGATTATGGCACTTGTCCCACAACATGCTGAAAAGATTGCGGTAGGAAAACGCGCAGGAAAACACAGTGCTGCTCAAGGTGATATCAATCAATTATTGGTCACCAAAGGTTTTACACGTAAGAATGTGGTTCGATTAAAAGGCGGTGATCCTTTTATTTTTGGACGTGGTGGAGAAGAGCTACAAAGTCTGGTTGAAGCTGGCCTTGAATTTGAGGTCGTTCCGGGGATAACCGCTGCCAGTGGTACATCTGCTTATGCTGGGATCCCATTGACACATAGAGATTGCGCCCAAGGTGTTTCTTTTATTACCGGCCATTGTCAATTAGCGAGTCGACCTATGGATTGGCAAGGTTATGCAAATCCCAATAATACCTTGGTTATTTATATGGGGATCCTTAATGCTGGTGTGATCAAACAAGGCTTAATGGGCGCTGGACGGCAGAGTCATACGCCAGTGGCTATTGTTTCTAAAGCAACGACCGTTGATCAACGACGGTTTATTGGAACATTAGGGGAGCTTGATTTGTTAGCGTCTGATCCAGAGCTTAAAATGCCTGCTTTGATGATAATAGGTGAAGTTGTTGAGCTTGCCGATAGTTTGCATTGGTTCCAACCTCAAAATAAGATGAATATTGGGTCGATGAATTTTACATATGAAGATAGACTTTAGTTATGTTGAGTGTTGGATTTACTCAACTTTAAAATCTTTAGCAAATAGGTTGCGTATCGCTTTACCATATTCAGGATCGTATTTAGGTTGAATCAGTTGAGTTAACTCTTCGCCAATAGGTGTTAAGCGATAATAGTTAAATAATAGATGTCCGCTCTTGGGGGTGAGTGTCATTGTTTCTGACAACATTTTAATATTGATGGGATTTTTGTTGTTCAGTAAGCCTGTTTCAAACTCTCCACGATGTAATATGCCAACATCAACTAAGGTCAAAATATGAGAATAGGGCATGCCGAAGTTGGAAAAACCAATATTGATGGTCTCTGATTTGCGGAATATTTGACCAATAGCCCCTGTGTAGCGATAACCATTAATGAGTTTTAAACGAGACTCACCATTCATCTTAACCGCCATTCCCAGCGCTTTTTCAAAAATTAATGCTTCTTTATGGGTTAATTTTTTTAACGTTGAAAGTGTACGAAGACTAAAGTTGCCCGGTTTAGTGATCTCGTTAGCCAAGATGCGGCCCCATAATTCTTGCATCTTGCGATTATGGATTTGTTCCGCAAGTTGAAAGAATTGATGGGTCCAATCTGGATCAAGATCGACGCCTGTGATATCAGATGGCGTATGACTTAGGGCAATAGTGTAGATAGTTTCTAGATTTTGTTGGTAATGGCATAGGAGCTTACGCTGTCTGTGTTCAGCGCGTTCTGCAATAGACGAATTACTTGGGCGATATTCATCTTCGCTACTCAACCCAAGTTGGCGCCCTAATAATAAAGCTTTTTTAAGTGCCGATACATCAGGCTGAGCCATGTGTGTTTCACTTATTTTTGCCAATTACGCCCCCAGTGCCTCTATGTTATTTTTATTATTTTATTAAATAATAACTTAGTCTGTTTACTTAACAGAGATTTTATCTCTATTTTTTGAACTCATGCTCCAGTTTACCTCGTTTCCTTGTGCTGGAGTTGTGGGGATGTTGCTTGCTAAGAGTAGTGAGCAGATGGCAAAACCCGCACCGATATAGAATACCGCTTCTGGTGAATGGAGCCAAAGTAGTCCAAGTAGAGCGGGGATCACCACAGCGGCGATGTGATTAATGGTAAAACTGACGGACATTGTTGCTGCAATATCTTTTCGATCTGCTATTTTTTGGAAATAGGTTTTAATCGCAATGGCCATTGCGAAGAGTAAATGATCAATAACATAAAGAGCCGCAGCGGCTTCAGGCTTTTCTACTAATGCATAACTGATAAAAATGATAATTAAACCGATATATTCAATGGTCAGTGCATTACGTTCACCTATACGTCCAATAAAGCGACCGATAGCGGAAGCAAAGAATAAATTAACCACATAATTAATCAAAAATAAACTGGTAATTTCGGTGATGCTATAACCAAACTTTTCTACCATCATAAATCCAGCAAATACCATGAAGATTTGGCGTCTGGCACCGGAAAAAAAGACGAGTAGATAATAGAGCCAGTATTGTTTCCTTAAGATCACTTTCTTATGTTGCGCTTCGCCAATACCAAAACGAGGGAAATATACCGTAATGGTGATCACCATCAAGAGGCCTAAACATCCAATAAGTGCATACATCCAAACATAATCGAGTTTACACCAGCTCATCACCAGCCAGATACTGGCGTAACCAAAAAGTGCAGCTGCTGAACGCCAAGCTAATGCTTTGCCTAAGAAGCTAGCTGTCTCATTTTTGGTTACCCATTGTAGAGTGAGGGACTGGTTGATGGTTTCGAAGTAATGAAAACCAACAGACATCAGCACGGTGGTTAAATAGAGCCCAAGCACGTCAGGATAAAAACCTGTGATCGCAACGCCCACACATAGTACTGCCAATGACAATAAGGCGAATGATTGTTCTCGTAGCAGGATTAGAATAAAAATAGCACTAAAGGCGAGAAAGCCTGGAACCTCACGTAAACTTTGCAACATACCTATTTCAGCCCCAGTAAATGCTGCCCTTTCAATCACGAAGTTATTGAGTAGTACTTGCCATACCGAGAAAACCAGTGACATAACAAAAGTCATCCAGAGAAGCATTGTTTGTGGGTTTTTATTCATTGATTCATCCATGTCGTTACAGCTCATTATTATTCTATTATTTTTGCAGCTTACAGTCTTTTTTATGCTCTTCAAAGCTGATGGAGGGCAATCTGTGTGAATTAATATACTGGTTTACAACTCGAATCTATTCTTTTTTAGCTTGTTAACAGCCCTTTTTACTTTTTTATACATGTGTGAATGGTTCATGTTTTAATATGTAAGTGGTAGTGTAAATTTTAATGAAAATGATTCGTATTTGGTGTATTTTGTTTCGCAAGTTCAGGGGAGCTGTTAATTCAGTACGGATAAGATTGATGAAAACGAAGTTAAGTTTATTGGCGATATGTATTGCAGGTTTAAGCAGTAGTGCATTTGCAGCGCCAGATCCAGTTCAATTACAACAGGCGATAGCCAAACAAGAGTTAGCGCTTAAACAACTTAAGCAGGATTTAGCGGAGCTTGCAGCGCAGCAGAATGCCCAAGGTGCAGAGCAGAAAAAACACGCTGAAGCGACTGCCGTTACCAAACAAGAAGCCAGCAGTAGTAAATTCAGCAAATTCAGTTTTAAATCATACGGCAGCCTTAACTACATTAGTGATGAATATTATCAAAATGCACAAGATACGGATCCAGAGCGCCGTGCTCGTTTCGATCTTGAGCGTATCGTTACCGAATTTGGTTATCAGTTTAATGATGCATGGGATATGGAAGTCGAAATTGAGTATGAACACGGTGGTACAGGTAGCACACTAGAATACGATAGTTTTGATGAGTCTGGTGAATTTGAGTCAGAAATCGAGGCTGGTGGTGAGGTTGTGATTGAGAAGGCTCAGATTAGATACCGTCCAAGTGATGCCTTCGGTGTTAAATTTGGTAATATCCATCTTCCTATCGGCCTGTCTAGTATTTTGCATAAACCCGATCAGTACCTCACGGTATTGCGCCATCGCAGTGAAGCCGCCATGCTGCCTGCTGTTTGGAATGAAACAGGGGTTGGTGTCTTTGGTGCAGTGGCTAATTTTCATTATCAGGCACAGCTTGTCAGTGGATTAAATTCAGAGTATTTCAGAACTTATGATTGGGTCGCCTCAGGTCATCAGAAGCGATTTGAGTATGTTAATGCCGATGCTCTGGCTTATGCGGCTCGCTTGGATTATGGCAACTTTAAAGAAGGTAGCGCGCTGGGTGTGGCTTATTATTACGGCAATACGTCAGCAAATCGCCATCAGAGCAACAAGATAACCAGTGATGGCAGCGTGAGTATTCTTGCCCTGTCAGGGGCTTTCGTGCAAGGGCCTTGGATCCTGCGCGGTCAATATTTAAATGGCACGTTAAGTGATTCAAATGCGATCACTGAGGCCAACAAAACCACAACCGGGTTAAGGCCGGGTAACTCCACTCAACTGGGGTCAAAATCTGAAGCTTTTTTTGTTGAAGCTGGCATTGATTTAAGTCATTTCACCTCGATTCCTATGACTGTTTTTGCCAATATTGATTATTCAAACCCCCTTGCTGAAGTTGAAACGGGCACTGCCACTAAGCGTTATGAGAACACCTGGACCAGTGTGGGGATTAATTACTTTCCCATTGATGAAATTGTGATCAAGGCCGAGGTCGGTAAGCAGCAAGTGGCGGTGGCAGCGATACCAGACACTCACTTTTTTGCGTTGGGCGTCGGGTATCAATTCTCGTTATAACACCTCAATATTGCTCATCTATTCGTGTTGGTGCACTTTGACCTTAGGTAAAGGTGTCCAACTTGAATGGGAGCAGATGTAGATAATCTTACTTTCAGTACTAACTCAAAAATTTAAAATGGAGTTTAATATGACACAGTTTACCCACAGCATCATTGCCATGGCACTTATTTCAACCTTAACCGCATGTGGTGGCTCAGGCAGCGACGATACAGCTCCTACATCATCAACAAAACCGACCACTCCGGTAGCAACAGTTACAGAGTTTGAATTTTCAGCCACCGAGATGATCACTAATTTGACTGATGATGTGATTATCAGTGGTTATGCCACTTTGGCGCAAAAAGGTGAAGAGATGCTACTGGCGACTAAAACCTTAGTGACTAACAAAACTCAGGTTAACTTAATTGCAGCGCAAGCAGCGTGGACAGCAGCGCGTCAACCTTGGGAGCAAGGCGAGGCGCATATTTTTGGTCCGGTAGATTCACTAAATATCGATCCACACTTAGATGACTGGCCACTTAACACCTCCGATTTAACTGACGTATTGGCAAATAATTCAGGTTTCGATGCCAAAATGATTAAAGGTTTTAACGATGATCTGCAAGGTTTTCATACTATTGAATATCTATTATTCGGTGATGGTGTCCTTGATAATGAAAAATCTGTGACCGAGTTGACTGTAAAAGAGAGTGAGTACTTGGCGGCACTTGCTGAAGTGTTTCGTGATTATACTAAAATTTTAGATGATGCATGGCAGGTAAGCCATGACGGTCAAATAACTAGTAAGCCTTATGGTGATTTTCTTAAAAAAGCAGGCAGTGAAAACCACACAATTTATCAAGCTCAATTGGGGGTTATTGAAGAATTGATTAACGGCATGATAGGCATTGTTAATGAAGTGAGGTCCGCTAAAATAGCCAATGCTTCTCTGGCGTCTATCGCTCTTGCTAACACTTCTAAAGTGGAATCCCAGTATTCATGGAATTCCTTAACCGATTTTAGCGATAACATTATTGGTGTGCGTAACCTCTATCAAGGTGAGTTTGAGGGTGCTACTGACAAACAAGGGATCATCGATTTTGTTAAAGCCGCAGATCCGCTCTTAGCATTACGTGTTGTCGGTGAAATTGATGATGCCATTGCTAAGATTAAGGCCATTTCTGGCACTAATAATATGCCGTTTCGTCAGGCTATTTTAGATGTCGAAGGCCGGGTGAGAATTCAAACCGCGATTGATGCTTTATCTATCTTAGAAACCAGCTTAACAAATGATGTGCTTACACTGCTCAAAAAGTGGAAATGATAGCGTAAGGGTGATATTGACTTGATTAAAAAGGAAGGTGCTTCAATGGCCTTCCTTTTTATGTATAAAAAATTCAAACAAGAGAAACCCATAATAGAGGTTTGTTTGAATGTGTAGAGTGTGAGATGAAAATAATGAAAATAATGAAAAAATATAAATACATGGGCTTAGCATTTATCATTTGTTTAAGTGTAACCGCATGCGGTGGCTCGGGTGATGAGGTCGCACAAACAAAACCTGGCGAGGAATTAAAGCCTCAGCCTATTGAAACAAAGTACCCAGCATTCACAGACATCAACGCCAGTGGTGGTCAAACAACCACGTTTGACGTCTCAAATTCCGGGCATGGTTTCTCCACCCCAGCCCCCAATTTATCTGCGGCAGAGTTAGTGCATCACCTAGTGGGGGATGCGGGATTTGAAACTCCTTTTACTATTGCGCCAAATATCGAGCATCCTGAGTTAGATGGTTTAGGGCCTGTGTTTAATAATGCTGATTGTCATTCATGTCATCAACGTGATGGCCGTAATTCAACCCCTATAGTACCTGTCGGTGAGACGCGCATAAAGTTAGGCTCAGGCGCGGGGTTATTTTTGCGCATAAGCAAAGCAGATAGTGAGCCTTGCACTAAGGGTACGGCAGCGAATGATTACTGCGCGCCAATGCCAGTGCATAATTTTGGTGATCAGTTATTTCATCGTGGAGTATTAAAGGCTCGTCCCGATTGGAAAGAGAACCAATTTGTTGGTCAGGCAGATGTGTATCTATCTTATAAAACCAAAGAGGTAGTTTATCCAGATGGCAATGTGGTGGTGCTTAAGCAGCCTGTGTTTGCTGTTGAAAACCCTTATGATGCGCCAGGAGAGACGCTAAACAGTGCCAATGTGACATCAGAGCTGCTTCAAGATGATGTGTTGATGGGATGGCGTAATGGCATGCCGGTGTTTGGTTTAGGCTTACTTGAGGCCATACCCGAAGCGGACATTCTGGCTTTAGTGGATGTAAACGATACCGATGGCGATACGATATCGGGCCGTGCAAATTTTGTTTTTGATGCTGTAAAAGCGCAAGCGGGTGATGCTTATCCTGTATCGCTTGGACGATTTGGTTGGAAAGCCAATACCCCGAGTGTACGCGTGCAGTCATTAGGTGCGCTGCGCGGAGATATTGGCATCACTAACCCTTTGTTCCCCGATGAAAGCATCACAGGCACAGCCTTACACGAGAGTTACTTAACCCGAACGCATTTCGTTGATACAGGTAAGGGTCTTGATGATGAACCCGAAGCCAGTGCAGAATTCAGTAACGCTGTGGTTTTTTATGCAGAAACCTTAGCGGTACCGGCAAGGCGTAATATTGATAAGGTGCGTGACGGTGCGCGGTTATTTGAGGAAATTAATTGTACTGGTTGTCACAAAGCAAGTTTTGTGACTAAATCATCGGGTGATATTGGCGGCGTGCCGATGAGTGATGCACTAAAAGGGCAAACGATTTACCCTTTTACCGATATGTTACTCCATGACATGGGTGAAGGATTGTCTGATGATCGTCCTGATTTTCTTGCTGATGGTAATGAGTGGCGAACTCGGCCTTTATGGGGAATTGGCTTGACTCAAACGGTCAATCCGTCCGCTGGTTTTTTACACGATGGCCGGGCGGCGACGTTAGAAGAAGCGATTCTCTGGCACGGCGGGGAAGCACTAACGAGCCGAGATGAGTTTATGGCATTAAATATTGATGAACGAAAACAGGTTATTGCGTTTTTAAGATCACTTTAATGTAAACACCCCCTAGATTTTTATTCAGCCACCCAATGTTGTTGAGTGGCTTTTTTATAGCAATTAACAATGGAATGGGGAGTAAACAGTACTTTATTATCGTTTTTTGAGCATTGTTCTGAGCTAGAGCATCGCACTATTTTACTTGCATCTATTAGATTTCATTATAACCTGTTCTACACTCTTTTATGATAACTAACCCTTAACAATAAAAAGAGGTGGCTTTGGGAGCTAGAGTGATCCATCTTGTTGATGATAATAAACTTGGTGGAGTTAATTTAGCTCTGCAGAGTCTGTGCGCATCGCAATTAAAGGACCATTTTGAGTTTTCCATTGTTAATATTGATTTGACAGATTTTTGGCCTAAAAGATTTAAGGCCGATGTGTTAATTCTTCATACTGCTGCTTCTTGGCGAAAGCTACCCGGACTTTTTCTGTTTAGGCTTGCTAATATCGGTACGCCTATCTTCTATCAAGAACACCATTACAGTGCTGGGTTTATGCAGCATGAAGTGAGTCATCACAAGCGCTTTTATTTGATGCTTAGACTCAGTTATTACTTGATGCATAAAGTGCTTGCAGTTTCTGCAGCTCAAGGCCGTTGGTTATTGGATCACCGATTACTTAAGGAAAGTAAATTAGTGGTTATCAAGCAGGCAAGACCGGTTGATGCCTTATTATCTCTGCCAGATACCCCCTTGTGTCTGCCTATTCAACTCGGTGCTTATGGTCGTTTCCATAAACAAAAAGGTTTCGACTTGCTCATTAAAGCAATGGCGTATGTTCCGGCAGAAAAAATAGAGCTACATTTGGCGGGAGAAGGTGAAATGTTACCGTATTTACAGTCTTTGGCCGCGAAGCTGGACAACGTCACCCTGGTTGGTGAGATAGACAATGTGGCATTATTTTTATTCCACTGTGATGCCGTGATTATCCCTTCTCGCTGGGAACCTTTTGGCTTGATATGTCAAGAATCGATTGCCGCTGGCAAGGCAATATTGACTACCAGAGTTGACGGGCTGCAAGAGCAAGTGATGCCATTAATGATGACTGAACATGAACGCTCATCAATTTCCTTTATTGATTTGACTCAAGCAGGCTTGGTTCAAGGACTGGAGAAGTTAATTACTCAAGCTGAAACAAAGTTAGCAAGAGGGCATAAGGTGACTCATTTATCAGGTTTGAATGACCAAGAACGCGCGATAGCATCCAAACGTTGGATTCAGATGGTCGATGCTTGGAAGTATTTACTTACAACTGAACTGAATAAAAAAAATTAATTCTGCCATTAGTCTTACTATCGCGTTATTTTTTGTGCTCGGTAATATGCATTGTCTCATATGTCCATTGAGCGACTAATGAGCGTAATGGTATGAGGGATAATGCTAATCAGTGTTATAAAATTGATTGTTTTTACATCATAGCCATTGTACTGCAGTTGAGTTGAGAGTAATTCGTCAAGTTAAGATTGCTCATGATGATTGAATTACTCAATGAGATGAGGTTGAATTTATGTTTATGCCTTTTCACGTAAAGTTTGCCAAGCTTCACAGACTTTACGAAATTGTGCTGCATTGCCATTGGGGCGATCTGGATGCCATTGCAGTGCTAATTTTCGCCAACGGAGACGTACCTCTTTATTGGTTGCATCAACATTAAGTTTAAAGACCTGTAAAGCCTGACTCTTATGCATTAAATTTATATTAGTACCAATATATTTCTCATAACGGCTCCAGAATGATTCTAACATCTCTCTAATAATGTTTGGGCAAGTGTCATAGTTTACCCAATTGAGATAATACTCTCGCAGTGCATCACCTTCTTGTAGGCTTGTTTCAATGTTTGTTGGCATTATTTCGAATATTTGAATGTCCATGGCTTTAACCTGTAGCCAATGATCAGGTAAGAGAATTTTCTGCAATTGAAAAAGGGCATTCATTAACAAAAAATTTCGTTTGAATAGGGCTTTTTCTTGATCTTCATCTAAATCTTGCATTAAGCCTTTAGCTTGCAGTTCCGAGGCGAGTAAGTGAACTTTCCAGCTATGCTCTGTGTTCTTAAGTAGACTAAATAACGGCCAGATTAAAGGGTTGTCTCCTTTGATACTGGCGATATCAGCTTGTTGAACGCTAGTGATAAAGGGGGGAAGTTGAGCTGATTTTTTGGCAGCTAGCATATGTGAATCCATCCTGAATTGGCTATTGCCCTTAATCCCAGAGCTAGGGGAAAACAGATTTATTTACTGTGACTATGACACAAGAGATCTGGAAAGCAAGCTAGCTTAATTGGAAATTTTATATTGCTGAGTAATTTTTTTATTTGTATTAGTGAATCAATTATTTTAATTCTAGCTAACCTTAAAGAGGTATTGCTATAAACTATTGATTTAAATGTGTTTTTTTGTTTTAGTATATCGATAATTTCAACCCATACGCTAGAAAAGAGCATACGTTATCGGTAGTTAGTATGGATTCCGCTCAAGCCTTAATCGATATTCACCTCATTATATTAGGCTTGTTGTCAGGGGAGCTTGTGAAAATGGAATAGAACAACACAGTTTTCATACGTTAAGTGTCGATGTTTATTTCTCTTTAGCGCATATGACTGAGACGAATAGCTTATTAGCGGTTAGTATTGATGTCTTTGTTGATAAAGATAAATTGGACCTTAATCATATTCCTATTACGGTGGATGTCCGGTTATTTGGCCACAGGGGAGTTTGTTTCTTTATCATCAAATAACAGTATAATATGGGAAGTGACACTCAATGAGAATCGCAATACAGTGGACTCAGCTCAATAGTGAAATAATGACACACGCGTTAGAGTTTTTATCGATATGCTCTGGGACTGTTAACCTCTCCTAAGCGCCTATTTGATTGACTTAGGCTTTCTCGTTTAGACTGTATCAACGATTATAAGGTTTTTCAGTTTGCATAATGATTTGGTACCAGACTCTGAAGCCATGGAGTTGATTAAAATAGCGACTTTTAATCTGTTTAATTTCATAGAGCCTCCTGGGGCATATTATGATTTTGAGAATATATATAGTCAGGAACAATGGCAAAAAAAATGTGAGTGGATAGCAAAGTATATCAATGAGAATCAACCAGATATAATTGGTTTTCAAGAAGTATTTAGTCCTGAAGCGTTGGCTCTATTGACAAAATCTTGCGGCCTTAATTATTTTGCAGTACTCGATGAGCCAGATGTTATTGATGATTTTATCTATAGTAAGCCTGTCGTCGCTATCGCTTCTCGTTATCCAATCAATGAGATCCACTCTGTCGAAGCTGACACTGTATTAGCGGATATGATCGGGATGCCAGAAGGGGTTAATTTCAGTCGAAAACCTTTAAGGGCAACAATTACGCTTCCTAAGCTTGGACCTTGTGATTGTTATGTGGTGCACTTTAAATCTAAACGCCCCTTGTTTGATGCTCAAACCGAGTATTCTTCACACTCTGTAGAAGCTCAGGTGGCAATCGGGCAGTTACTTGCTATTGAGGCATTAGCTCAGTGGGGATCTGGTGTTCAAAGAGGTTCTGAAGCGGTTTTACTTCGATGTGCTATGGTAGAGCGTCGGGTTCAAACTCAACATCCTATGCTATTGATGGGAGACTTTAATGACAATCTAAATGAGGGTGTTTTGGCGTCATTAGTATCGATTAATACCCGTATTAAGCCTGATCCCGCTTTAGGTGATATAAAGCATCAGTTGCAACAATATCAACTTCAAGATGCTTACGAACTATATCAAAGCAGCCAAGGTAGATCTTCTTTGCAAATTAGGCCTGCGACTTATTATTACCTTGCCCAAGGTTCAGTGCTGGATTATATTTTGCTCTCATGTGAGTTCGATGCTAGAAATAGTCGAAGTCTGGCTGAGGTGATACGTTATGAAACTTACGATCGTCATCTTATTAATCCTAGTTTTGATCTTGATAGCCAAAGTACAGATCATGCCCCGGTGATGATCACACTCTCCATTCGTCATTAGATTATGCTGAACTCGTGTTCGAGTTGGTATTATGCTTGATGCCATATGTTGTTTAGATAAGCGCAAGTACTAAAATTATTAACACTGAGTTATGTGTTAAGTGCTGTGCACAGTAGTGGGTATATAGTTGGATATATACTGAGTCTTAGAATGTTCACTTCACCGTCGATTAACGTCTTTACTATTGTAAAACTGTTGAATTAATCAAATAATGTGGTCAAGAGGCCTAGAGTTATCTGTCATTGAATAACTACTCATCTGACTTTTAGGGGAGGCAAGGAGCTCATTTTTGGTTGCAAACATGGATGAGATACACCAAATAATATTGATAACAGCACAGATAACTAATGGCAAGGTCCAGCTTCTCATTTGCTCGTGAATTAGGCCCATTATGGTTGGGCCTGTTGCAGCTAATAGGTAACCTATACATTGAGCCATACCCGATAAAGTGGCGGCTTGATGTGCATTTGAGGTACGAATACTGATCAGAGCTAGCGCAAGAATAAAGCCTCCACCACAGCCAAAGCCAAACATCATTGCCCACAATACTGCAAGAGAAGGGGCTAGGATTAACCCTATAATACTGATAAATACCATAATGGTTAAACTTAAGCTCAGGAGACGCTTGTCTTTAATTTTAGACATGAGTGGTAGCAATACGATTGCAGGTACGGCAGTAAAGAGTTGTAGCAAGCCATGAATAACACCTGCTTGTTCATGGCTATAGCCGGTATCGACTAAGATAGTGGGTAACCAGCTAACGAAGATGTACATCAAAAATGAGTTTAAGGCTAAAAATAGGCTAATTTGCCAAGCTTGAGTTGAGAACCAAAGGTTACTATGGCTATCGAGCTCAGATACATCCGAAGTCGTGGGAGTGTGATTGCGGAGTTGAGGTAACCATACCAAAACAGCAATAATGGGAAAAATGATGATGCTGCCAAGCGCAAAAGCCCAATTAGGGATAAATGTGATTGTTAGGCGTTCAGCTAAATGAGTCATAGGGATGGCTAAGCTGGCACTGAGTGCTGAACCTATTCCCATGATGAGTACGTATGCGGAGGTGATTGTTGCGACTTTATTTGGAAAGTCTCGTTTCATTAAACTGGGGAGTAACACGTTGGCAATTGCTATACCACCTCCAATAAAGACAGTACCTATAAATAATGTTATAGATGAACCCAATGAACGTATAATGATACCAGTTAATACCAGTATTATCGAAAGCATTAGCGCATGTTCAAGTCCACTTTTTCGAGCCAATTTTGAGGCTAATGGTGAGAAAAAAGCAAAAGCTAATAATGGTAATGTGGTTAACATTCCAGCCTGTGTTGCTGACAGCTTTAGCTGCTCTCTGATTAAATCAAGTACAGGTCCGACACCTGTGATGGGGCTACGTAGACTTATAGAGATAAGTAAAACCCCAAGAAGTAAAAAAGTCGTATTACTGAGTCGAAAAGTGCGTACTTGTGCCATTAATACTACCTCACATTGAAACTGGCGATAATGCAGTTATATTAACTTTTATATCGATTGCTGAATTCAGTTATACTGACTTTATATATCTAAAAACGGTCAATGTATGGCGTCTAAACGAATAATTTTTTTTGATTTTGATGCTTATCCTCAAAAAGTTGTCTCCTATAGGGCAAGAGGAGGTGATTATGAAGCGGAAACCCCTTCACATCAGCACCATAAGTGCCAATTGGTGTTAGCTTTGAGTGGGTTTGTTAAATGCAAAATTGAAGATGCTATTTGGATGGTGCCACCCCATTGTGCGGTATGGATCCCGAGTCAGGTGGCCCATAGCAACCACATTTCCAGCAATGCTAAAGTGTGTATGTTATTTATAGACCCGGATGTTGATGGCATGCCTGAGAAAAGTTGTACTTTATCAGTATCGCCCTTACTTAGAGAATTAATCATACATTTAAGTGAGCAGGAGCAGGATTACCTTAGTCATACCCCGACAGCAAAATTAGTAGAGGTGTTAATAGATCAACTACAAATAATGCCTACCGAATGTTTTAATTTTCCCACTCCGACAGAGCCCAGATTAAATACGATAGCAACTCAACTGATGGACACCCCTGCTGACAGGCGTTGTATTAGAGAGTGGGCGACGCAATATGCGATGAGCGAGCGAACTTTTACTCGGTTGGTTAAACAAGAAACTGGACTGACGTTTGGTCGTTGGAGAGGGCAATTACATATTGTGTTAGCCTTGCAAAAACTTGCGACTGGCGAAGCCGTTCAGTCTATTGCTGATGAATTAGGCTATGAGTCAGTAAGTGCATTTATTACCTTTTTTAAAAAAACGTTAGGCAAACCACCCAAACAATATATGAGACTGAGAGATTAATGTGCTGCTTACTTTTAGAATAAAAAAGTTCAATGAACTGAAAATAACCCATTGCTAAGATAGGCATCAAGCTCAAATGATCAGCTTAGTGTAGTTAGCAATCGTTTGTTTTTGATAATATAGGTATAAATATGAACGATAAAAAAATCGAGCTAGGTTTAAGGTTTGACAACAGTTATGCAAACGAGTTGGAAGGTTTTTACGTTGCTTGTCTGGGAGCGAAAGCACCCAGCCCTGTACTTATTAAATTAAATGAAACTTTGTCCCAGCATATTGGTTTGAACACCACGAGTGTTGAAGATTTAGCAAAGCTATTTTCTGGTAGTGAGAGCCCGATTGGTGCATCGCCTTTAGCTCAAGCGTATGCTGGGCATCAATTTGGTGGCTTTAATCCACAATTGGGAGATGGTCGGGCATTATTACTTGGGGAGGTATTAGATGGAAGCGGTGAACGAGTGGATATACAGCTTAAAGGATCGGGCCGAACTCCATTTTCACGAGGGGGTGATGGTAAAGCTGTATTGGGTGCTGTATTACGTGAATATATTCTCAGTGAAGCGATGTATGCTCTTAATATCCCAACAACAAGGGCATTGGCTGTGGTTACGACAGGTGAATCCATTTATCGTAAGCAATATTTGCCAGGAGCGGTGTTAACCCGAGTGGCATCGAGTCATTTACGTATCGGTACGTTTCAATTTTTTTCATCTCGTGGTGAGCAAGGCAAAGTTAAACAGTTGGCTGATTATGCGATAGCTCGCCATTACCCAGAGCTTAAGGACAGTAAGCAGATATATTTGGATTTCTTCTGTGCCGTGAGAGATAAGCAGGCTGAATTGGTGGCTAAATGGTTATTGGTTGGTTTTATTCACGGTGTGATGAATACAGATAATATGACGATAAGTGGTGAAACCATAGATTATGGCCCCTGTGCCTTTATGGATAATTATGGTGCAGACACAGTATTCAGCTCGATTGATAGGAATAGTCGTTATTCATATGCGAATCAGCCAATTATGGCGCAATGGAATTTAGCTCGATTAGCTGAAACGTTATTACCATTACTGCATGATGATGAGGATGAAGCGATGGCTCTTGCTACTGGATCCGTTACCGACTTTTGGGATATTTTCCAGCATCATTGGGTCGTTGGTATGCGTGCTAAGCTGGGCTTATCGACGGAGGATGAGGGTGACTTTGCTTTAGGAGAGCAGCTACTAGCATCGATGTCTGAGGAAGAGGTTGATTTTACAAACTTATTCCGTTGCCTCATCAGGGATTTGGAAAGTGATACTACAGAGAGTGCAAAGCTATTTAATCATGCTGAAAAATATTTATTGTGGCGAAAGTCGTGGATAGCACGTTTGGCTAAAGATAAACTTTCTTTATCTGAACGTATCACTATGATGAAAGCGGCTAATCCTCTCTATATACCAAGAAATCATCAGGTTGAGTATGCTATTGAAGCCGCAGAGCAGAGAGCAGATTATCAGCCGTTTGAGGAACTAATTACCGTATTGGCAAACCCATACACTGTCCAGGTTGGTGCTGAAAAATATTCAGAGCAAGCTCCATCTAGTTTCGGAGTCTATACTACTTTTTGTGGAACTTGATTTATTCTGGTTAATATTAGTGCTAATGCAGTAAAATTATTTTTTTATAAACACTTAACATCTAAAATTTAAGCGTTAAGCGTTAAGTGTTTATTAATCGCGATTGAAAACGTGGATTTATATAACAGCTGTATATGTTTTTTTGTGCGGTTGGATTTTTATCCAGCCTTAATTATTAGCTTAATGTTACTCAATGACACCTTTCCACTGTTGCATTTGATTTTTTGATAAATACATTCAAATTATATTTTCAATATTCAGTAAACTAAAAGGAATATTTAGGTATGTTCATTGATAAGAAAGCAACGTTGACGGTTCCATTTGGTCTCCATGCTGAGCCTTGGATCAGTCAAATACCTCAAATGGCTTTTTCATTGAATGGGGAGTTGTTGATCACTGCTCCTTCTGCAGATCCAGCGGTGATATATCAGATTAAAAATCAAAATTTTATGGGACAGCAAGAGCAGATTAAAGATTGTTATGTACAATTACCTCCTTGCGGTCAGAAAGAAAATCAATTCATCAACCAAAAAAGGTTACAAGACTATTTGAAGCAGCAACAAGACAACTTTCTTGGCTATCAAGCTGTGGTGAATACGGATTATAGTGATTTATTTCCAGTGATGAACACTATGATTAATAATCTAGGTGATCCTTTTACAAATGGTAATTACACGGTTAATAGTAAATCTGCAGAACGTGCAGTTTTAGATTTTTATGCATCAGTATGGCGGGCTAATTGGCCTTCACAAAGCAATAATGTTCCTGATAGTTACTGGGGTTATGTACTGAGCATGGGGAGCACAGAAGGCAATTTATATGCCATGCTGAATGCTCGAGATTATTTGTCAGGTCGTCGATTGGTCGTCGATCAAAATAGTCATCATTTAGTTAAACCTAAACGACGTAATAGCAATAAAAACTATTATAAACCTATCGCATTTTTTTCAGAAGATACCCATTATTCATTAACTAAAGCCATTCATACGACATGTATTCCTTCATTTTATGATGTAGGTCATGAATGTTACCCACATGAGTGTCCATTAGGAGGCGACTGGCCAAAAATGGTGCCGTCAGAATTGCCCTGTGAAGATGATGTAAGATTAGGAAAAATAGGATCAGGTTGTATTGATATAAATAAGCTTCGCTTATTAGTTGAGTTTTTTGCTAAAAAAGGTCACCCCATTTTAATTGTGTTAAATTATGGTACCACATTTAAAGGAGCCTATGATGATATACCGGGTGTTTATCGGGCATTGAAAGATATTTTTATTAAATACAATCTTATCAATCGTGAGGTTAGTTTTGATGAAAGTAGTGAAAATGTTGATGTTAGGCAAGGTTATTGGTTTCATATTGATGGTGCATTAGGAGCTTCTTTTATGCCATTTATCAATATGGCAATAGAAACGGGTGTGCTTAATTTGGATAATTGCAGTGAATGTGAATTTACATTTCCTGAATTTGATTTTAGTTTGCCTTATATTAATTCTATCGTGACAAGTGGTCATAAATTCTTAGGTGCGCCGACACCATGTGGGCTTTATATGAGTAAACATAAGTATTTAGCATCCATGAATAATCCGACTTATATTGGTGCTGTTGATTCGACTTTATCAGGGTCTAGAAATGGGTTGGCCTCGTTAACATTATGGTCTTTACTTGGAAAAACGGGCTATGAGGTACTGCAAAGTAGAGCAATTAAGTCACTGTCGATAGCGCTAGCATTACATATAAGATTACAATCATTGGCTGAGATGATAAAGCAACGTGATAATATTGATATTTGGATACATAGGTCGAATTTTTCTTTGAGTATATTGCTGCGTAAAACCAATAAAGATATTATGTTTAAATATTCTCTGTGTGAGGCTCAGGAAATACTGAATAAGGAATTGAAAAAATATAGTCGTAAATATGTACATATTTATTGTTTATGGGATAGACAGCAATCTGTGTTAGATAATTTAATTGAAGATTTGTCACAACCAGGTGCTTTTGACGTCAATGCGGAAGTTATGGTGGATGATATTTCTGATTCAGTTGAATTAGCTAAAACTGATGTTGAAGCATCAATGTTTGATTAGGGCTTATTAATGTTATTTTTTATGGGTGGTTGTATGGAATCCACCCATAAACATTAAAATTAGGATTTTTTCCAGCATACTCTGTTTCGCCCTTGAGCTTTGGCTTGATAAAGGTGTTCGTCTACTATGCCTAAAAATGAGTTATGCTCCATATTAGGAATAGGAATAATAGATGCACCACCGATACTGATGGTTAGATAATGAGATATAGAAGAGGAATTATGCAAAATTTGTAAATTTTCAATAGAAATACAGATTTCAATTAATAAGCGTTCGGCACTATTAGCATCAGTATTAGGTAAAATAACTGCAAATTCTTCTCCGCCGTAACGGGCGATAATATCATGAGGGCGTTTTAGCTGTTTTTTGATGTGATTAGCGACTAAACGTAGAGCATCATCACCTTTTAAGTGTCCATATTCATCATTGTAACTTTTAAAAAAGTCTATATCTATCATTGCAATCGACACTTGAGTGTTATTTCGAATGCTTTCGTTCCAAACTTTTCTTACATTTAACTCATAAAATCGGCGATTATATATTTCTGTTAACGCGTCGATTAGTGCAAGCTGTTCGAGTAGGTTCTTGTGACGTTGGCTGCGTAAGTGATTGCGGACCCTGGCTTGTACTATCGGCGGGTTAAATGGTTTAGTTATATAGTCAACAGCTCCAAGATCTAAGCCCATTCTTTCATCTTCTGTAGATATTTTTGACGAGATAAAAATAACGGGGATGTTCATTGTAGATTCATTATTTTTAAGCGACTTAATGACTTGATAACCATCGATACCAGGCATGACGACGTCTAATAATATTAAATCTGGATTATGCTTACAGGCAAGTTTAATGCCTTGTACACCATCTTTAGCGAGAAAGACTTTATGATCGGGAATCAGTAATTCGGATAGAAGAATACGATTGTCTTTGGCATCATCAATAATTAAAATTTTATCAATATTGTCTTTAATAGCAAAACAAGGGTCATTGACATCTTCAATATTTAATCCTGTTTTTATGTATTGAGTCATATGTATCTTCCTTTACTCACCTATTTTTAGCGACAGTATTTTTAACTTTTCACTGGCGCTGAAATAATCAACATCCTGAATTTCCATCAAAATTGATTCAAGAGCATCATTATGTTGGTTATACGCACTTGTTGTTATGAGTCTATTGATGACATTTTCGGCGATTGCATTGTCATCTTCTAATAGCTTATTAAGTTGAATTATAAGTTGTTTTACAAGCTTGCTATCATCATCGTAATTTTTTACGTTATGTGTTTTTTTAACATTAGGTAGAGATTTTATTGAATCTAATGACCTTTTTAACTCTGATAAAAACACAGGGATTGTTTTATTTAATATTTCAATTTTATCTTGATCAATATTCTCTATTAAATCACTTGCTATTTTTTCAATTTTTTCTGCAAGTTTTGATAAATGTAACCCTCCTAAGCTCGCAGATGATGATTTTATGGTATGGAACAATCTGTGTAAGTTAACAAAGTTTTCTTCGGCTTGATCTTGAGTAATGTTAAGTTCAATATTGTGGTATTCATCATAAAATAAATTAAGCATTCTAATATATAAATTTATTTTGTTATTGTGATGATTTAGCCCGAGTACAGGATCGAAGCCTAAAATATTCATGGGTAAAAACTCTTGCGTTTCTGCGAGTGCTTGCTGCTTTGTTTCAACTTGCTGATTATCATTGATGTCTTTATTTAGCTCAGCAGTACCAAGTGGGTTTATATTGGCATTTACATTAATCCAGCGTGTGATAGTTTGATATAATAATTGATGGTCGATAGGTTTATTTAGGTGGTCATTCATACCAGAATCTAAACTTCTCTTATAATCATCTGGCGAGGCATGCGCTGTCATTGCGATGATGGGTAATTGTTTATATTTGACATCATTTCGTATGAGTTGAGTCGCTGTTAGTCCATCCATGATCGGCATTTGTACATCCATAAGAACAAGATCATAGCTATTATGTTTTATCATGCTAACGGCCTGCTCGCCATTAGATGCTGTAGAGACTATTATACCAACATCCATTAGAAATTCACTGGCAACTTCACGGTTTAATGCACTGTCATCAACGATGAGAACGTGGCAGCCCCGTAGTACATGAAGATCGAAGTTGTCTGATAGGTTAAGTTCTCTATTACTTGCTATGGGGGCTGATATTTCTTCATGAAAAAAAATTTCGAGTAAATTATCATGAATGCCTGATGCATCAACAGGTTTGGATATTATTTTTTTGATGTTCGCCGCTTGTGCATCTGATTCTATTTTGTCAACATCGTAAGCTGTCACCATCAGCATGGCGACAGGGGTTTTTATTTTAGTATTACAGACTATTTTTTCGGCTGTTTCTACCCCGTTAATTGTCGGAATATTCCAATCAAGAAACACCACATCATAAGGCTCTCCTTGGCTAGTCGCAGCTTCAAGTTCACCGATCGCCGAATAACCATCAGCGACGGTTGTTGTTTCTATACCCAAGGCTATCAAAATATCGGCTAAAACCTCTCTTGCCATTGCATTATCATCAACAACGAGAGATCGCATCCCTTTTAGTTTGTTATATGAGGGTTTTCCTTGGTATTTACTGCCATAGTCTGGTTTTATGTTGCAGGTGAAATGAAATTGGCTTCCTTTATTCATTTCACTATCGACCCAAATATGACCACTCATGAGTTCAGTTAGTTGGCGACAAATAGCTAAACCAAGACCTGTTCCGCCATATTTTCGAGTAATGCTTGCATCAATTTGGGTAAATGGTGAGAATAACTGATCGATCCTTTGAGGATCAATTCCGATCCCAGAGTCGATGATACTGAATTGTAAAGTATGACGATCAGATTGCTGTTCTAAGCGTTTTACTCGAATGATTACTTCACCTTTATCTGTGAATTTTACAGCATTACTTGCTAAATTTATTAAAATTTGTCCAAGACGGGTAGGATCACCTATCCAGTGAAAGTGAACGTTATCATCAATGTCTAACAATAATTCAACGCCCTTACTTTGAGCTTTATAAGCACTGATATTGGTGACTCGGCGCAGCACATCTCTCAAGTCAAATTCATAGTCATCAAGTGTGAGTTTATTCGCTTCAATTTTTGAATAATCCAATACGTCATTAATGGTATTGAGTAACACATCTGAAGATGATAATACCTTTTCCATGAAGTCTCGTTGGCGTTTATCTAAAGGTGTTTTTAACATTAATTGAGTTAAGCCTATGATTGCATTCATTGGTGTTCTGACTTCATGGCTCATGTGGGCTAAAAAATTTGATTTAGCTTGGCTGGCTATTTCGGTTTTTTTATGCGATTCGACTAATTCAAATGTACGTTCGGATACCTTTTGTTCAAGTGTGGTACTGTATTCGAAAATTCGTGTTGCCATGGATTTAAATACCGTGGCTAATATTCCCATTTCATCTTTTCGATGACTAGGTAATTTTATGTCTCCACGTGCGACTAATTGATAATTTGCTTGTCCTATTTCAGCGGATGCTTGACCAAACATTTTTAACGGTGTTACGACCTTCTTTGATATCACCACATACAGCATTAGCATTTCAATGATGAGTGACAGTAACCCGATAACTAACACAAAGTGTGCAGTTGAACGTGCGGCTGCTATCACTAATTTTTTGGGGTACACTGTTACTAGTAACCAATTTGGTCCATTTATCCGTGCTGTTGCCATCCATGATTGTTCAGTCTCATCAAAATTGATGAATACGCTTTCATCTGTGGCTTCATTTGCCATGATAATTTTATTTATCATGGCGTTAAGCCTTGGGTCGCTTTGAGTGTTGGTCGATAACTTATCGATCCCTTGTTTCATTGCGCTTTCATTGTCTGGGTGCACGATTATTTGTCCATCTAAGCTGACAATAAAGTTGTATGTGCCTTCGAGTTTGTCATGAATAATTCGGTCAATGACATCTACCAGTAAGATATCATGACCTATAGTGAGTAAATGTTCGCCGTTGATATCCACAGGAGTTTCCAAAGAAACTAACCAAGATTTAGCTGTTTTGTCGAAGTAAAGGCTTGTCCAGACAGAGGTGCGTTGGGGATTATTTTCAGGGGTGGCTATGACGTACCATTGTTCTTGAGTGATATCTAAAGTTGGATCGACGTTTAATCCCCATGGCACATCTGGCCAGTAGGTTAAGGCTACTTTTTCAGGCATAGAGACATAGAGGTTTTCAAACCGAGTCGTCCATGCAGGACCAAACTGAGCCAATAGATGATAAGAAATGTTGACTTTATTTCTAAATGTTTGCTCTTTTATAGGTGCATCACTAGCAATATATCCTGTCAGATTTTTTAAATGTTCACCTTGTGTTGTCATTAATCCATAGTAACTCTTTGCTTTTAATTTAGTTATACCGTCTTCTTTATGAAGAAAACTCTTATTAAATTCTTCTTCAGATACATCATTATTACTGTTGAATGCATCAATAAAGTGTTGTTTAAATACTTGATGATTCTCAGTGGCCAGTTCAAAGACTAAACTTTCTTTTTCACTACGTTCTTTTATATATTTTTTAATAGTTTCAACAGCTTGAAATTCATATGTTGTTGTTATATGCCAATATGTTACACCTGCAACTAAAATCACAATAAATGTAAGATGGATAGCCATTTGCAATAGCATGGAGGTCGTTAATCGATCTTTTAATTTTATAGCATCAAAATCTGAAACTAACTCCATTGTTTGCAAATGTCCTTGCATCACTCATCCTTAATCAAATTGAGAAAACCTAAAATAAATTGTTGTGATGTTGTTTAGGTAAGCAAAGCTTAGTTTATGAAGTTGTTATTTCAAGTACATGTAATAAATAATAATTAACTCGATAACATGATGAGAATTAGACTGTTATCATGTCATCATTTATGTAGTAATGTGAATAAAAATTCATATGGACGACTCCTGCAGATTTAATTGATTTAAGCCGAAATATGTAGACATTTGATAGTTCAATACAGTTTAAATCAGGTGATTTTTGGCTGGCATAGTAGGTTGACTGGTCTACTAAACTGAATGTTCTCACCTAGCTTTCCTTAAAAAATTGGATACAATTAAAGGGAGATTGATTCGAATTAAAAGAGAGAAAAATGAAACGAGCCAAAATCCTGATTATTGATGATGATCCGGTGTGCACTGGTTTACTACTCGCAATATTAGGTGATGACTATCAAGTTATTACTGCTAATTCAGGTGAAGGTGGGATTGATGTTATTAACTCACAAATACCAGATCTCATCTTGCTCGACATTACTATGCCAAAGGTTAATGGTTATCAAGTGTTGAAGCATTTGAAAGATGACCCTCATCAATCATCAATCTATGTTATTGTCATCAGTAGTTTAATTGAAAATTCAGATAAAGAATTAGCGTTTAAATTAGGGGCTGATGATTATATGACTAAGCCTGTCGTACCCTCTGCTCTACTGGATAAAGTTAATAAGTACATACATAGATAATGAGTTGTCTCTAAACTACCTCAAGATGCAGGGATCTGCATGTCGAGAGGTGACAGGATTCGGGGGCGTTAATTGCTCCTGCATTATTCTACCTTCTCATCCATGGAGGCGTACCTCCTATATTTATATAGTCGTTCTTCGCCCTACCTTCTGTATTTAACCTCCAATGAAAGGAGAAAATGTCTTATTTTATATGAAAAAAAATAGGCCATGCAGTCGTCATTTACTATTTAATAACGAAGAAATAAGTTGCTTCTCGCCTTGCACTGCGGCAATTCCCGTAGAATGCCCTCACTGTGTTATCGAGATTAAGAAGGGAGTAGCTATTATCTCAATCGCTGCCTTGTTCAGCTATCCTATAGGGACTCTGAAATGAGTATCTTGAAGTTGATTGGCTATGTTATATAGTTATTTGTATTTAAAAGGTTTAATTTATTATTATTCATGTATTGTGAGTGGGTTGTTGTGTTGATTCCAGTCCTGCAATAAACTGAAAGAGGCATATAAATTAGCCTCTTTCAGTTAGCAAGTTAATCAGTTAAGGTTATTATTTAACCTTTCCAGCTTAGATCAAAGTCATATCTAAAACCAATGGTAACAGCTTGATCGTCTTCGTTGTTGTCGAAGTTTTTTGCCAAATATTCCAAATGAACGCGGATGTTATCAAGGGGGTTCCACTCAAGGGTGGCATTGAAACCATCATAGTCCATAGAGCCGGTGGTCTTTATTCCATCTTCAAACATAAAGTAACCCAGCTTCACTTTATAGTCGTTACCTATCGGCATGGCTAAGGCTGTGTCTAATGCGCTACCACTGCGGTCTTGAGGAAACGTTGTATCATAGTTATAGTCTTTATCTTGATAGCTGATGGCTAGATAGAGATCATTACTGAATGTATAAGCGACGACTGCACCAATGTTGGTATCGTCACCATCAATTCTATTTTTGTCAAGATAGCCTAGACCAAGATGTAATTGATTTAAATCATAACCGACACCAATATTAACCATATCCGCATCGTCATTATTACTACTGTTGCCATCAAGTTGTGCACCAGCCATCCAAGTAAACTGACCTGTCACTAGTTGGTAATTTACAAAATTGCTGACGCGAAATGGATTGTCGTAGTCATAAGCAAAAGGGCTACTTCTATGGTTAAAAATATCTACATACTCAGCAACTAAAGAGTATTGTGCGACATATTGCTGACCGATGCTAACCTGCCCGTAAGGTGATGCAATCGCAGCATAGGCTAAACGAACATCACCAAAGTCTCCTCCTTGATCGATTTCAACTTTCCATTCACCATGAGCCATAGCGGTCCAGCCATCAGCAAAATTGGTACTGGCTTTGATACCAACACGAGAAAGTGCATCGGTAACATCCCACGTTTTATCTTGTCCATCATCTAGATAGCTAAGTGATGGGCGAAATGAACCATAAAGGCTCGCTTGGCTATTTTTAAATTGTGATGGCGCTGTGCTGGTTTCAAGTTTAGCAATACGTGCTTCAAGCGATTCAGTGTCAGCTGCATAAGCATTAAAGCAAGATAAGCTAACGGCGATTGCGATAAGTGATTTAAGTGTTTTCACAAATTATATTTCCATATATTTGGCTGTAACTAACAGCCACATCTATTGGGAATACTCATCAATAAGTACCGATGAGCAAGGTCTATACAGCTTTTGATAAATAGCCAAAGTGCCCTCATTGGGTTTTTATCAGCTATTGTTGTTACTATCAGTACTTTATATCGTATAACTTGTTGCGGTCAAGTGTGGTATCGTACAACTTTTAACGTATTTGCAACGCGTTATTATGGTTTAAATATAAAGACAGAATTCCAATGATTTAGCGTTATATTGTAGAGGTAAGGTAAAACGACAATCACAGGTGTAGTTCTGTAGTATTGTCTGGCTGGATCATGTTTTGGTTTTAAACAATGACGCTTGTTATTCTGAGTTCAGATTAAGCAAGAGCATGAGTGTGTCGTCTCTATTTGATACATCAATGATTTAACTTTAATATTTATGATGTTTAATAAAAATAATCAATTAAAACATTAGAATAGGAGTGTAGGGAATACGAATTATGGTAGGCAAAATAGATCAAATTTGTTCTATTTTTTACCGGAACCTAAAACTTATGCTATTTTTATACAAGACATAGAGTAAAAATCAAATGCTTAACTCAAGGACATATATTAACAATGAATTCTGAGAGCATTAATCTAAAATTAAATTTACAGTTTTCTGCTGTAGTAACTGTATTTTTATGCATTTTCAGTGTATTTAATTATTATACTGCGAAGAATAATTTACATAAAAATTTAGAAAGCCAAGCTAAGCATGCTTTATATCGGTTAGAGTTAAATTTGCCTGCAATTATTTGGGATTATAATACAGACTTATTGATAAGTAATGTAAATTCGGAATTGTCTGCTGATTTTGTTAGTGGGATTTTAGTGATTAGTGGTGAAGATCGTTTAGCTTTGCAAGTGAAAGAAGAAGGTGAACTCATAGCTGGTGATACTCTACCTGAAGATAGTGCTTTTACAAAATCAGCCAAATTGTTTTTTGATGATTCGGGCGAAGTTAAAACTGTTGGTGAAGTGACTTTATTTATCGATGATACAGTGGTGAGAAAAATCTTAAGTGAAATGCTGATTAGTCAAATTATTCAGTTGATTTTATTGATTATTGTTATCTCATTAATGATGTATTTATTACTTGGTCGAAATGTTTGGAAACCCTTAAAAGGGATCACCCATGCTGTTTTTGATATTGCAGAAGGGGAAGGGGATTTAACACAGCGATTGGATGATAAAAAGAAAGATGAAATCAGTACTCTTGCCGCTGGGATAAATTTATTTATCAAAAAATTACAAGGCACTATAACCGAAGTCTCTCATACCTCAGAACAATTATTTGACTCTGCTACTCTCACTTCTGGTAATTGTGTAAAAAGTAATGAAAGTATCATAAGACAACAAAGTGAAATAGAACAAGTTGCCACGGCTGTTACGGAAATGTCTGCAGCAATAGATGAAGTAGCAAACAGTGCTTCAAATGCCTTAAATTCACTTAATAATGCTAAAGAACAAGCTGAAAAAGGTAAGAATATCGTAAGCAAAGCGGTGTTTACTATTGAAGATTTATCTAAATCTGTCGAAAAAGCCACCGATGTAATACTTTATTTGGCTGAAGAAAGCGAAAACATAGGATCTGTTCTTGATGTTATCCGTGCTATTGCATCACAAACGAACTTACTTGCACTGAATGCTGCTATTGAAGCTGCTCGCGCTGGTGAACAAGGACGTGGTTTTGCTGTCGTCGCTGATGAAGTTAGGACGTTGGCACAGCGAACTCAAGATTCGACACAAGAGATCCAGAAAATGATAGAGCAATTACAAAATTCAACCCAAGAAGCTGTTTCAGTAATGACTTCTTGTAAAACTTTTGCTCATCAGGGGGTAAGTGAAGTAGATGACTCAGGATTAGTTTTCCAAGAGATAGTGACTGGGTTTGGTGAAATGACCAATCTAAATACTCATATAGCAACGGCGACTAAAGAACAAAGTACCGTTGCTGCAGAAATCAATCAAAACGTTGTCAATCTCTCTGATGTCGCACATGAGGCTTCTGCACTTTCAGCTCAAATGTCGTCGGACAGTGAGAGTTCATCAAGCTTAGCGATGCAATTACGTAAACTAATGAATCAATTTAAAGTATAATTTTATACAATCATACTTTAAATTGAACAAATACGTATACACACTTCCTAGTTAATTTGGACATAGTGATAAATCTATCCTAACCTTTAAAAACTGAGCAAACCTAATTTTTGGAGTTAATTAATGTCTAATCACATAAAAATTATTATAAGCAAACGACTCTTTTTATGCTGTTTAATGTTAATTTCAATGTTTTTTTTAAATCCGTTATTTGCTAATGATTTAAGTAAAATTAAACTTATCAGTGAAGTTTACCCTCCCTATAATTATGAAGACGCAGGTGCTAATAAAGGGATTGCGATTGATTTACTTGTTGCGGCTATGAAGCAGCAAGGTGTTGCTATTTCTGCAGGTGATATTAAAATCCTACCTTGGGCCCGTGGTTATAAGACTGCACTAAAGGGTCCAAATATATGTTTGTTTGCTATGACTCGTACCGCTGAAAGAGAAGCTCTATTTAAGTGGGTAGGACCCATTTCAAAAACTAGAATTGTTATCTTATCAAAGAAATCAAGCGCGATAAAAATTGCCTCCCCCACAGATTTAAATAATTACACCATTGGTGCTATTCGAGATGATGTTGGTGAACAGTTATTAAAAAAATTAGGCATATCATCATCGTCCATCAAACTGGGTTCTGATGCCAATGCAATTGTTAAGAAAATAGAAGCTGATCGAGTACATTTATGGGCTTATGAAGAAAATGTAGGTCGATGGTTTATTAAAAATCAAGGAATAGACAATGCTGACTATGAGGTTGTCCATGTTCTTAAAGAAGCTGAACTTTATTATGCATTTAGTAAAGATGTAAGCGATGAAACCATTAATGCATTACAGTCAGGGTTAGATAGTCTTAGTTCTAGCACTGGTGAAGCAACGACAGTTTATCAAGATATTGTGAATAAATATCTTTAACGATTATCTTTAATGATTAACTTTAATCATCCGCTAGTCACATGGATGTGGCGAATGTCTGTATTGCAGGAGCAAATACAACCCTTCTCTTCAGTGTTTTGAACTCCTGCGGAATGAACAATGACTTAATGTATTTGGTATAAACCCAACAGGTTTAAACAAACCTGTATCACCCCGGCTAAGGGGAAGATAATCCGAATTGAAAGTTCCAGCCATAAGGGCTGGAGGCGTTATCTCAAGAGGTGACTCAAGGGAAAAGGGAAATGTTGGTGTGAGGTGGCGGATGAATCCGTTAGTAAATTATGCGGTGCCCAATAAATGGTTTGACGGATCAGTGCTAGTGAACTTTGAGCATATAAAACGGGATATGTGTTCAGCGCAAAGCTGAATTGAGCAGCACCTACGGTTCTGAGAGAGGGGTTAGGCGAAAATGCCTCACCTTACTTGATATCCTTTCGCTAACTATTTCCAATCCAAGTTAACGCTAGATCTCAGCAATAAACGACTCACCGTATAGACTAAAATTTACTTATATTTTAGCTGTGACAGTATGAGTTGTGTATTAAGATGAGCTTAAAATAATAGCATCAATAAAGGTAAGTCTTAATTATGGATATCTCACAGCTGGATACTCCGGCGTTAATCGTGGATCTCGATATTCTTGAGAGTAACATTGAGGAAATGCAAAAGAGAATTGACAAATTAGGGTTAATACTTCGCCCGCATACTAAAGCGCATAAAATTCCCGCCATAGCACATATGCAGATAAGATCAGGTGCCCAAGGAATATGTACCTCTAAATTAGGTGAAGCAGAGGTAATGGCTAAGGGAGGGATCAAAGATATTTTGATCACGACCCCCATTGCTGGAAGCACAAAAATTCAACGACTAGTGAATTTGCATCTTAACTTTCCAGATTGCCAATTTATTCAAGTTATTGACCATATGTATCACGTCACTGAGATAGCTAAAGTTGCTATAGAAGCTGGTGTAAGTATTCAGTTAATGATTGAAGTTGAAAGTGGTCAACAGCGCTGCGGTGTTGAAGTTGGGAATGAGCTTGTTGAATTAATAGAGCATATTAATCAACACGAAGGCGTTACTTATGCAGGTATTCAAGCTTATAGCGGTCATTTACAGCATGTGAAAGGTTATGAAAATAGACACGTTCAGGCGAGAGCAGCTGTTGTAGGATTGTTTAATTTTATCGAGTCGACTTTAAAGCCTAAAGGTCTTGAGCCTGAGATTATTAGCGGTGGTGGTACAGGGACTTTTTCGGCATATCAAGGGTTGAATTACAGTGAAATGCAGGCCGGTTCTTATCTATTTATGGATGCGGCTTATTGTGCGATTGGTGACGAATTTAATCCTATGCAAAATAAACAATTTAAAACAGCATTAAAAGTGGTGAGTACCATTATCAGTAAGCCTAAAAGTAACCGAGTTGTGAGTGATGCTGGTATGAAGTGTCTTTCAATTGATTTGGGCATGCCAGTGGTTGATGGCGATAGCAGTATCCGTTATCAAACCGGAGGAGATGAACATGGTATTTTACATTTGAGTGAAGACAGCAGGAGGCTAGAGATTGGTCAGCAGATTGTTTTTATCCCTAGTCACTGTGACACAACGCTAAACAATTTCGATATACTTTATGCTGTACGCGATGGCAAAGTACTTGAAAGATGGTCTATTGAAGGGCGCGGTCGATCTGATTGATAAATTGGTTTTTTATTTACTAAATGATGGGATCAAAATCCTCATTTTCTGGAGGTTCGACAGGGAAGTCAATATGGAAACAGGTACCATCTAGATCCGATTCTTGAATTAATTTAATGCTGCCTTTTAATAAGGTTGCAGCATTAAAAGCACCTGATAAGCCTAAGCCCACCCCCCCCTTGTTACGTGATGTTGTGTAGAAGGGTTCAAAGATCCGAGTTGAGTCATCTTGTGAAATCCCAGAGCCATTATCACGTATCAAAATATTAAGTTGCTTACCGTCGAGAAACGCTTGAATGTGTATCACTGGTTTTTCAACGTGCTTAAATGCATGAGAATAAGCGTTAGATAATACATTGGTGATGATCTGTTTCAGCAAATTATGATTTGTACTAATTGTCAAAGTGTCCTCTAGTTCAAGTTGCATATCGACTGTGATGTCGGTAAATAGGGCTTTGACTGATTCATGGTTATCAATAAAGTCTTGCTTAAGATTAAAACTACGTTTCTCTTCTTGAGTTTGTTGCGCTGCCACAGTTTTAAATTTTTGTATCAAAGTGCTTGCACGAGTGATGTTATTGACGATGAGCTCGCAATTCATTTTGTACTCTTCTAAAATCGTGTCGATTGCTTCTAGGGTGGCATCTTCACTGTGTATAACGGTTACCAGTTCATCAATATGGTGAAGCTGTGAGCTGGCTGCAGTTAAGCATATTCCGATAGGTGTATTGATTTCATGTGCGACTCCAGATACCAAACCACCGAGTGCTGCCATTTTTTCTTGCTCAACGAGGACTTCCTGAGCACGCTTTAATACGATTAGCGATTGTTCTAGCTCTCGAGTTTGCTCTTTTACTTGTCTAGATAGATCTTCTTTATAACTGGTTTCTATTGCTAATAGCCTTTCCCTGTCAGTTAGCGCATCAACTAGTTCCTGCTTAGATCGCTTTATATCTGAAAATGAAGCTCTTAATTGTTCTTGCATGGTATTGATGGCTAGAGAGACTTGATCAAATTCGTCATTTTTATTTTTATTACTATTCTGCTCGAAAGTGAGAGGAACAAAAGGAGAATCAAGATCGATTTTTTGGCAATATTGGCTTATTCGATGTAAGTGCCGTGTGACCATGTACCAGACTAAGAAGAGGATAAAGCCAGCGACAATAGACGTCTTTATGGCATTTGAAAGTAATATGATTATCGCACGATCTAGCAACTTGTTGTACACGGCTTTAAGATCTGCTTGTAGGAGTAATGTACCAACGGGAATGCGATCTGTGCCTGCACGATAAGAGAGTTCAAAGGATTTTTCGATGGTATTTTTAGGTGATAGTTCACCAGCGGTCCATTCTTGACCGCTATCATCGTTAATTGATATATAACTGACGTCGGGTAGCTGAATAAGCCCATGGAGTTGAATGTTGATCAGGCGCTCATCTATGACCCAGATACTGGCTGCCAGTACATCGAGGTTTACTTTTTCTATATTTGTAAACTGCCTGTCGATCCTGTCGACATCGCCTTTATAATCCCTAATGAGTTGAAAGCCGGTTGTTAATAATGTGATTAACGAGCTAAAAATAACAATTGATAGCGTTAGCTTAAAACCCATAGGGCTATGAATTAATTGGCCTGTAAATGACTTCATGAATCCTTTTCTTGTGTTACGAAAGAGCGCTCTTAGCTCAATCCATCATGTTTACGTAAATTGCGCTTGGTTTTGTTGTTATAAGCATAGACGGATAATTAGGTTCGTGTGTCTGTTAATTAATTATAAACAAAGATAAAAGCAGTTACGCGACTTATTCTGTATTGATGAGTGCTTGTGGCATTAATATTGCTTAGTGTTAGTCCTGTTCATTTTATTGACATTAGGCCTGAATATGAAGAAGATAAAGTTGAATTTTGTTAAAAAAACAAGCTCTAAAAAATTGGTTTTTAATGTTATGTTATGGTTAGTCATCGTCGCTGGCATGCTTCTTTTTATACCTAAATCTCTACTGCAAGTTGTCAGTTTAGAGATTCTAGTGACAGAATACTTACACTTTATTAGTTTAGGGTTTATTGTCGGCATTACGTATTTTATGACTCAAGTTTTGGATTATTTTCTCAATGAAGCAATAGCTCACTTGAAATATAAGCGTATTGTTAAGGGAATAGAGGAAAAGGTTAGATTATTAGATCCTACTGAGCGAGCACTATTAAGGGAGTTCTTTCTCCAGGGTGAAACAATCTTAACTTTGCCTGAGGAGGAAATTGCAGTGAAAAGCCTATTAGTAACGAATATTATTGAGAGCATAGGTAATCAGAAGCATTATGCTATTCAAGGGTCCACTGCTGACTATAAAATTTCGATGAGAGCTAGAATTTACTTAAACCGTCAAGTGTTAAGGCTACCCTCTGGTGAGCCGAGTATGGAAGAAATGCAACAGCTTATTAAGGCTAGGCCGAACTTTGCCAATAATGTTGTCGGCTCACGTAAGCATGCGGCTTAAGAGCGAGTATTTATAGCTCCCCTCTTTTTGATATGTCGAATTTAGTATGTCGAAATGGATTAACTATATGGGTCATAACACATAAGGTTTAGCAACATAAAGAGTGGAAAGGTGCGATAGGCTATATCTAAACTTACTTAGTTCTCCTTATAATTATTGTTTGTATTTGACTACATATTCTTCGCCTAAGTATGTATTATCGTCGAACAACACATTTTAAGAGTGAAAAATGACCACTTGGTAAGTTGTCGCTTTTAAAGGCTTGCCATTACCAAGATCAAAGGTATAATCCCCGTCACTTACTGAGATCAGATAAGATTTTTAGTAATGCTATTTAATGATGCCGGTGTGGTGGAATTGGTAGACACGACGGATTCAAAATCCGTTGTCGAAAGACGTGTCGGTTCAAGTCCGACCTCCGGTACCAAACTTTAAAACCTTGCTTACGCAAGGTTTTTTTGTATCTGGCGTATGATAAACCTCTTTATATAAGTGTTATTTGCTGCTCTTCAAGTAACAGAATCACCTATTTGTCGGATAACAAGTCCCACGTCTCTTCTGGGCTGGATTCATCATTTGAAGGCGAAAAAAAGCTACCAGTATACAAATGGTAGCTTTCAATATAACAATGGGCCGGAATCTAAACTCTGATCCCTGAACCCTAATTGTTACTTAAGAGTTAGAAGGATGTTCTTTTGTAACGTCGATATTCAGCGGTCCAGAAGTTGTTGTCGATTGATTTTTTAAGCTGTTCATCGGTACAAGGTAATGCGTGTCCTTGTTCTACAGCAACTTTCGCGACGGCGAAGGCGATGTGTTTACTCACCCTATGTATGTCCTCTAACGGTGGCAATAGTGGGCCTTCATCATTAACGGCTAAAGGTGAACATTCGGCTAATGCGCGACTTGACGCCATTAGCATTTCATCACTGACACGTTTAGCGCCAGCTGCAAGTACACCAAGGCCGATACCGGGGAAAATGTAACTGTTATTACATTGGGCTATTTCGTATACTTCTCCTTCAATAACAACAGGTTCAAATGGGCTTCCTGTTGCAACCAAGGCTTTGCCCCCAGTCCAATGAAGAATATCTTTTGGTGTTGCTTCAACACGGCTTGTTGGGTTTGAAAGTGGGAAGACAATTGGTCTAGGGCAATGTTGATGCATTGCTTTAATAATCTCTTCACTAAATAGTCCTGGTGCACCAGACACACCAATAAGCACTGTTGGTTTTGCGTTGTGCATGACATCAAGCAGTGAAATGTTATCACTGAAATTTTCCCAACTTTTCACATGATCGCATTGTTGTGCTAGCTTTTGCTGAAAAGGCAGTAAGTTAGGCATGTTACTTTGGAGCATTCCCCAGCGGTCAACCATAAAGACTTGTTGACGAGCTTGCTTCTCGGGTAGTCCTTCGTTAATCATTTGGGCGACGATGGCTTCAGCGATGCCACAACCAGCAGAGCCAGAGCCTAGAAATGCGATGCGTTGGTCGCTTAAACGCGTCTTAGCAGCTTGACATGCTGCAAGCAAGGAGCCAACAGTGACCGCCGCAGTACCTTGAATATCATCGTTAAAGCAGCAGTATTGATCCTTGTAGCGATCAAGTAATGGCATGGCATTTTTTTGTGCAAAATCTTCAAATTGGATCAAAGCATTGGGCCAGCGTCTGCTAACAGCTTGCATGAAAGCTTCGACAAATTCTGTGTACTCTTCTCCGCCGATACGCTGATGGCGCCAGCCCATATACATAGGATCTTCGAGTAGATGTGGATTATCAGTACCCACATCTAATGTGATTGGTAGCGTGTATGCAGGGCTGATCCCGCCACAACTTGTATAAAGAGAGAGTTTGCCTATTGGGATCCCCATGCCGCCAATACCTTGATCACCAAGTCCTAATATGCGCTCTCCATCGGTGACGACAATAATTTTGACCTTTTGACGAGTCGAGTTATTAAGGATATCGTCAATTCTGTCTTTATGCGGGTAAGAAATAAAGAGTCCGCGGTTGCGACGGTAATTTTTAGAAAAACGTTCACAGGCTAAACCTACCGTAGGTGTGTAGATGATGGGCATCATTTCGGTAATGTGATTTTGGACTAATCGGTAATATAGTGTTTCGTTAGTATCTTGAATATTTCTTAGGTAGATATGCCGGTCGAGATCATTGGTAAAATTAGTGTACTGGTCATAGGCACGAGATGCTTGTTCTTCGATGGTTTCAATCACATGCGGAAGCAGGCCTTCGAGATTGAAAAATACACGCTCTTCATCGGTAAATGCGCTACCTTTGTTAATTAACGGGGCTTCAAGAATAGCGGGGCCAGCGAATGGAAGGTAGAGCGGGCGTTTATGATCGTCCATTGGTAACCTTTATGATAAGTGAGTTATTTAGGATGCTGTTGGTATTTTTAAAGACTAACACAAAGTGTGATTTTTGTTGTCTTTCAAGTGCTATTTATTCAGCTTTTCTTCGATTGTTTTTCATGCTGAGATTCTTAGGGATAAAAAAACACAGACTAAGCTGTGTTTTTATTCGTTCGGTAAAATGGTTTATTTGCCGCGATGTTTTAGCGATAAACCTGTGGTGAAATTACGTAACACCTGATCGCCACATTCTTTGAAGTGTTTATGACCCGGCTTTCTAAATAGTGCACCTAATTCAGATTTTGACATAGTGAATTCGGCTAAATCTAACGTGCTGATAATGTCATCTTCACGCATTTCAAGTGCTACCCTTAGCTTTTTAAAGATAAGGTTATTGTTTAATTGTGATGCTGGCTCAGGGATCTCTGCGCCTTCTTTTAAGCCGCGTTTTTCAATGATCAAGCCATCTAAGAAAGAACACATGATCTTGTCATTGCAAGGTTGATAGCCTTCTTCTGATTCTTTTTTAAGCATATTAATGAGTAACTCTTGAGTCATCTCATGGTTTGCTTTGGCAAAAATTTTGATCATTTTTGCATTTGGATAGTCAAATATGAAACGGATGCGGCGTAAAATATCGTTGTTAATCATAATTCT
Source organism: Shewanella sp. VB17 (assembly GCF_013248905.1). Classification (NCBI taxonomy): domain Bacteria; kingdom Pseudomonadati; phylum Pseudomonadota; class Gammaproteobacteria; order Alteromonadales; family Shewanellaceae; genus Shewanella; species Shewanella sp. VB17. The sequence goes on from NZ_JABRVS010000001.1 coordinate 1,100,913, forward strand.
TTGTCTTTATCTCGTTGATTCCGCGTCTGCGGGATCTTGTGGATGTTATTATAACTGAGTTTTACGATTATCTTCTGACTTATTTAAACGGCATGTTTGCCCATCTTGGTTTTGAGTGCATATTATTGATGGCGCAGTTATTTTGTCAATATCCAAAAGATAAACAATAAGGCAAAACCAATCAGGTAGGTCATGCCTAGCATTGATAGACATTTCATTTTCCAGCCGTAACGATCTGACTTGTTTAAAGCGGAGCTGGTCATTAATTTATAGTTAAGTCCGGCAAAAATCACGGTAGTCATAAAGGCCAGTATCATGACCAATTCCAGTAAGGGGAGTAGGGCACCTTTGAAGAAAAAGACAATGGCTAAACTTAATGCACAGAGAGTCAGCATTATGCCTGTCAGACGTTGACTTGAGTCTTGCTTTTTTGCCAACAATTGCCAGCCCATGTTGAGTGTGCGGCTGTATCCATCAATGACAGTGACTGTGGTGCTGAAAATACAAAGTAGGGCTACGGTACCAATGAGATATTTGCTCTCATGACCAAGTACTTGGCTGTACAAGGTGATCAGTTGATTAGCAAATAGTGCTCCCGAACTTGAAAAGTGCTCACCACTGCCATGCATGACTAATGAACCCAATGCTAAGAAAACAACGGCTAAGAGTGAAGTGAGTAGATAACCAAAGTTAAAATCCAAAATAGCCTGTGCCTTAGAGATAGGTTGGTTTTTTTGTTTTTCTAATAACCACAGAGAATTCCAAGCACTGACTTCTATTGGTGCTGGCATCCACCCCATCATGGCAACGATAAAACCTATATTGGCCCATTGCCAAGGAGATTGAGGGATAAAATCTGAATGAAGTACCGTTGGAATATTAAACGCTAGGGCCACGGCAGTTAAGGTGGAAATCGTAAGGCATAGCATGATCACCTTAGTCAATTTATCGAGTAGGGCATAATGCCCCAAAATGAGTAGTGTTAAACTTGAAACTAATACGATAAGAGTGAGTAAATCGATTGATAAGGGTACAAATAGTGTCAACATTGCTGCTGTCAGCATGGCGACGCCAGCGGTACTGCCAATCGCTGCAATGATGTTAAGTCCGCTAAATAGCAGCAGGTAGCCTCGTCCTTGTTTTAGGTAGCCATGGAGTAAGCTTTCTCCTGTGGCTGCGCTGTATCGAGCACCTGCAGCAAAAAAAGGATATTTAAGCAGGTTTACGGCAAGAATAACCCAGGCAAGTCGCCAGCCAAATTCTGCGCCTGCTCGGGTTGAAGCAACTAAATGAGAGGCGCCTATCGCTGCTGCTGCGGTTAGTAATCCTGGTCCCATGGCGGCTAAAAAATATTGGATTTGATTCCATACACTTAACTTTTTTTGGCATTTTTTGAGGTTTTGGTCTGCACTGATGTTGTTCATATTGGTTAATAATATCTGGAAGTCTTCGAATTATAAGCACTTAATATGACACGTTTATAAAGTGCATTAAAGGCCATTATAGCTGCCTATGTATATCATTAGTATCTTGGATGCCTATTCGTTTTAAGTTATTACAAAAAATAACATTTTTGCGTTACATAAAACTGACTCTACTGTGATTTGTTGTGTGATTTTGTTGTTTTTTATGGTTTAACTTTGTTCTTATGGTTTTCTTTTGGTTGTTTAATTCAATTAATGAGTTTGACTTTTGTTATTTATTCTTTAGTTTAGTTTTTAAGCTTATCTGTTATTTAGTTGAGCTGTTAATGAATTTTGTTATAAGCAAGTAAAAAAATAATAAATAAAATCAGGGGATGATAATGAAACGATTACACACTTTACCCAGTCTCTGTGCTGTGGCTGTTACTACTGTATTCACGCCTAATGTAATGGCCGTGGATGAATCAGTTGAGCGTATTGAGGTGACGGGATCTCGTATTAAACGCACTGATATTGAAGGTCCGTCGCCGATCCAATCTATTAATAAAGACGATATTGCCAACATGGGCTTTGATAACCTGCAGCAATTACTGGAGCGTATGCCTGCTAATGGTGCTGGTGCATTTTCTACTCGCGGCAACAGTCAAGACTCGACGGCAAATGGTGGCGCTTCTATTAGTTTACGTGGGCTTGGGCCTGATGCCACATTAGTCTTGATTAATGGACGACGCGTCGCCTCAAGTGCATTTGCTGAAGGCATAACCAATTCTTTTGTCGATATAAATAATATTCCGGTATCGGCGATTGAGCGTATCGATATTCTTAAAGATGGGGCCTCGGCCATCTATGGCTCCGATGCTATCGCCGGGGTGGTCAATATCGTGCTGAGAAAAGATATCGAAGGTATTGAAATTAATCTTGGTTTAGGTGAGGCAACGGGCAATGGTTACGATGAACAAACCGCAAGTTTAGTGTGGGGGGTAAAAGCAGATAAAGGCAGCGCCTCAATTATTCTGGATTATTTTAACAATGGTACCTTGTCAGCCTCTGAAATGGGCCGATTTGGCACCGCCAATCAAAGTCCGTATGGTGGTCGTGATTTGCGTTCTGGTCGCGGCTTTCCTGGTTCCTTTATTGTAGATAAAGTAAAAACTGTTGATCCCAGCTGCCCTGCCGATCGCGATAATGGTACGGCTTGTGTGTTTGATTTTGGCCCCTATAACTTAGTTATCCCGTCGGCTGAGCGCATCGGCGCCATTGGCCAATTTGATTACCACTTTAATGATGATTTGACCGCATTTTTTGAGTTTGCAGTACAGCACAATACCTCTGAAGCCGGCGGCGCGCCGACGCCATTGGATGAGGAGGCAGGCTTAACGGTACCAGGCACCCACCCCAATAACCCTTGGGGAAAAGATGCTGTTATCGACCTATATCGCACTGTGGATGCCGGCGCCCGTCGCTGGGATATTGAATCTGATTCAATGCGATTAGTCTTGGGACTTCGCGGGGTCATTAATGATTGGGACTGGGAAGTGTCGGCGCAAAAGGGGCGCAGTGAATCATCTCAAACGGGTGATAGAAGTCAGGGCTGGGTGAGAACCGATTACTTGCAAGCTGAAATCGATGCGGGGAATTATAATCCCTTTGGTGGTACTTATAATTCAGCTGAAGTGATTGATCGTATTACCACCAGTTTGGTCAGGCAAGGTGAGTCTAATATCAGCGCATACAATGCCAGTATTACAGGCCACGCATTTACCTTGGCTGATCGTGACATCATGATGGCAACCGGAGTGGAGTATCGTGAAGAAGATGTCAGTGATGTGCCAGATGTGCAATTTCAGCGCGGCTTGATATACGGCACCGAATCCGTATCAGCCGCCGCCGCTCGTGAGCAATATGCAGCGTATGTGGAGTTTTCAGTCCCGCTCACTGATAACTTTGAGTTGCAACTTGCTGGGCGTTATGATCATTACAGTGATTTTGGTTCAACCACTAACCCCAAAGTGGCATTTCAATGGGGGGTGACCGAAGATCTCACCGCCCGTGCTTCTTGGTCTACCGGCTTTCGTGCTCCGTCTTTAGCCCAAATTGGTTTAGGCCCATCACAGGCGAGCAGTTTTATAACTGATAAATATCTCTGTGCTGCCAATGGTCCAAATCATCCAGATGGTACCTGTAGACCGTTAGATTTTAAGAGCGCATTTTCTGGTAATCCTGATTTGGAAGCTGAAGAGTCTGAGACCTGGAATATTGGCATGATTTGGGCGCCGACTCAGCAGTTTGATATAGGCTTTGATGTTTTTAGCATTGTTCAAGACAATAAGATTGATAAGCTGCAATTGAGCGATATTTATAATGCTAATTGTAATGATCAAAATAGCTCTGTGTGTAAACGCTTTACGCCTGAGCCTGGTAAAACATTCGGTGATATTAATGAAATTGAATCAAGTTTTGTTAATTTGGGCTCGCAAGAAGTGCAGGGGATGGATATTTCTGCCCATTACGGACTCGGACTTGATCAATATGGCGATGTGAAGTTTGGTCTTGAGTGGAGTTATATGCATAACTTCGAGAAAGAGATTAATGGAGAAACGGTGGATTATACCGGCGAGTATAAATACCCAAAAAATAGATGGTTGGCGACCACTAACTGGATGATGGATGATTTAGCGGCCAATGTGAATTTAAGCTATATCGGTGAGTTTGAAGATTTTAATAAGACCCGCACGGTGGATGAGCAACTACTTGTGGATATGTCCGGCTCGTATCGTTTCAACGATACGATTAAATTAAGTGTTGGCGTCAATAATGTCTTCGATGAAGAGCCCTCATTTGCCATTGGTGATGAAGATGGAGATTTCTATGGCTATGTAACTTCGGTGCACAATCCCATGGGACGTTATGTTTATACTAAGGTGACGTTTAACTTTTAACTAATATCAGGAAACTGATTATCAAAGGAGTTTGAATGATTAAATTATACGGTGTACCTCGTAGCCGTTCATTGCGTGTATCCTGGATACTTGAAGAGTTAGGTCTGGATTGGCAATATCATTTTATCGATTTTGCTAAGGGCGACAATCATAGTCCAGACTTTCTCGCGGTGAACCCGTGTGGCAAGGTGCCAGCCTTGATTGATAATGGTTTGGTTATCACTGAATCCGCAGCTATTGTATTGCATCTTGCTGAAAAATATGGTGATAGGAAGCTACTGCCGGAAGCGGGAAGTGATGCAAGTGCACTGCATCACCAGTGGGTAAGCTTTATTATTTGTGAGCTTGAGCAACCGCTTTGGACCATAGGTAAACATAAATTTGCCTTACCTGAAGAGTTACGGCAGCAGAGCATGTTTGCTGTAGCAAAGTGGGAGTTTGATAAGGCAGTAGCACTGGCTGAAAAGTGGCTCCCTGATAGCGATTATTTATTTGGGGATAGTGTGTCAGCGGCAGATATATTATTAGGGCATACTTTATTATGGGCAACACGTTTTGAGCAAGTTATTCTGCCTAAGCTGGCGGCTTACCGTGACCGAGTGACGTCAAGAAGTGCCATGAGTAAGGCACTTGATAAAGAGTTGGCTGGCGCAGAATAACCATTAAGCACGCTAAAACTAAAAAGCATCTAAATAGATGCTTTTTTTATTCTTCATTGACACTAATAATCTGTACTTTAAATCTGTGTAGCAGCCCATTTAGCTCGGTTTTCTCGGCTCTCTTTTAAGCCTTCTTTGTCACGATAAGCTTTGTAGCTCTCAATGTTGAACGCCACTAAGGTTACTTCAACTTCTAAGATGAGTTGACACTCTTTTTTAATGCGCCATGCTGAAGTGTTGTAAAGCTCTGCCAGAGGTAAAGATCCTAAAAAATCAGGATTGTATTGAGCATAAAGTGCCTGATTGGGATAAACGAGGAAGCTTAGTTGACGTTTCGGCTCCTTTTTAAAGAGTGCTTCGATACTGTCACAGGTGTTTAAAACTTGCATTTCAATGGTTTCATCGATGTCGATGAGCTTTTTTTCTGCTAAGCCTGATACAGGTTTCTCACCAGTCTCCCATGCAATGACCTCTTCTTCGCTTGCTTTGCTTAACTCGCCAACTTGTGCAGGCGTTAAGCCTAAAGATAAGCGCAGGTACTGCATTTCAATAGCATTTAAACCAGTATTTTTTGACATTGCATTTCCAAATATAAATTTTTAGCTTGCTTGAAGCTAAAAGATAAATTGAGTCGAACTTAGTTTTCAATCGCTTGGATCCATTGTCAGAATGACTCCCAATACTCACTTTCGGTACCGTCTGCATGCTGTCAATTTACATTATTAACCAAGGGGGATTTCTAGCGGTTAGCTTTTCATCCAGACTGCTTCGACCCATTGCCAGAATGACTCCCAATACTCACTTTCGGTACCGTCTGTATGCCATAAAATGACTTGGCCTTCTTGATCGATACAGTAGAAATTATCACCTTGCTGACAAATAGGCACATATTCACGTGGCATGCCAATTGACCAAGCGTAGGCTGTGACTTCTGGCAGAAAAGTGTGAGAATTAGGATCGCTTGCGGTAACAGGCTCTAACGAGCCATAGATGACATCACTGGCATAAAGTAGATACTGTTTTAGTTCACCAGGAAGAGGCATTAAGATTTCTTCTTCGGCCATAACAAGTTGATCGAATGTAGGGAGTGCTAAAGGAATAGGTACGGTTTCACTCATTTCCTGTAGTTGCTCTATGATGTCGTGCATTGTTTGTCACCGTTAACTATTAATATAAGGCCAGTATATCTTGAATCCGTTGGGTTTGTTAGTTAAGCGGCGATAGCGGGAATAAGTCCAGCATTATCGATACGCTTATAATTTAACCATGCTTTGTGATATTGCTTGTGAGAGTGTTGACGTAATTCAATGATTCTTGCTGTTTCTGTATCGAATAAATCTCTTTTTGCACTGTTTGCTGCAGCCATAATACTTTGTACTTCTTTATAGTTATCATGCTCTGAGCCATTTTTTATTTTGGCTATGTCATTAAGGTGAAGCTGCACTTCGACAATCATCTTAGTGTGAGGTAATTTGATCAGAACGTTGAGATCACGGTAACCAGATTGCTTAGGAGAGACAAAGCGATTTTTAACTTGGAGTAGCTCAGTTTGCTCATTAAGTGCTTGATAGGCATGCATAAGGTCTTGAATGTTATTAGCTATAATACTTGCTCTTGCTAAGTCAGTGAGCTGGCTTGCATCACCACCGAACTTGGTTGTGATTTTGTTTAGGGCTCTATCATGGGTTTTTATTGGAGGGAGTGCTGCAATAAGCGAGGTATTCAGTGTCAACTTACGAATGATGAGGTTTAGCTCATCTTGAGCTGGCTGAGCTTGCGAGTATAACGCGTCTAGATCGCTGCTTGTTTGTCGATGAATATAATTTGAGTGGCTGAGTATTGAATTCAGACCCGTTAAGTTTTTGAGTAGTGATGGCCTTACAGCATAGTTATCACTTTTATCTTGGCTTTGAAGCTCATAACTTGCTGCGAAACTGGTGCGGGTAGAAAGAAGAAGTAGGAAAATGAAAAACGTTCTAAATAGTTTGTTCATACTATTCATACTGTTTATAAACATATTAGGGCCCTTAACTCGTCTTAAGTGCATCTAATGTAGATGTTGTTTGCTTAATTTAGGCTGGATGGAAAATTAATTTTTATTCATCAATTAGAGTCTACCATTGTGCTTGTTTCAAATTTGCGTATTGATCCATTAAGATCACATCTAAATTTATTAATATTATGCTTGAGTAAGTGGAAGTTAGAAACAAGAGTGCTTATTGCACTCTTGTTAAACAAGAACGTAAGATGATTTTTACTACCAGATTTTAACTTGCTTTGCTGGTGCTATGTACATTGCATCACCTTCTTTCACGTTAAATGTGCGATAGAACTGCGGCATGTTTGATAGTGCGCCCAGAGAGCGAAATTTAGCCGGTGAATGCGGATCGGTTGCGACGCGATTGCGCATTGTTTTTTCTTTGATTTTGGCGCGCCAGATTTGAGTGAAACCAATAAAGAAACGTTCATCACCCGTTAAACCATCGATAATTGGAGCTTCTTTGCCGTTGAGTGACTTTTTATAAGCCTTATAAGCGATGGTGACCCCAGAGAGATCACCGATGTTTTCGCCGAGTGTCAGCTCTCCATTAACATGCAAATCATCAAATACAGCATAGCCATTATATTGAGCGACAAGTGCATTACCGCGTGCTGAAAATTCAGACAAATCGTTTTCTGTCCACCAATCACGCATGTTGCCTTCACCGTCAAATTTCGCGCCTTGGTCGTCGAAACCGTGACCCATTTCATGTCCGATAACTGCTCCTATACCACCATAATTTACTGCATCATCAGCATCCATATTGAAGAACGGGGCTTGTAAAATTGCTGCAGGGAACACAATTTCATTCATGGTCGGATTATAATAAGCATTGACAGTTTGTGGTGTCATATGCCACTCCCATTTACGGATAGGGCCTGCGAGTTTTTCTAATTCTTTTTCGTGAGTGAGTTTGTTTGCGCGTATGTTATTACCGATGAGATCATCGGGCTTGATGGTGAGTTGGTCGTAATCTTCCCATTTGTCAGGATAGCCGATTTTAGGATTGAATTTAGCCAGCTTTTCTTTAGCAGCGACTTTAGTGTTAGCACTCATCCAGCTTAGATCATCGATGCTCTCACCATAGGCGCCACGAAGGTTTTCAACCAGTGCTTGCATGCGCACTTTGGCTTCTGGTGCGAAGTGACGCTTTACATAAACCTTGCCTACTACTTCACCTAATATGTTGTTAATAGTATTGACGCCGCGCTTCCAACGAGGCTCAGCTTCTGCTTGACCATTAAGCGTTTTAAAGAAAAAATCAAAATTTTCATTATCAAATTCTACACTCATTTCACTAGCAAAATGAGTCAGTAATTTCCACTTCATGTAGGTTTGCCAAGTCGTTAGATCGTTAGCATTAAAGACTTCGTTGAAACCTTTAATGAAGCTAGGTTGGTTGATGATTATGTTTTGCTGTTTTTCAACACCTAAAATACTTAGGTAGCCAGACCAGTCGATATCTGGTGCTAGTGAAGTCAGTTCTTTAATTGTCATTAAGTTATAAGTTTTAGTGCTATCGCGCGTCTCAACGACATCCCAGTGTTTGCTTGCGATGGCTGTTTCTAGGGCTAAAACTTGCTCAGCATTTGCTTTAGGGGAATTAAGGCCTGCTAAGGTGAACATCTTCTCAATGTGTTTGGCATACGCTTTACGTATATTGACGAAGCGTTCAGCTTGATTAAAGTAGTAATCTTTTTCTGGCAGGCTTAATCCGTCTTGCCAAATATGAGTGGCATAGCGGCTTGAGTCTTTTGCATCGACATCGATATAGAATCCAAGTGGAGTATCACTACCCATTATTTGACTATTGGCGAAGTAGCTGACTAATGCACTTTTCGTTTTTAATGCATCAATTTTGTCTAACTCTACCTGAATAGGTGCGATACCTAGTTTATTTAGCGTTTCTATATCCATAAATGAACGGTAAAGATCAGCCACTTTTTGTTCGTCACTGCCGGCGAGTAGATTAGGGGTTGCGGCGACATCTTCGATAATCGCTTTGACATCGTCACGTGATTTTTCTCGAAGCTCGTAAAAAGCACCAGTGCCTGTCCTGTCACTTGGGATCTGCGCATTGTTAAACCATGTACCGTTAACATAGCTGTAGAAGTCATCTTGTGGGCGCACTGATTTGTCGAAGTTCGCAAAATTTATTCCAGAATCTAAGGCTTTTGATACTGCTGTGGCTGTTTCTGTTTTATTGAGATTGGGAGTTTTGATGTCGGCAGTTTTATTATTACAGGCAGAAAGTCCGATTATGAGCGAGGCACAAAGTCCCCCAACAAGTATTTTATTCATTTTTTACCCTTGTTATTTATTTTTTGCCTATTTAAAGGTTATTTTTGTTATTTACCACGTGATGGCCTGATATGACCAATATTATGATCATTTAGAAAGCATGTTAAAGCTATAGGAAGGGGGGGACAAGTACTAAGGGCTTTGATAACTGAATTTCAGTGTGCTCATATGTAAGAAAAAATTTCCTAATGATTACCTTCACTATTTTACTCAGTGGATCGCCATAGGCATGCTTTTAAAAAGTATCCTGAATCTCCCATATCACACAGTGGGTTTGACCTGAGGATAGCAAAACTTTGCCCTTTTGTAACTTGGGCTTCATAATAGCGTCCATTATGGTCTTATAGCTGAGTATTCTTGTGCGTTTAGATAAATTTATTTGTGAGTCAACATCGCTTTCTCGCGTTTCTGCAAAAAAAGCCTTACACCGCGGTGATGTCACTTGTAATGGCGATATTATTAAAACCTCTGGTTTTAAAGTGACTGATTCACATACTATTTGTTTAGATGGCGTATTACTGTCTGTTATCGGTCCGCGTTTTATCATGCTTAATAAGCCAATTGATACTATTTGTTCGACGATTGACGAAATATACCCTTCTGTTATTGGTTTAATTGATGTTATTCGTGCCGAAGATTTACATATTGCCGGTAGGCTGGATGCTGATACAACAGGTTTAGTGTTGGTCACGACTGATGGTCAGTGGTCACATAAGATAATGTCGCCGAAGAAAGAGTGTGCTAAACGTTATTTACTTGAAACAGCTGAAATGTTAAGTTCTTCGTTAATCGAACAGTTTGCTACTGGCCTTCAATTAAACAATGAAGATGGGTTAACTAAGCCTGCAACTTTAGTCCTGCTTGGTGCTCATCAAGCACGTTTGACAATCACTGAAGGTAAATACCATCAAGTGAAGCGAATGCTTGCTGCTGTGGGGAATAGAGTGACTCAATTGCACCGTGAAAGTGTCGGTGAAATTGAGTTAGATCCTACTCTGGCGCCAGGTGAGTGGCGTTATTTGACTGATGCAGAGGTCAAGTCGGTAAAATAAAGTGAGTATGGCCCTCATTTCTTGAGGGCCATTTTTATATCAAATCCTATTATTGTAAATAGCATGGTTACCCCTCCTAATTGTTACCGCCTGCTATAAATTAATTTAAACTTCAAAAATAGTCTTATTACTTAATCAAAGCACAGTCAAATCAATCTGTTGAAGTGAATGCTGGCGTTTTGTTTTTGTTGTATTTATGTGGCATTTTTTATTCGTCTTAGCTTTGTGAGTTTTTCCAGCTATTTTTAATAGAGTGCTTATAGTCAAGGGGGCTAATATGCTCATCCGTCATAAACTAATGTTTAGTGCTGCAGTTTCTATTGTTGCACTTGTTGCTATGTTTTCCCTGCAGAGGTATTCGAGTAAGGTTCAACAAGAGTTATCACATGCTGCCCTTGGGGTCGTTAAGTTGGAAAAAGAGGTGCTTGCTCTTCGTAAAGATGAAAAAGACTTTTTCTCACGTCTTGAGTTGAGTTATTTAGATAGTCATAAATTAAACGCAGACGAAATGCGCGCTGAAATGAGTTTATTAAAAAGTATTTTTAATAATTATGATATACCTATTGCAGAACTTGATGATTTCGGAAAGAGCTTACAATTTTATGAAGATGCATTTCAAAGTGTTGTAATGCTTCAACAAGAAATTGGTTTGACACCTAAAATAGGATTGTATGGTACTTTGAGGCAAGCCGTTCATAATGTTGAGAGCTTAGTTAAAAAATACAAACAACCTAGCTTGATGGTAAGCATGCTGCAGTTGAGGCGTAATGAGAAGGATTTTATGTTACGTCGAAGCCCTAAATACCTCGACAGTTTTAATGGCAACATTGAACTATTTAAACAAGAGTTAGCAAACTCAACTATTGAGGGCGGGGCTAAAAGCCAAATATCAGCACTGATCACCAGCTATCAAAAAGATTTTTCTCTTCTTGTATCTAAAGAAAAGGAGTTAGGTTTAACATCAGATGAAGGTAAAATGGGAACACTACGTGATGCTATTGAATCTGCAGATGCGAGTTTGGCTACATTACAGGAGCATTCGTTCACTGCCATTACTGATGCAGAAGACGCATCAATCACTTTAGGGTTTGTGCTCTTTAGCGTGATTGCGCTAGTGTTAATTGGTTTTACCCTGTTTATTATTCGTAGCATTATAGAGCCAGTTACTCGACTTAATATGGCAATATCCGATATTGAAAAAAATAAAGACTTAACGATTCGATGTAACGACAGTGCAAATGATGAAATAAGTCAAGTGGCTAAACATTTCAATACTATGTTGGACAGTTTTCAACAATTAATAATAGAAGTTACCGAATCTGTTGAGAGTATGACGCATTCTTGTTCAGAGTTATCTTTAAATGCGGCTAAAGCTTCTGAAGGGGTGAGTCAACAGCTTAATGAAACCGATATGGTTGCTACAGCAGTGACTGAGATGGGGGCGACGATTGAGGAAATTGCAAAGAACACTGAGCTTGCCGCTAAGCGTGCAGGTAATACTCATGATAATGCTGTAAAAGGTCAAAGTGGTGTTGAACAGACGATAGAAAAAATCCAGTCTTTGGCCGAACAGCTCAATAGCTCTGCGCAAGTTGTTGGTGAGTTGGAGAAGGACAGTCAAACAATAGGAAGTGTTTTAGATGTTATTCGTGGTATTGCAGAGCAGACTAATTTGCTTGCTCTTAATGCGGCAATAGAAGCTGCCAGAGCCGGTGAGCAAGGAAGAGGTTTTGCAGTTGTGGCTGATGAAGTGCGTAGTTTAGCGATGAGGACTCAAGAGTCAACTGAAGAAATAGCCTCAATTATAGAGACATTACAATCAAGAACCGCTTCTATAGTGAATTTAATGATCTCAACTCAAAAGCAAGGGGGTGAGAGCGCAGAGCAAGCGGCTTCTGCTGGGTCTTTACTACAGCAAATAAATTTAGATGTTACTAATATCATGGAGATGAGTACACAGATAGCGGCAGCGATAGAGGAGCAGAGTTTGGTGGCTTCTGAGGTGAATAAAAATGTGGTTATTATTCGTGACATTGCCCAGAGTTCAGCAACATCCGCCGATGAGAATGCTCAAGCTTCAAAAGAGGTTAAGACGCGTGCTGACACAGTACTTAGTGCAGTAAGTTTGTTTAAAATTTAAAATTTTATTGTGAATATGCTAATTGATATGGTGGGTAATACATTTTTAGATACGTATAAAATATATTTCATTTTTAAGCTGTATTAATTGGTGCCCGAACCCGGAATCGAACCAGGGACACGAGGATTTTCAATCCTCTGCTCTACCGACTGAGCTATTCGGGCAACGTGTGCATTAAACGTTTTTAGCTCTTATTAGTCAACTTCTTTTTATTATTCACCTATCAAGTGCATATCTTTTGTGCTAACTGATGTGAAATGATACAGTTGGTGGTTAATGATAAAAAGTCCCGTGAATGGGACTTTTTAATCTATGGGTTAACCCTAATCAGTCGCCAGCGGTTAGTTTGACACTGCTGGATTGTTGGGATAATTAGCTTTCATTACTAATAGAGCGTTTTCTTTCAGTTTCGTTTGCCCTAATTCGCCATATGCTTTAGACATGATTTCTAAAGCTCGTTCAGTTGATGGTGTGCCTGGAAAGGTTTCCATGACAGACTGTGCTCGTGTTGAAGCTGCGCTCCAAGCATTCATCTTAATATAATATTCGGCGACATTGATTGAATATTTAGCTAAACGATTTTTTAAATGTATCATTCGCTTAGCTGCATCGGGAGCGTATTTGCTATTGGGGTATGACTTTATTAAACGCTCAAAATCTTTGAATGCATTTTGAGCGACTCTTGGGTCACGGTCTGTCCTGTCAATATTTAACATGTCGTGGAACATATAGTTGTCAGATTGCATATTTACCAAGCCTCTCATGTAGTAGACATAGTCGATATTTTTATGTGTGGGATTCAGTCTGATAAATCGATCGATATTTGCTATACCCGAAGCAGGGTCATCTAGTTTATAATAGGCGTAGATGAGGTCGAGTTGTACTTGAGTTTTATGCGGACCAAATGGATAGCGTGAGTCTAAAGCTTCCAAAGAACGCACTGCTTTTGTGTAGTTACCTAGCTCCATAGAGGTTCTAGCTTGTGAATATAGCACGTCAGGAGACGTTTTACTGGCCTTCACTTGATCTTCTTGGCTACTACTACATGCGGTTATAGCCAGTGAGAACAGGCCTATCAAGACAGCTTTAACAAAATTATGCATACTTAAATTCGATTCTTTTAAAGTTATAGTTAGGTTTTTTTTCATTTCAAGATAAAATAGAAACAATTCGATTATAACAGACTACACACTTTTTATGACCCCGAAAAGCGGGTACGGTTCCTATGACACTAGAGATTAATCTAAAAAGCGAGATAACAGCAAGACAAACAGGCCAAAGATTGGATCAAACTTTGGCAGAATTGTACCCTGATTACTCCCGCACACGTATAAAAGAGTGGATCCAATCAGGTTGGATTTACATTGATGGCGTAGCTTCAACCAAGCCAAGAGAAAAAGTTCTCGAAGGGCAAGTTATTGTTGTTGAAGCCACACTTAAAGAGGAAACAGCAGCTAAAGCTCAGCGAATTGATTTAGATATCGTGTATGAAGATGATCATATTATAGTGATCAATAAACAAGCTGGATTAGTGGTCCATCCTGGTGCAGGTAATCAAGATGGCACTTTGATGAATGCTTTGCTATATCATTGTCCAGGGATAGAATTAGTACCACGTGCTGGTATTGTGCATCGTTTGGATAAAGATACGACAGGACTTATGGTTGTTGCTAAAACTGTTGAAGCTCAGACCCATCTTGTTTCAGCATTGCAAGCTCGTGAGATAACACGTGAATATGAAGCCATCGTCTTAGGTTCGTTAATTTCGGGTGGCACAGTCGATGAACCTATCGATCGTCATCCCACGAAGCGTACACATATGGCTGTTGTACATAATGGTAAGCCTGCGATGACACATTATCGTGTCGCTGAAAAGTTTAGAGCGCATACTCGTTTAAGGTTGCGCCTTGAATCGGGTCGTACTCATCAAATTCGTGTGCACATGACTCATATTGGCCACACTTTAGTTGGCGATCCTGTTTATGGTGGTCGTCCTCGTCCTCCTAAAGGTGTCTCTCCTGATTTATTTGAAGTCTACATGGGCTTTAAGCGTCAGGCTTTGCATGCTATTAGACTTGAACTTGCACACCCATATACATTTGAAATTATGAGCTGGCAGGTTGCAGTTCCTGAAGATATGGTGGTGTTGACTAGAGCCTTGAGGCAAGACACTGAAGATAATCCAGTGGTTGTGTAAATGCGTTTAGTTTTGGCTTTCAGAAGGTTCTGTAGTGCATATTTATTTATGGTTGATGATAAATATAAATGAGAGATAAGTGCTGGTATATTCCTCGTGGCGTTAACATTGCGTTTACTACTCGACGTGATGGTGTCAGCAATTATCCCTATGCTAGCTTAAATCTAGGCTTGCATGTAGGCGATACAGAAAAGGATGTACTGACAAATAGAGCGCTTGTTCAAGAGCGCTTAAATATTCCGGTTTCACCTGCCTGGTTAAATCAAATTCACGGTACGAATGTTGTCAAGGCAGATAATGGTATTGTTCATAATGCTGATGGTAGTTATACCGATTCTCGAGAGCAAGTTTGTGTCGTGATGACGGCTGATTGTTTGCCAATTTTATTGTGTGATCAATTGGGTCGTCAAGTCGCGGCAGTTCATGCTGGATGGAAGGGATTGTGCGATGGTATTATCGAAGTTGCTTTGAAAAAATTTAAAGTGAAAAACGATAAACTAATCGCTTACCTCGGCCCAGCGATTGGCCCAGAGCAGTTTGAAGTTGGGGCGGAGGTAAGAGAGCTATTCTTATCTAGACATGCTGAAGCAAAAGTCTATTTTACAAAAAGACCCGTACCGCTCTCTTCTCAAATGAGTGATTGTAAAAATGATGATAAGTATTTCGCTGATCTTCAAGGCTTGGCAATTTTGCGTTTAAAATTAGCTGGAGTGACAGAGATTTATCAATCAGATATGTGTACTTTTAATCATCCGGATGATTATTTTTCTTATCGAAGAGATCGTATTACCGGACGAATGGCTTCATACATTTGGTTAATATAACTCTCGTGATCTACTTAACATTAATTTATCATAAACCTTGAAAAAAAATTTAAAACCCCCATATTTAAGTTGTTGATTTAATATTATTTTTTATGGAGGCTATATGCGACTCGATCGTATGACCAATAAATTTCAAATGGCAATTTCCGACGCACAATCTTTAGCGTTAGGTCGTGATCATCAGTTTATTGAACCAATTCATCTTATGATGGCCTTACTTAATCAAGATAATGGTTCTATCCATCCTTTATTAACCCAAGCGGGTATTAATGTCAGTTCGTTAAGATCTTTAGTGAGTCAAGAGTTAGAGCGTGTATCTAAGGTCGAAGGGACAGGAGGTGACATTCAGCTTTCTCAGTCTCTTATTCGTTTACTGAACCTTTGCGATAAACTTTCTCAAAAACGAAAAGATAAATATATTTCCAGTGAACTTTTTATATTAGCAGCTCTTGAGGGCAATGATACGCTATCACAAAACTTGAAGAAGTCCGGTGCAAGTATCAATTTAATGGAGCAAACGATACAAGAGGTAAGAGCAGGGAAAAATATTGATGATCCGGATGCCGAAGATCAACGTCAAGCCCTTAAGAAATTTACGGTTGATCTGACAGAGCGTGCTGAGCAGGGCAAGCTTGATCCTGTTATCGGTCGTGATGATGAAATTCGTCGTACTATTCAGGTATTACAACGCAGAAGCAAAAATAACCCGGTACTGATCGGTGAACCCGGTGTAGGTAAAACGGCCATTGTCGAAGGATTGGCTCAGAGAATTATCAATGGGGAAGTGCCTGAAGGAATAAAGAATAAGCGTGTTCTTTCATTAGATATGGGCTCATTGATTGCTGGTGCAAAATATCGTGGTGAGTTTGAGGAACGTTTAAAAGCGGTACTCAATGAGTTATCTGAAGAAAATGGGCAAGTGATCCTCTTTATCGATGAGCTACATACCATGGTCGGCGCTGGTAAAGGAGATGGCGCCATGGATGCTGGTAATATGTTGAAACCAGCGTTAGCCAGAGGTGATCTTCATTGTGTTGGTGCAACCACTTTAGATGAGTATCGACAATATATAGAGAAAGATGCTGCATTAGAAAGGCGTTTTCAAAAAATCTTGGTTGAAGAGCCTACTGTTGAAGACACAGTGGCTATTTTACGTGGGTTAAAAGAACGCTATGAATTACATCATCATGTCGAGATCACGGATCCTGCGATTGTGGCGGCTGCGAGTATGTCACATCGTTATGTATCTGATCGAAAATTACCAGATAAAGCGATTGATTTGATCGATGAGGCTGCATCTAGTATCCGTATTCAGATAGATTCTAAACCTGAGTCGTTAGACAAATTAGATCGACGTTCAATTCAACTTAAACTAGAAGAGCAGGCTCTTTCTAAAGAGCTCGATGAAGCTAGCCTTCGTCGACTATCTACAATAAGAAAAGAATTGAAAGAAGTTGATGTTAAGGCATTAGAGCTAAATGAAGTATGGCGAACAGAGAAAGCTGCTTTGGCCGGTACTCAGCATATTAAGTCTGATTTAGAGCAGGCAAGGTTGGATCTTGATGTTGCTCGTAGAGCGAGTGATCTTACGCGTATGTCTGAACTACAATATGGGCGTATTCCTGAATTAGAAAAACAGTTAGATTTAGCCTCTCAAGTTGAAATGCAAGAAATGACTTTGTTGAAAAATAAAGTAACAGATGTTGAAATTGCAGAAGTTTTATCGCGTGCAACAGGTATCCCTGTGTCTAAAATGCTAGAAGGAGATCGAGAAAAACTGTTATATATGGAAGTTGAACTTCATACTCAAGTGATAGGTCAGAATGAGGCTGTCGATGTGGTATCAAATGCCATTAGACGTAGTCGTGCAGGTTTATCAGATCCTGATCGTCCTATTGGTTCGTTTCTGTTTTTAGGTCCCACAGGTGTGGGGAAAACAGAATTATGTAAATCATTGGCTAAATTCCTTTTTAATACAGAATCGGCATTAGTTCGTATAGATATGTCTGAGTTTATGGAGAAACATTCTGTTGCTCGCTTGATTGGTGCTCCTCCGGGATATGTCGGTTATGAAGAGGGAGGCTACCTTACTGAGGCTGTGAGAAGAAAACCTTATTCGGTTATTTTACTTGATGAAGTAGAGAAAGCACATCCAGATGTATTTAATATCTTACTACAAGTCCTTGATGATGGGCGTTTAACTGACGGTCAAGGCCGGACCGTTGACTTTAGAAATACAATTGTGATTATGACGTCTAATTTAGGCTCAGACATTATTCAGGAACATTTTTTAAGTTCATCTTATGATGAAATGAAGTCTGAGGTGATGAATGTTGTCGTGCAAAGCTTTAGACCTGAGTTTCTGAATAGAGTTGATGAAACTGTTGTTTTTCACCCATTAGATGAGAGTCACATTGAGCATATTGCATCTATTCAAATCGAGTCACTTAAAAATCGACTAGCGGATAAAGGTTATGATATGTCTTTGAATCATGAAGCATTAGCTTTTATCGCAAGTGCTGGTTTCGATCCTATTTATGGTGCGAGACCTTTGAAAAGAGCATTACAGCAGGAAGTTGAAAATCCACTTGCCCAAGGTATTCTGAGTGGCAGTCTTATACCTGATAAGATTATTAATGTCAGTTGTTCTGGGGCTAAGCTTACTTTTAAGCAATAAGCTGAATAATGAATCGTAACAGGTTATAAAAGGTTCCTGCAGTAATTGATGGCGTTGTCTTTACTTACTGCAGAAGAGCTCGATACGTTTCTTTTGATCTTTTATTTGAGTTTGCCTATCTTCTTCATTCATTGAAACTATTTCTCCAGTTGTTGCATTTTTACTTTTTAATCGCGAGTGTGAGCTGAGAATATTAAGCTTCTGTTGTGCACTTTCACAGATGGCATCGGCTTGTTTTGTGTTTTTTTGCTTGATTATGTCGGCATTTTTTTCATCTTCACTCTGAACTCTAGTTGTTTGTTTTCTTACCTTAGGTGGAATAAACCCTATGGGTGCTTGTTCAATATCCTCGCTATAAATCCTATTAGAATGAATATTTTCAGGTTGTTGCTGACTGTAATGAACAACTCCGTTTTTATCTACCCACTTATATATAATCGTTGCTGCTGCTGATTGGATGACAAAGAATGAAAAGCAAATTAAGGTGATTTTCTTAATCATTTGATTTTCCTGATAAATATATTGATTAGAGATTCGCTTGATTAAAATAAGGTGTTATTCATATTTAGCTGAATAAGAGTGTTGGGTTATACAGCTGACACTATAAGTATGGTATGTTTTTTACACCATATAGAAATGAATTAATCATATGCATAAATTTGATAAGGAAACTGTTAGAAGAAAAGGTATTTACCTTCTACCTAACCTTTTGACCACTGCAGGACTTTTTTCTGGGTTTTATGCCGTAATAGCATCGATGAATGGTTTATTTGAATTGGCTTCAATTGCTGTGTTTGTTGCTATGTTATGTGATGGTCTAGATGGCCGAGTTGCTAGGATGACGAATACTCAGAGTGATTTTGGTGCAGAATATGACAGCATGTCAGATATGGTGTCTTTTGGTGTTGCCCCTGCTTTACTCGCCTATAATTGGGGGCTTGCTGAATTAGGTAAGTTAGGTTGGTTAGCGGCTTTCATTTATTGCGCCGGTGCTGCATTACGTTTGGCACGTTTTAATACTCAGGTCGGTGTTGAAGATAAAAAATATTTTCAAGGACTAGCGAGTCCAGCAGCAGCAGCAGTTATTGCTGGAAGTATATGGTTAGCTAGTGAAACGAGCTTACAAGGTCAAGATATAAGTTGGCTTGTTGCGTCCATGACAGCCATGTTAGGTTTGCTGATGGTGAGTAATTTTAGGTATCACTCCTTTAAAGATTTTAACTGGCGTGAAAAAGTTAATTTCCTAGCTATATTACTTGTGGTAGGAGTTTTTGTATTCATTTCAATTGAGCCTGCTCTGATACTCTGTGTGATTTTTTATATTTATGCTTTATCTGGACCAGTGATTACGGTCTACAGCATACGTAAATTAAAGCGGAGGGGGTTATAGTGATAGAAAAATCGACATATTAAAGAGTGAATAATTTAATAGAGTCAATTAACTATTTTTCGACATGATATGCAAAAAACAATCTTGTGCCATAATTGCTCTTTAGTTGTATAAAAATAAGTCATTATAAGCCTAGGTTTGTGGGTATTGCTTGTTTAAAATACTGTGTGATTTAAAAGTGCTCGAATAGCATGTTTAAGTGAAAAAAGCGCTTGTACTCTGCGGTGATATCCCTATAATGCGCAACCACTGACACGGCACAGCAGGC
Source organism: Shewanella sp. VB17 (assembly GCF_013248905.1). NCBI lineage: Bacteria > Pseudomonadati > Pseudomonadota > Gammaproteobacteria > Alteromonadales > Shewanellaceae > Shewanella > Shewanella sp. VB17. Next base: position 1,120,825 of record NZ_JABRVS010000001.1, read on the forward strand.
CAACGAGGTAGCGTAAACGCTAAGGAGTAAGGGACTTGCAGCAGTGCTAGAGATTGAGATTTCAATAGAAAGCTTAGTCAGGTGAAAAGCGGTTTAAGTGGTTCATTGATGTAGCATAACACGAAAGTGTACAAGAAAACGTCAATTGAAAATCTTCTTAAAATAAGCGCTTGACGCCAACGATGGAGAGTGTAGAATACGCCTCCTCAAGCCAACGACCTAGCGTCTAACGGCAGTATCTGAAAGATTGGTACTAACGCTCTTTAACAATTTGAGACAAGAAATCTGTGTGGACACTCACAGGTATTGAGTTATTCGAAACTGCCTCTTTTTTCTAGTAAAAAGTGAGGCAGTCAAAAAAATTCTCAATGAATGAGTGTTCATAGATTCGAACCTAGTTTGAATCAATATGTACAATCGTTGTTAATGCTCTTATGAGTGTTGTCAATGACATCAGAATTCATTGAGCCGCTGAGTCCTTAACGGGGTTTAGCAAAAAACTTTAATTGAAGAGTTTGATCATGGCTCAGATTGAACGCTGGCGGCAGGCCTAACACATGCAAGTCGAGCGGAAACGAAGATAGCTTGCTATCAGGCGTCGAGCGGCGGACGGGTGAGTAATGCCTAGATATCTGCCTAGTCGTGGGGGATAACAGTTGGAAACGACTGCTAATACCGCATACGCCCTACGGGGGAAAGGAGGGGACCTTCGGGCCTTCCGCGATTAGATGAGTCTAGGTGGGATTAGCTAGTAGGTGAGGTAATGGCTCACCTAGGCGACGATCCCTAGCTGGTCTGAGAGGATGATCAGCCACACTGGGACTGAGACACGGCCCAGACTCCTACGGGAGGCAGCAGTGGGGAATATTGCACAATGGGCGAAAGCCTGATGCAGCCATGCCGCGTGTGTGAAGAAGGCCTTCGGGTTGTAAAGCACTTTCAGCGAGGAGGAAAGGTTGGTCGTTAATAGCGGCTAGCTGTGACGTTACTCGCAGAAGAAGCACCGGCTAACTTCGTGCCAGCAGCCGCGGTAATACGAGGGGTGCAAGCGTTAATCGGAATTACTGGGCGTAAAGCGTACGCAGGCGGTTTTTTAAGCCAGATGTGAAAGCCCCGGGCTCAACCTGGGAATTGCATTTGGAACTGGGGAACTAGAGTCTTGTAGAGGGGGGTAGAATTTCAGGTGTAGCGGTGAAATGCGTAGAGATCTGAAGGAATACCGGTGGCGAAGGCGGCCCCCTGGACAAAGACTGACGCTCATGTACGAAAGCGTGGGGAGCAAACAGGATTAGATACCCTGGTAGTCCACGCCGTAAACGATGTCTACTCGGAATTTGGTAACTTAGTTACTGGGTTCCCAAGCTAACGCATTAAGTAGACCGCCTGGGGAGTACGGCCGCAAGGTTAAAACTCAAATGAATTGACGGGGGCCCGCACAAGCGGTGGAGCATGTGGTTTAATTCGATGCAACGCGAAGAACCTTACCTACTCTTGACATCCTCAGAACTTACCAGAGATGGTTTGGTGCCTTCGGGAACTGAGAGACAGGTGCTGCATGGCTGTCGTCAGCTCGTGTTGTGAAATGTTGGGTTAAGTCCCGCAACGAGCGCAACCCTTATCCTTATTTGCCAGCGGGTTATGCCGGGAACTTTAGGGAGACTGCCGGTGATAAACCGGAGGAAGGTGGGGACGACGTCAAGTCATCATGGCCCTTACGAGTAGGGCTACACACGTGCTACAATGGTCGGTACAGAGGGTTGCAAAGCCGCGAGGTGGAGCTAATCTCACAAAGCCGGTCGTAGTCCGGATTGGAGTCTGCAACTCGACTCCATGAAGTCGGAATCGCTAGTAATCGTGGATCAGAATGCCACGGTGAATACGTTCCCGGGCCTTGTACACACCGCCCGTCACACCATGGGAGTGGGCTGCACCAGAAGTAGATAGCTTAACCTTTCGGGGAGGGCGTTTACCACGGTGTGGTTCATGACTGGGGTGAAGTCGTAACAAGGTAGCCCTAGGGGAACCTGGGGCTGGATCACCTCCTTACCTATACGACTAACTCAATATTTGCTGAGTGTTCACACAGATAACTTGTTCTTGTTAGAGCGAGTGGCACGCCTTTACGGCGATGCTTGTTCTTTAAAAATTTGGAAAGCTGATAGTGTTAATGTGAAAGGGACGGTGAATGGCTTAGGTTGTTTGTTGTTAATAGCATTAATGCGAAAATAAATAATTGAGTTCTCAAACACTTAAATCAAGTGCGGAATGATTTACCTTAGGGTGATGAGTTCAAGAGTATTCTTTTGGCGAAAGTAAACACCATTAGTTGCGATACATCTCGTTCAAACTACCTGTTTGAACAATAGATAATATTAGCGCAGCGAGTTTGGTCTTAGGCAAGGCGCGAAAGTGAGCGAGAAAGGCATGTAGCAGCGCTACATAACTGACAAGCGAACTTGAGTAACACCGCATAAGGGCAAAGCAGCAAGCGAATAAAAACCTATGTGGGTTGTATGGTTAAGTGACTAAGCGTATACGGTGGATGCCTTGGCAGTCAGAGGCGATGAAGGACGTAGTAACTTGCGAAAAGCGTTGGCGAGCTAGTAACAAGCATTTGAGCTAACGATATCCGAATGGGGAAACCCACATGCATAAGCATGTATCACGACATGAATACATAGTGTCGTGAGGCGAACCCGGGGAACTGAAACATCTAAGTACCCGGAGGAAAAGAAATCAACCGAGATTCCCCTAGTAGCGGCGAGCGAACGGGGATTAGCCCTTAAGTCTATGGGGTGTTAGTGGAATGTGTTGGAAAGCACAGCGGCACAGGGTGATAGCCCCGTACATGAAAACTAACCATAGATGAAAACGAGTAGGACGGGACACGTGACATCTTGTCTGAACATGGGGGGACCATCCTCCAAGGCTAAATACTCCTGACTGACCGATAGTGAACCAGTACCGTGAGGGAAAGGCGAAAAGAACCCCTGTGAGGGGAGTGAAATAGAACCTGAAACCGTATACGTACAAGCAGTGGGAGCGGTTCTTGAGACCGTGACTGCGTACCTTTTGTATAATGGGTCAGCGACTTACATTTTGTAGCGAGGTTAAGCGAATAGCGGAGCCGTAGGGAAACCGAGTGTTAACTGCGCGTTTAGTTGCAAGGTGTAGACCCGAAACCCGGTGATCTATCCATGGGCAGGTTGAAGATTGAGTAACATCAATTGGAGGACCGAACCGACTTATGTTGAAAAATGAGCGGATGACTTGTGGATGGGGGTGAAAGGCCAATCAAACCGGGAGATATCTGGTTCTCCTCGAAAGCTATTTAGGTAGCGCCTCGAGCGAATACCATTGGGGGTAGAGCACTGTTAAGGCTAGGGGGTCATCCCGACTTACCAACCCTTTGCAAACTCCGAATACCAATGAGTACTACTCGGGAGACACACGGCGGGTGCTAACGTCCGTCGTGAAAAGGGAAACAACCCAGACCGTCAGCTAAGGTCCCAAAGTTATTGCTAAGTGGGAAACGATGTGGGAAGGCTTAGACAGCTAGGATGTTGGCTTAGAAGCAGCCATCATTTAAAGAAAGCGTAATAGCTCACTAGTCGAGTCGGCCTGCGCGGAAGATTTAACGGGGCTAAGCAATACACCGAAGCTACGGGTGTCAATGCATCACAGATGCGATTACTGATTTAATGCTAACTTTCATGAGCGTAGCGAATGACAGTTCAAGCCTAAACACGTTGAGTCGATGGACTTAATGCAGAGTAATAGTCGTATGTGAGATGCATTGACGCGGTAGAGGAGCGTTCTGTAAGCCGTAGAAGGTGAAGGGGTAACCCACACTGGAGGTATCAGAAGTGCGAATGCTGACATGAGTAACGATAAAGGGAGTGAAAAACTCCCTCGCCGAAAGACCAAGGGTTCCTGTCCAATGTTAATCAGGGCAGGGTGAGTCGACCCCTAAGGCGAGGCCGAAAGGCGTAGTCGATGGGAAACGGGTTAATATTCCCGTACTTCTGCTAACTGCGATGGAGAGACGGAGAAGGCTAGGCTAGCGCGGCGTTGGTTGTCCGCGTTTAAGGTAGTAGGCAGTATTCTTAGGCAAATCCGGGAATACGCATTAAATTGCGATGCTGAGAGCTGATGACGAGTCACTAAGGTGATGAAGTAGTTGATGCCATGCTTCCAGGAAAATCTTCTAAGCTTCAGGTTAGTAGGAATCGTACCCCAAACCGACACAGGTGGTTGGGTAGAGAATACCAAGGCGCTTGAGAGAACTCGGCTGAAGGAACTAGGCAAAATGGTACCGTAACTTCGGGAGAAGGTACGCTCCTGTTGGTGATAAGACTTGCTCTTTAAGCTGACGGGAGTCGCAGATACCAGGTGGCTGCAACTGTTTATCAAAAAACACAGTACTGTGCAAACTCGCAAGAGGAAGTATACGGTATGACGCCTGCCCGGTGCCGGAAGGTTAATTGATTGGGTTATCTTCGGAGAAGCTCATGATCGAAGCCCCGGTAAACGGCGGCCGTAACTATAACGGTCCTAAGGTAGCGAAATTCCTTGTCGGGTAAGTTCCGACCTGCACGAATGGCGTAATGATGGCCACGCTGTCTCCAGCCGAGACTCAGTGAAGTTGAAATTGCGGTGAAGATGCCGTATACCCGCGGCTAGACGGAAAGACCCCGTGCACCTTTACTATAGCTTGGCACTGAACATTGAACCTACATGTGTAGGATAGGTGGGAGACTATGAAGTTGGGACGCTAGTTCTGATGGAGTCAACCTTGAAATACCACCCTTGTAGTTTTGATGTTCTAACTCTGGCCCCTGAATCGGGGTTGAGGACAGTGTCTGGTGGGTAGTTTGACTGGGGCGGTCTCCTCCCAAAGAGTAACGGAGGAGCACGAAGGTTGGCTAAGTACGGTCGGACATCGTACGGTTAGTGCAATGGCATAAGCCAGCTTAACTGCGAGACATACACGTCGAGCAGGTACGAAAAGTAGGTCATAGTGATCCGGTGGTTCTGAATGGAAGGGCCATCGCTCAACGGATAAAAGGTACGCCGGGGATAACAGGCTGATACCGCCCAAGAGTTCATATCGACGGCGGTGTTTGGCACCTCGATGTCGGCTCATCACATCCTGGGGCTGAAGTCGGTCCCAAGGGTATGGCTGTTCGCCATTTAAAGTGGTACGCGAGCTGGGTTCAGAACGTCGTGAGACAGTTCGGTCCCTATCTGCCGTGGGCGTTGGATGATTGAAGGAAGCTGCTCCTAGTACGAGAGGACCGGAGTGGACGAACCGCTGGTGTTCGGGTTGTTATGCCAATAGCATTGCCCGGTAGCTACGTTCGGAATCGATAACCGCTGAAAGCATCTAAGCGGGAAGCGAGTCCTAAGATGAGTCATCCCTAGGGATTTAATCCCTTTAAAGAGCCGTTCGAGACTAGGACGTTGATAGGCAGGGTGTGTAAGCGTTGTGAGGCGTTGAGCTAACCTGTACTAATGACTCGTAAGGCTTTAACCATACAACCCAGATGGGTTTTACTTCTAAGAAGTTTGTGGTTAATGAGTGATTACAGAGCGAAAAAGAATACCAATTTGATTTAAGTTACACTCAATTATATTTATTTAACAGCTTTTCGAATTTAGTTATTTGGTTAATTACGCAGGAAATTGTTTGGCTGACAAAGCCGTAACGAGTGAAGCGCGGCGTGTACTTTAGTACACAAGCACTGGAGCGAGGAAACAATGCCGTGAGACGAATAATTAACCAGTAAGAATTTGTCTGGAAACCATAGCATTGTGGCACCACCTGATCCCATCCCGAACTCAGAAGTGAAACGCAATCGCGCCGATGGTAGTGTGGGGTCTCCCCATGTGAGAGTAGGTCATTTCCAGGCGCCTATTTAAGTAGAGAAGCCACCTTATTAAGGTGGCTTTTTTGCGTTTGGACTGTTAATAGTTTGACACTTCATTTGGCGTATCTAATGTTATTCTAGGCAGGTGGCTTATCCACTTAAGCACGTACGTGCAATGCCTACCTCGATGTCAACCCGCCGCTAAGCGGGCTCCCCAGTACAGTGACGGTGCCGACTCTCGTTACAAAGCAGCTGAATGCGATGCATTCAAATCACTACTTCTTCACCCCCATGTGAGAGTAGGTCATTTCCAGGCGCCTAATTAAGTAGAGAAGCTACCTTATTAAGGTGGCTTTGTTGCGTTTTAACTGTTGAAAAATACTCACTCGGCTGTCAATGCTGGTTTGATCGCTTTAGCATATTTCGTCATGTTAGATTGGACTTTCCATTTTGAAAATGCGAGTGCGTTATAACAATTGCATTAGCTAATCGACCAACTTAATTCAATCTCTCATTCACAAGTTTTTGACCCTATTTCGATCTGAAATAAAGCTGTTCCACGCCATGGATACTTGCTCAACAATGTCATCAAAACCTGAAAAAGTTCGATTAGATAAATATCTCTGTCTTAGTCATTGCCAAACTTGTTCAATGGGATTTAATGCTGGCGAATAGGGTGTTAACTTGAGTAAAGATAAATGATCAAATGGCTGTGCCGTGTCCATGGTATACCATCGAGCTGCGTTAAAATATGCCAGCTTGTGCCTCCATTATGATGACTACGTATCGTTCCTCAGGAGTTGCAGCTGAAATTTGCCGTAGATGCTCTCTCATGGGATCTTTATTCAAGGGCTTCAGTTGCCTTGTGGATGGGCAAACCGTACCGCATATGTAGTCATACTCAAACTGTTGTTGCTGTAGTGTTCTAGGACGGCTACCTTTCTGTGCCCATAACTTTATGCTGGTATTTTGTTGGCTAAAACAACCTCCATCTTCAAAGCAAAAGTCGACTTCATCTAGACTGACATTGATAGGGATCTTTTGAGCGTTTTAAATTTTAGTTTTTTACACTCTTCTTGAAATGCTTATGATTGTGTAGAATGTTTAGAATGTTTAGAATGTTTAGAATGTTTAGAATGTTTAGAGTGTGATAGTCAACTATGAAAGCTAATTTTATTCAATAGGTAATAGATATAATCGGGGTAATCTTTTTACCAAACTGACTGTATATAACGTGATGAATATCAGTGTCAGTCAGCCACGGCCGTGTTCGCTATTTACTCTGGCTTTAATATATAGGGCGAGTTGCTTGCACTGCTGGGCATTAATACATAGCGGCCTATGAATAAGGTATTTATCTTCCAAACTAGCTAGACCTTCACATAAATATCTCGCAATGTCAGTATGTGGCTTTCGACCTTGGAAATGTGAAAGCGCAAGTAAGCGCGTCTTCATTTGAATGCTTTTCTACTAGCTAGCAAGGAACTTGAAGTCAATATCTTTAAGTCGATCACATCTTTACTTGGATAGGTATTAAATCCCATTAATTAACGTAAAACCATTATGATCGCAGTAGTAAAAGTTGCAGCTATTAATGCAGAAGTAAAACAAAGTTTTACCCAAAAAATACGTTGGTTATATGGAATACTAGAATGTAGCCCGATTTTTACTGTTGATACTGTTGTATTGTCCGATTTATTAGGAAATACTTTATTAGTTTTAGTTATTTTTTCAACATAAGTATCTGGTGAAGGTTCTTGGGCCAAAGCATGCGTGATGCTATGATCAATGATTAACATGTAGCCTTCTTTTGGGATCGTTTTTATTTCACAGCTAATGTCATTAAATTGAGCGAGTGATTTACGTAAGTTGGAAACTGCTTTGGTTAATGAGGTTTCGCTTACGAACACCTTTCCCCATACGTGTTGATTAATTTCATCTTTGCGTAGTACTTGATTTCCATTATCATATAACATGCTTAATATAGCAGCTTCTCGCCCGCCTATATTAACGACAGTATCTTTATCGGTAATTTCTCTTTTTAATTTGTCGAAAACCACTTGGTTCCCAAGTATATAATTCCTTCCCATGACCAATCCTTCCATTTACACTGAAATAATGTTGTTGAGAGTAATTGTAGGCTCCCAGTCATTACCGATGCTTATTATGATATAAATCTAATTAAAATGGATATAAAAACTCGTAAAAAATGGAGAAACACTCAATAGATGAAAAGACAAAAGATCATATTATTAACCCTTGACTCCTAACTGAGGTTTGTTAGTAACTAGATATAACAGTTGTATCTTTCAGGTTGTTTGCTTTATGTTTATTCTATGTTTGTTTTGTACATTGGTTAACATTTTAAAGGGTGTTATACTCGTTCTCTTTTGATATTTGTTTACATTTATTATATTTTATAGTCGTATGTTTGCTTTAGTGTATTTTGCTGTGTTTTTTTTGTTTTTCAAGATGCTCATGAGTCACTCGTATAATAATTATTTGATAAAACCCACAGTTATGAACACTATATTTGTTATTTAAAGGGTTTAAATAGTTAAATTTCGTTTAAAAAACATCCTGATGAATGTTTTTTTTAAAATAGTGCTTTACCTTTTCGAGCTATTTAAGCATAATACGCTTCGTCAACAGGGGTGTAGCTCCAATTGGTAGAGCGGCGGTCTCCAAAACCGCATGTTGTGAGTTCGAGTCTCCCCACCCCTGCCAAATAAAACAAAGACTTGCATAGAAATATGCGAGTCTTTTTTCTTTTTAAAGCCTAAAGTAGAATATGATTAGGTGAGCAGTGAATATTTATTCACTCTTTTTACTGCCTAAACTTGGTACAAGCGCTACTTTTCTATCATATGCTAGTTCACAACCTCTTAACTATTCCCATCTGCTATGACGATTGTAGTCTCATCAGTCATTTTCAAATCGAAGACAAATCCGATTTTAAGAACAGCGTACTCGTTTTTTTCAAGATATATCTTGGCTTATTTGTTCCGAAAAGTTCTCAGCGTACGGGGCTACAATCCAAAGGTTTGGCTAGTTTTGATTCCCTATTGGATAAGGCAAGCCGTATGGACGTTAGCGGAGTGAAGGCTAAGTGGACTAACATTAGAGGCCAAAAGCAGATGTGGTGTATGGTGAAGCTTCGTTTACAAAATCCACCAGCCTTATGAGAGTGAATCGGTTGTTCTGCTTATGTGATGTGATGAATTGAGAAGATAGATGCGTCAAGGTGCTAGTGCTAGTGTTCGTCTTGAGTTACTAGGAGATCCACATTTAGTTATTGAGCGGTTATTAACATTGGATTATTCGATTCTGCTTGAAATGACTGGGACTTGGTCTATCAATAATGTTACCGCTATGGGAGCAGTAAAGGCGGTTACCGTTGTGCGGTATTGGCAACGCAACCTTCTAATTAAAAAATCTGTAGCGTCATGCAAGGTGTTAGGGCATTGCTTGATGCTACCAATTCCATTGTTAAATCAATTAACTTAACAATGGGTTGGAGTTTGATTATTTATTTTTCGTAGTTAGTACATTGTTTTTAGTAACACATTACGCGAGCTTAATATTTAAATTCTTATTAGAATTACGGATTTAATGTGAACATACCGTAGATGTTATTCTCAGTGTCATCATCTGAGCCGTAGAACAAGTAATTGCTCTTAAAAATGGTGACAGCTTCGATTTTATGGTCTGGGAAGCTCTGAAGTTCCTCTATAGCAATAGATGGTTGGCTAATAACCATTGCTGCCATTGCGGCGTTACTTGCTAACGGGAAAGTATCTTGAGTCTTATAAAGTGTCGAGTGCGGCGTTTCCTCTACATCATCTCCAGGATCATAAGAGGCGACCCCCAATAGTTTCTGAGTGTCAATATCGTAATTAAGCTCAGATATGTCACGGTTTACATCCCAACTTTCATCGGCATGGATATTACCGACCTTTTGGAAATCGGGGTTTATTCTCTCGTTTACTGCAGTGGTAGAGTCGGTAAGAGGATTCACGCTTCCCCAATAAATATCACCCGATTCTCTATCGCCCAAAAGGATGTTATAGCTACCATCTTTTTCTACTGAAGCTGTGCATGCCAGTCCCTCGAATGAGGCATCTTCATCGGTAGGAATAGAATATATCGCTTTTAGTTTCAGGCCTGAATACAATTCATTTGGTGTATCACTCACTCTCTCCATCAGAAACATACGGCCATAATTTTCTTGGTAATAACTGCTTTCTGCGGCGAGATAGTGTGATTTATCTAAACGACAAACCGATTCAATGTCATTTCCTCTAGCTTCGTCTGTAATCCAGCTGACATCGGTTTGAGGAATTGACGTTACCGTCACCTCATCATAATTGTTACTCACTATGCTAAAGCGAGGAGTATCATATGTCCCATCTCTAAATTTATCATCAAAAACGGCGAGGTTTTCAGCGTCAGCATGGTGTTCGATAGCGTCTCCAGCATCCGTAATTTTATCACCGTCGGCCAAGCCGCTAATAGGCTGATTTATATTGCTTTCAAACGATATATTTTCGCTATTGTCATCACTTCCACAGCCAGCCAACATTAACGCTATTATACTTGTTGTCAAAACAAGTGACGTTTTTTTTGTCATTTTATTTACCTTTTTTGTTTTAAAAATACGTACTGGGAAGTTTTATACGCCTAATAGGCTGAATGTAGGCTGTACAAAAGGAAGTGCTGTAAGGGACTTATTCACAATAGGTGACATTAACTCCTTAGAATATCCATAATATTGAAATAATAAATCGATAGCTTATCTATACAAATGAAAGAACCTTTATGCTATTAAAATAAGTAAGCTATTGTTTTAAAGGGTGACAAGTGGATCTCCAAAACCGCATTTGTGAGTTAGAGTCTGCCACCTCTGCTAAATAAATGGAGCATTGCTCGGCTTTTTTGTACGCGAAATTTGGATAAATTAATTTTTTCTTCGTTACTATTATTGTGGGAGCTAGATTACCGTTTGGTGGGTTAGCTTCCACTATAAGTCTATTGCTTATGCTAGGGCAAAGGAAGGGATAAGCTGGTATCCTAGTTAATATCAGAGTCAATATTAAGTGATAGCAGCGTGGAAAAATCGGCATATCTAGATGCAATGGGGATCACAAGGTGGAGCCTGGGAAGTGAGGAGAAACAGGAGTATTTTATCTTAGTTGATAAGGTTTCTGCTGGGCTAGATAATAATACTATTATAGCGACCGCCTTATCCTTAATCGACTGCCCCTTTATTCATTGCACATTTACAAGTTCGCTAGAGAGAGGTGCTGATATTATTTGGGATATGCGCAGAATAAAGCTGCCTAAGTCAAATGCTGTTTTGAGTTCAGCTCCTGCGAGTGAGTTAGAGACTTCAGTTGAGAATAAGCGAGAGCTTTGGAATATGATTATCGCTGTGCAGGAGCTTGGCCGATGATTCATGTTCAGAAGGTTCAAGTATTACCTCTTAGCATTGAATGTAGTCAGAAAATGGCACATCTCGCATCTAAAGTTCACTCTCATCCTATGAGTACATCGACTATTGAAACATGCTTTGGTCCCTTATATACCTCTGTGGGTATCTATTTAGATGATGAGTTTCGAGGTTTTGCTATTTTGCATCAAATTTTTGAAAATGCCACTCTTATGGATATTTGTATAGAGCCAAAATTTCAAGGGCGAGGTCTTGGCCATCTGTTATTGGATCACGTTATTACCTTTGCCCGTGAGCATGATGCTGAGACTTTTTTTCTTGAGGTGAGGGAGTCAAGTGTTGTGGCGAGAGCACTATACATAAGAGATGGATTTAGGGAGGCTGGCTATCGTAAAGGTTATTACAAAACGGCTAGTGGCACTGAAGATGCGATTTTAATGGAATTGACTTTGTGACATTAAATAGCGTCAACGAGTACTCTCGTGACGCTATTTGATGGATTTAGAAATAGTGTTAGTTACTTTATTTCTTTTCCTTGAGCTTGAAGATCTGCATGGTAGCTTGAACGAACCATAGGACCGCATGCTGCATGAGTAAAGCCAATACTATCGGCAAATACTTTAAGTTCATCAAACTCTGCAGGTGGGACGTATCGTTCAACAGGAAGATGAAATTTAGACGGCTGTAAGTATTGCCCAAGTGTTAGCATTTCTACATTATGTGCTCGCAGATCTTTCAACACATCAGCTATCTCTTCGTTTGTTTCACCTAAGCCCATCATTAAGCCTGACTTAGTGGGTACATTGGGGTGACGTTCTTTAAACTTCTTTAGCAAATCCAAGGACCATTGATAATTTGCACCAGGACGGGCTTTACGATAATGCATGGGGGCTGTCTCTAAGTTATGGTTAAAGACATCAGGTGGCTCAGTTGATAAGATATCAAGCGCAGCATCAATACGGCCACGAAAATCAGGGACTAAAGTTTCAATTTTTATGCTCGGATTTAATTTTCTGATCTCGCGGATACAATCTGCAAAGTGCTGTGCACCTCCATCACGAAGATCATCACGATCAACTGAGGTGATCACGACATATTTTAGTTTCATATCTTTGATGGTTTGAGCGAGTTTTTTAGGCTCCTCAGCATCAGGTTTAAGTGGTCGACCATGAGCAACATCGCAAAATGGGCAACGACGTGTACAAATTGCACCTAAGATCATAAAAGTCGCAGTACCATGGTTAAAACATTCTGCAAGATTAGGGCAAGATGCCTCTTCACAAACAGAATGCAGTCCATTGGCTCGTAAAGCCTGCTTGATTTCATCAATACGTTGACTTGATGAAGGTAATTTCACTCTTAACCAGTCAGGTTTTCGCAGCATGGTTGCGCGTTCAGATGGTATTATTTTAACTGGGATACGAGAAACTTTATCGGCATCTCTGAGTTTTACACCTGGTTGTAATCTTTCTGGTCTACTCATATGACTATGATAATCCTTTATGGTGAATTAGATTTTGGTAGCCTAAGATTTGGCTAAGTGTGTTAACAAGCTGCTCGCCTGCCTCTTTGACAGTTTGAGGTCCACCGACTTGCTTACATTGCGCCATTTCTAGGCCAGCATAACCACAAGGGTTAATACGTTGGAATGGACTCATGTCCATATCGACATTAAGCGCTAATCCATGAAAAGAGCAGCCCTTACGGATCCGAAGCCCAAGTGATGCGACTTTTCGTTCGTCAATATAAACACCGGGAGCATCAGCTTTTGCGTAGGCGTTGACTTGATAATGTTTGAGCATCATCACGATACTATTTTCAATATTAGTGACAAGTTGACGCACACCAATATTAAGCCGCTTAATATTGATCAGAGGGTAAGCGACAAGCTGACCGGGGCCGTGGTAAGTCACTTGACCACCACGATCGACTTGAATGACAGGTATATCACCAGGATCCAAAATATGTTCACTTTTACCTGCTTGACCTTGAGTGAATACAGGTGGGTGTTCTACTAACCAGAGTTCATCAGGACTGGCATTGTCTCGGTTATCAGTGTATTCCTGCATCGCGTGCCATACTGACTCGTAATCTTGTGTTCCAAGAAACCTTACGTGCAATGTGCTTTCTAACAAGGGCATGCGCTCCCCTTAAACAATAATAGAGGTATTATACCCCCCTGACTCATAATTGTAAGCTAGATCACATTAACAATGCTTCCAGAGGGTCAAGATGAGAAGTTGAAGTCTAATAAAGTTAATTAAAACAAATCATCAGCGAAGAGTCGGTTTATAGAACACGTTTCACACCTTTAATGGCTGCAAGCTCCATATAAAGAGACTCGACTTGTTCCTTACTTTGAACCGTTACTCTAATACTGATGGAATGGTAAGTTCCTTTGCTTGAGGTTTTAGTGCTTGGTACATAATCGCCAGGTACGTGTTTTTGCACAACGGCTACGACATTATCAGCCAATGTTTCGCAAGCATCACCAACGACCTTGTATGAAAAAGAACATGGAAATTCCAAATATTCATCAAATTTTGTATCTAACATATGGGGTCTCTTGGACGAAAAAACAGTGATCTTTATATGGTGGTTATTATACCTAATTCAAGGTGCCTAGAGCAAAATGAAAAAGCCACCTTTAGGTGGCTTTTTCATTTATAAACATAAATGGTTTAGTTAAACCATCCAGTAAATAATTGAGTGAAGTAGTCCATTAGTTTACTGAACCAACTACCTTCATTAACTTCTTGTAGGGTTACGAGTGGAAATTGTGCGATATCTTTACCATCAAGCTGAAAGAAAATACGCCCCACGGTTTCACCTTTACTTAAGGGGGCAGTTAGCTCTTTTGTGAGTTCAAAATTTGCCTGTAAATTTTTAGCTTGGCCGCGGCTAATAGTGATCGGTGTATCTGTGATAACACCTAAATCTACAGAGTCTTTATCACCATACCAAATTTTTTGTGTTACGAAGCTATTACCCGCTTTGTATGGCGTGATGGTTTCAAAGAAACGGAAGCCATAATTTAGGATTTTTTTGCTTTCAGCTTTACGAGCTGCTTCACTTTTAGTTCCCATAACAACAGCAATGAGACGCATATCATCTTTTGTCGCTGATGTGACTAAGTTGTAGCCTGCTCCTGATGTGTGGCCTGTTTTAATCCCATCGACATGTAAACTTTTGTCCCATAATAAACCATTACGATTGTATTGTTTGATCCCATTGTAGGTGAATGATTTTTTGCTATAAACAGCATATTCATCTGGAACATCCCTAATAAGGGCTGCGCCTAAAATTGCCATATCATAAGCGGTTGTCTTATGATTTTCAGAATCCAGACCATGAGAGTTTTCAAAGTAACTGTCTTGCATGCCAAGTTGCTTAGCCCAAGAGTTCATTAAGTCGACAAATCCATCTTCGGTACCAGCAATATGCTCAGCCATCGCAACACAAGCATCGTTACCTGATTGAATAATAATACCGTGGTTAAGATCATCTACTGAAACCTGTTTCCCGACTTCGATAAACATTTTTGATGAATCAGGAAAATTCTTTGACCATGCTTTCTTGCTGATGGTGACTTGATCGTCTGGTGAGATATTACCTACTTTGATTTCATTACCAATAACATAACTTGTCATCATTTTAGTTAGGCTAGCAGGGTTTAAACTTTCGTAAGCATTTTCTTCAGCGATCACCTGTCCAGTATTGTAATCCATTAAGATGAAGGCCTTGGCTGCAACTGTAGGTGCATTTGGCGTTACAACAGGGGCTGCGTAAGCAAATGAGCATGTAAGACTCGTTGCAAGAGCAAGTGATTTTATTATGGGCTGGTTTAAAACATTCATATCAATAAGGCACGTCTTATTTTGGTTATATTCAGGGTCGTAAGCTTATACAGTGTATCATTAATCGATAAGCTAATTCTGTGAAGGTTCATTAATCTTTCGTTATGTGACATTTTATTATTCAATGATGAAATAGCTTTGTGGAAAACCATTTGATTTTAAGTCAAGGTCTATCTGTAAAGCTAACTGCTGATGAGCAATAGGACCTAATTGCAGTCTGTAAAGATTATCACTTGATTTTATTCGAGTTTTTATTTTGTATTTATTTTCTAGTTGTGTTGCTAAATTATCGATTTTGTTTTTGTTTGTCGATGCGAGTATCTGAATATAATGGAGCTTAGTGTCTTTAAGTGTTGCTAATGCAATAGATTCAGGATTTTCTATGTAAATGACTTCAATTTTAACCTGTGCAGTGCCGGTTTTTAACATATCTAACTTGTGTGCAGCTGCGTAAGACAAGTCGATAATTCTATCATCATGAAAAGGCCCCCTATCATTAACGCGGACAATGACTTCTTTGTGATTGCTCATGTTGGTGACTTTGACAAAACTGGGTAATGGTAGTGTTTTATGTGCCGCCGACATAGAGTACATATCATAGGTCTCACCATTAGAAGTAAGATGCCCATGAAATTTACTGCCATACCATGATGCAGTACCACTGCTATTATAACCTTTGCCAGTATCCATGACTTGGTACGATTTACCTAAAACGGTATAGTTTTTCTTATTTCCACCACGGCTGTATGCTTCATATTTCGGGTGAGCATCTTCGACTTTAGTGACGTCTGGCGCGCTGTTCGGTGCTTTGTCATTGGCAATTTTATAACGTCCTCCACCATCTGAACTAGAGCAGGCTGAGAGAAAAAATGCTGTGACGAGTGCCACTATTTTATGAGTGGTGTTATTGTGCATCGTGGGCCTTTTTTAATTGTTGGCTAAATTGATAAACTGCCATAGCGTAGAGCGGACTTCGATTATAGCGGGTTATCACGTAAAAATTCTCAAGTCCAAGCCAGTATTCGTGTTTGGTTTTCTGTTCAAGGCTAATAATAAGGGCTGGTTGTGAAACGTCGAGATCGATAGATCCCGCTAATGCAAGTTTGGGTGATAAAATATCAGAAGCCCGATAATGTAAAGGTTCGCCAGCCCAAGGTTTTAAAGGGGAAGGAAGCCCATTTGATGCAGTTAAAGGGATGGCTACAGGAGCTCCAGCAATCCAACCATGTTGGTGAAAGTAATTAGCCACACTGCCTATAGCATCGATTTGGTTATTTAACAGATCTCTTTTGCCATCATGGTCAAAGTCAATGGCGTAATGTCGATAACTGGACGGAATAAATTGGCCATACCCCATAGCGCCTGCGTAAGAGCCTTTTAGGTTAGCGAGATCTAAATTCTCTTCTTTAACCAAGGTCTGTAAGTGGCTTAACTCTTTTCTAAAAAAAGTGGCTCGTGGAGGATAATAAAAACCTAGAGTATATAGGGCATCGATAACTGAGTAATTTCCCATATAACCGCCATAGTGAGTTTCGATCCCTATTATAGCGATGATAATTTGAGGATCGACATTAAATTCCTGAGCAGCGCGATCAATGGTTTTGGCATGTTTTTGCCAAAACTTGAGGCCTGCATTTAAGCGTTTTTCGGTTAAAAAAATGGGGTAATATTCATGCCAAGGTTTTGCTTCCCAAGGTTTTGTCATTGCATCGATGACATGCTGATCAAATTTAGCGGTGGAAAGAAATTTTTTCACCTCTTTATCGGTAAAACCTGAGGTTAACTGAGTCGTTATAAATTCAGATTTTAATGAATCTGCTGTGACTTCGCTGTTAACCATTGTGGTGGCTGAAGCGCCGATTGACAAAGTGCTCAAGAGTATTGTGGCTAAAAGTTTAGGCATTATTTTCACTTATTCGTTCCTATTAATAATGAGTCGACAGCGTTTGCAAACGGCGACTAGAGTAGGCTCTAGCAATACTAACTGACTTACTTAACTGAGTACGTTAAATGATTGCGACTGATTTATGCTACCTATCGATGAAGCGTCGATGGGTGTGAATACTCATCAAAATACCGAAGCCAGTCATTAACGTTAGCATGGAAGTGCCACCGTAACTAATTAGTGGTAAAGGCACCCCAACGACAGGTAATAAGCCTGATACCATACCAATGTTGACAAAAATATAAACAAAGAAAGTCAAGGTAATGCTTCCTGCTAACAAACGAGCGAAACTGGTTTGTGCCTGTGATGCGATGATTAAGCCTCGTCCTATAATATACAGATAGACGCTAAGTAATAAAAAACTGCCTATTAAACCAAACTCTTCGCCAATGACAGCAAAGATAAAGTCAGTATGTCGTTCTGGTAAAAACTCTAATTGTGATTGGGTTCCGTCGAGCCAGCCTTTACCCAACATGCCGCCAGAACCAATAGCAATTTTTGATTGGATGATATGATAACCAGCCCCAAGAGGATCTTTTTCCGGATCGAGTAAAGTGAGTACGCGAGTACGTTGGTAATCATGCATCAAAAAAAACCACAATATAGGCAGCATAGCGACAATCACGGCAATAAAGCCACCCACAATTGCCCAACTCATTCCAGATAAGAAGAGTACAAAAATGCCAGAGGCGGCAACGAGAATCGAGGTACCAAGATCGGGTTGTTTAGCGATTAACAAAGTGGGTATTAATAAGAGGACACCAGCTCCTGCTAAGTAACGTTTTTTAGGAGGGAGTGGAAATTTACTGATGTACCATGCCATGGTGATAGGAAAGACTAATTTTATCACTTCCGAAGGCTGAAACTCCATAAATCCTAAGTTTAACCAGCGTTGTGCTCCTTTATTTATTGAGCCAAAAAAATGTACGCCTAGTAGTAATATTATGCCTGCAACATAAATAGGAAATGCCCAACGCCTTAACATTTCTGGATTAATTTGGGCGATGAGAAACATAATGAATAGGGATAATCCCATACGAAACAATTGGCGTTCCATGATGGCGAAATCTTCACCACCTGCAGAGTAAATAACGAAAAGGCCAAAGCCCATCAATGTTAAAATTGCAAATAATAATGGCAAGTCAATATGCATACGTTGCCAAATATTAGGCCTATGATTTTGTGAGGTCATTATTTTTGCTCCAAACTATCTCGTAACATATATTCATCAAGCAGTGCTCTAGCCACAGGGCCTGCGTTAGCGCCTCCCCAACCAGCATTCTCAAGCACAACAGCGATGGCAATTTCAGGATTTTCGTAAGGAGCGTAAGCGATGACTAAAGCATTATCTCTAAAATGTTCTGATATGGCATCGGCATCATATTTTTCCCCTTCTGCGACACTAATGACTTGCGCTGTCCCCGTTTTCATTGCTGCGGTGTAGCTCGCATTTTTAAAGTGTTTCTTGTGTGCAGTGTCTCGCATCGCTTGATTGATGACGTCCCAGTTTTTTGCATTGTTAAGCTCAATGGGTGCATGCTCATCAATGGGTTTGGCAATTTGTAATGCGTTGTTTTTAATTGATTTAAGCAGATGGGGTGTGAAACGTTTGCCTCTGTTAGCCATAATAGCCGTTGCATTAGCCAACTGTAATGGTGTTGCTGTCCAATAACCTTGACCAATGCCGACTGATATCGTATCACCTATGTACCAAGGCTGATTGTAACGCATTTTTTTCCAGTCTTTCGAGGGCATGATGCCTACGGACTCTTCGAAAATATCGATGCCAACACGTTCACCGAAGCCAAAAGGTTGCATAAAACTGGCTATTTTATTAACACCTGTTTTATAGGCTAAATCGTAAAAATAGGTATCACATGAACCAATCAACGCACTGGTGACATCAACCCAGCCATGTCCCCAACGTTTCCAGTCTCTGTATTTACGTTCGACGCCTGGTATTTGCCAAAAACCAGGATCCCAAATTCGTGTTTTGGGTGTGATTGTTTTTTCATCTAAACCAAGCAAAGCAAGAAAAGGTTTCACGGTTGATGCTGGCGCGTACTGACCCTTTGTCGCACGATTAATTAATGGGCGTGAAGGTGAATCAAGTAGTCCAGCGTAAGCGTTAGTGCTTATTCCGTTTACAAATAGGTTAGGATCGTAAGTTGGGCTTGAAAGCATAGCTAACACTCCACCATCGCGTGGATCAATCGCGACAATCGATCCACGACGTCCATCAAGGAGTGCTAATGCTTTCTTTTGGAGCTCGAGATCAAGTGTCAGATAGATGTCTTGCCCAGGAGTTGGGGGGACTGATTTTAGTATTCGGATCCTACGTCCACGGTTATTGACTTCTTCTTCAAGGTGGCCGGGTTTACCATGAAGTAAGTCTTCATAGAATTTCTCTATGCCTTGTTTGCCAATATATTTGGTGCCCACATAGTTTTTCCATTCACCACTTTGTTGTAATACTTGTTTGTCTTTGTCATTGATCCGGCCGACATAACCTAGGGCATGTGTTATCAGACCGTTGTAAGGGTAATGGCGTTTTAGGCCTGCAACAACAGATATTCCCGGAAATTTATGTTGGTTAACACTAAAGACAGCAACTTGCTCTTCTGTAACATGACTTTTAAGTGTTAATGGTTTAAAGCGTCGATGGTATTTAAGTGATTTAATAAAGTCATCTTGTTCATCGCTACTAATGGAAATAATGTTGCTGAGTTGAGCTAATGTTGCTGGAATGTCGTTAACTTTTTCAGGGATCAGCTCTAAGGCGAAAAATGGTTGATTTTCAGCGAGAAGATGACCATTGCGGTCATAAATCAGCCCGCGGTTCGGTGCGACCGGAATAACTCTGATACGATTATCATTAGAGCGAGTTTCGTAATCGGTATATGAAAGTATTTGGAGGTGATATAAGTTACTTAGTAATATCCCTAATAAAGTCACTACGCAAACAAAAGTAAACAAGGCTCTTCGTTTGAAAAGCGAGGCTTCTGCTACGTGGTCATGCATCGTTATCCGCTTGTTTGGCGTCACTTACATTTTCTCCAGCTTAGCAATAAGCACTGGGTACATTGCTTCACTTAAGGCTTGAATTAGTTTTAAGCTAATCCCCTTACTATTCTCTATGGTAAGGGTGATTAGTGTTAACGCTCCATGCTCGATAGAGGCTTTCAGCAATAAGGACTCTCACTAATGGGTGAGGTAATGTTAGAGCAGATAAGCACCAACTTTGGTTTGCAGCGTGTTTACATGAGGGAGCGAGACCTTCTGGGCCACCGATAAGCAGACTGACGTCTCGTCCATCAAGTTGCCAACGACTTAACTGATTGGCTAGCTCTGGTGTTGTCCATGTTTTACCTGGAAGATCTAAACTAACAATGTGGTTTCCTTTTGGGATCGCAGCTAACATTAATTCGCCTTCTTTATTGAGAATTCGAGTTATATCAGCATTTTTCCCTCTTTTTCCAGCTTGGACCTCTACCAATTCGAGTGCCATGTCTCTAGGAAATCGGCGTTGATATTCCTTGAAACCTGCGGTGACCCAATCTGGCATACGTGTGCCTACCGCAACAAGTTGGATCTTCATTAAACTGGCTTTTCAGTCCATAACTTTTCAAGCTCATAGAAATCACGCGTTTTATCTTGCATCACATGAAGGATAACATCACCAAGATCAACAAGTACCCACTCACTGCTTTCACGGCCTTCAACACCATTGATGTGAAGATTAGCACGCTTAGCTTCAACTACTAAATTTTCAGCAATTGCTTTCACGTGAGTTTTTGATGTTCCTGAACAAACAACCATAAAATCAGCTATGTTAGAACGTTCTGAAATGTCTAAAACAACGACATCTTTTGCTTTTAAATCTTCGACCTTGTCGATTACAAACTGCTTTAGCTCGGCGCTTTCCACGCGTTATTCCTTAATAAATTTTGACAGCGCAGTAGTATAACATCTAATGACACATCTCATAAGTGATTGCAGGCATAGAAATGTAATTTGATTGGGAAATAGCTTAAACTCATGTTTGATACAGGTTTTTATCTCTAATATATTGAATGATTATAGCAGGTAAAGCTGTAGTCATGATGATTCCCTGTGAGAGCTGCTGGCGGATTTCAGTGGATGAGTATGCTTGTGGTGTGATTTGGATTGGAATAATGAGGCCTGATTTTTGATCTGAAATATCCACAGGGGATGATTTTCTCAGATGGTATTCATCTAGAATTTCATTATCAGGTAACAAACTCCAACCTTGACGTTGGCAGACGACGATGTGGCATAATCTAAACAGCGATTGCCATTTATACCAGTGGGTGAGTGACACCAGTGAGTCCATACCCATAATGAAATAAAACTCATGACTTGGATGAGTTTTAGTTAACTGTTCCAGCGTTGTCACTAAATAAGAGGGGGATGCTCGCTTGGCTTCAATGTCACACAATTCAAGTTCATCATGTTCATCACAAATGAGCTGTGTCATTGCCAAGCGATGTTGAGTACTGACCGATGTCGAGCTTTTATGAGGAGGTTTGTGGTTAGGCATTAACCAAATTTTATCTAAATTAAGTTGCTGTTTAACTTCGAGTGCAGGGCGAATATGACCAAAATGTATTGGATCGAATGTACCACCTAAAATACCGATACGCATAAGCTCATTATACCTTTTCATTTAGTTCGATATGAGCAAGTAATCGATGTGCGTTGGGATCGAAAAGCAAACT
Source organism: Shewanella sp. VB17 (assembly GCF_013248905.1). Lineage (NCBI taxonomy): Bacteria > Pseudomonadati > Pseudomonadota > Gammaproteobacteria > Alteromonadales > Shewanellaceae > Shewanella > Shewanella sp. VB17. The sequence continues at coordinate 1,142,685 of NZ_JABRVS010000001.1, forward strand.
TAGGTGGCTTATACCTGTCCAATCTTCGATGCCTTGCTGCTTAAGTTTAAGTTCGATAGCAGATGTACTTGCTAGTAACTTTTCTATATGGACTAAGTGAAGCCTGTTGAGTGCTGATTGGTATAATGATTTACGTTTATCCCATATTCTTAGCTTACTCCATAAGGGTTGCAATGGTTGATGACTGTCCTGTGTTATTTTTAGCTGTAGTAGTATAGAGAGCTCTTTAAAAATACCCCATAATATGATTGGCATTGCAACTCCCTCAGCTTTGAGTTGGGAGATAATGTGTAGTGCTTTATCTTGTTGATTATTGAGCATGGCATCGGTTAACAGAAACACGTTAAAACGAGACTGATCTTCAAAATAGGATGCGAGTTGACTGCTATCAATTTGAGTCGTCGGGCTTAATAGCTGTAAAAGTTTTAAGGATTGCTCAGCCGCTAATAAATTGCCTTCATATAAATCGTATAGCATTTCTCTAGCATCGCGGGTAAGTGTGAGGGCAAAGTGAGTTATTCGCTCATCGAGCCAGCGTTGAAATTGACTCCCCTCTGGAGTAATGCACGGAACATAGATGCTGTGTGCATCTAATGTTTTAAACCATTTACTCTTAGTTTGTTCCGCTGTGAGCTTAGGCCCTGTGATGATGAGAAGAACATCTGGATTAGGTATTTGCATTAAGTGCTGTAAAACCGTACTGCCTTCACTCCCTGGTTTTGCTTGAGGTAAAATGACTTCGATGATACGTCGACTTGAGAATAAACTCATGGTTTGCCATTGCTCTGTGAGGTCATTCCAATTAAAGCCCGTTTCTTGAGTCAACTGTATTTTTTCTTCAAAGCCTTCTTTTTTAGCTTGAGCGTAAAGATGATTTAGGCTGGTATCGCATAGCCATGGATCGTTACCAAAGACAAGATAGCATTGTTTCAGTGGTGTGAGATGAAGTAAAAGTTTATCTGGGTATATCCGCATCAAATTACCTTAAAAAATGAGATGTGCAGCCCCTAACAGGACTGTCACATCTAAGCCTCAATTAACCTCTATGGTAGCGAGAGTTTGAATTATTTGGTCTGCAGCTTGAATACGCATTTCTTTTAACAAGATCTCCATTTCACGACTTTTTGCCAGAGCAGTGCGAGGATCATCTAGATAATCTCTTTTAATATCAACATTAAATTGTTGAGAATCTTGTTCTGGAAGCGTGACGGTAAAGGTAACATGATAGGCGAGCTCATACTCTGCTACATTGCCTGTAGGGTAAAGAGATAGTGTCGTCCTATCAAGAGAGTCTGTTATTAGCTGTAATTTTGGTGTGTCATTGCTCTCTTTTACTAACGTAATATTGTTGAGTCGTAAACGTTCACGGACTAAACGTGTGAGTTGACTATACTGATCTTGGCTGCTCAAATGCAGGGTTGTTAACTGCTCTGGTATCGAGTAGTTTCCTTGAAGTTTAAAGCCGCAACCAGCGCTAAGTAACACGCTTAGGGCTATGATGGTAAAACATATGCGTTTGATGAGCATAAGCTAAGTATTTATTCCTTTATACAATGTTTCTTGGCCATGACATGAAGCTAAACATTCATCGTCATGATGATTGCCAAACTTTTGCGTGTTATTTGCATCAGTTTGGCATTGATTTATTTCAGACTGTTTTAGTTAGCCACGATGTTGAGCAATTTGCCCGGTACATAGATGACTTTACGGACTATTTTCCCCTCGGTATGTTTAATCACCCCTTCCTCTGCGTGACCTAGTGCTTCAACCGTTTCTTGTGTGGCATCTGCGGGGACGGTAATTTTAGCGCGTAGCTTACCGTTTACTTGAACAATGATAAGTTTGCTGTCTTCGACAAGAGCAGACTTATCAGCTTCTGGCCAGCGTGCATCTTCAATGCTCTTAGAATTACCCAGTTCATTCCATAAACGAAAACTCGTGTGTGGAATGATGGGGTAAAGTAAGCGAACAACAGCTGATAGTACTTCTTGCATTAGAGCTCGGTCTTGTGGTGTGTCAGACGGGGCTTTGTGAAGGCGATTCATCAGCTCCATTACAGATGCGATGGCAGTATTGAACATTTGACGACGCTCAATATCATCACTTACTTTAACAATGGTCTTATGCAGTTCACGACGTAGCTCTTTTTGCTTAGTATCAAGAGAGGTGATATCTAATGATGCAGTAGCGCCTTTTGTAACGTGGTCATGTGCGACTTTCCACAAACGTTTGATAAAGCGGTGTGCACCTTCAACACTGGATTCTTGCCATTCAAGTGTTAGCTCTGGCGGCGCTGCAAACATCATAAATAAACGCACTGTATCTGCGCCATACTTATCCACCATTTCTTGCGGGTCGATACCATTGTTTTTAGATTTTGACATTTTACTCATGCCAGTATAAACAAGTGCATTACCTTGGTTATCAATGGCTTTAAGGATCCGACCTTTATCGTCAGTTTCTTGTACTGTCACATCAGATGGTGAGACCCATACTCGGGTACCTTTTTCATTGTTATAGTAAAAAGTATCGGCTAATACCATCCCTTGAGTCAGTAGGCGTTTTGCTGGTTCATCTGAGTTAACCAGATCCATATCACGCAACAATTTATGAAAAAATCTGAAGTACAGTAAGTGCATGCACGCATGCTCAATACCACCGACATACTGATCTACGGGTAACCAGTAGTTCGCCTTGGCTGGATCTAACATCTCATCGGCATGAGGACTACAGTAACGTGCGTAGTACCAAGATGATTCCATAAAGGTATCAAAAGTATCAGTTTCTTTAAAAGCTTCTTGGCCATTAATTTGGGTTTTAGCCCACTCTTTATTGGCCTTGATTGGGCTCTGAATGCCATCCATGACCACATCTTCAGGAAGAATGACAGGTAGCTGATCTTCAGGTGTTGCTACGACGGTTCCATCAGCAAGAGTCACCATAGGGATGGGGGCTCCCCAGTAACGCTGACGAGAGACTCCCCAGTCACGTAAACGGAAGTTAACTTGGCGTTTGCCTTTTCCTTCAAGGGTTAGCTTGGCATCAATGACATCGAATGCAGTTTGAAAGTCCAGACCGTCTAATTCAGGGAACGTGTCTCCAGAGTTAAATACAATGCCTTTTTCGGTATAAGCTTCTTGGCTAATATCGAGTTCACTATCATGTGGCTTAATGACACCTTCAATTGCTAAGTCGTATTTAATCGCAAATTCATAATCACGTTGATCGTGTGCAGGTACAGACATTACCGCACCAGTACCGTAATTCATTAGAACGAAGTTAGCCGCCCAGATGGGGACTTGCTTCCCTGTTAATGGGTGAATGGCAAACAGTCCCGTTGCAACGCCTTTCTTTTCCATTGCAGCCATCGCGGCTTCTGTAGTATCAGCGTTTTTACATTCTTCGATAAATGCTGTAAGTTTTGGATTATTCTTGGCCGCTTGCTCAGCTAAAGGGTGACCCGCAGCAATGGCGACATAAGTCACTCCCATAACCGTGTCTGGGCGAGTGGTATAAATGTCGAAGGATTCACTGCTATCGGCAACTTGGAACGTCATCTCAATGCCTTCACTACGGCCAATCCAGTTACGTTGCATGCTCTTAACTTGTTCAGGCCATTCGTCCAGTTTATCAAGGTCTGTTAGCAGTTCATCGGCATAATCGGTGATCTTGATGAACCACTGAGGGATCTCTTTTTGTACGACTTCAGTGTCGCAACGCCAACAGCAACCATCTTGCACTTGTTCATTAGCTAAAACGGTTTCATCGTTTGGGCACCAGTTTACAGAAGCTGTCTTTTTGTAAACTAACCCCTTTTCATAAAGTTTAGTGAAAAACCATTGTTCCCAACGGTAATATTCAGGAGTACAAGTGGCTATTTCACGGCTCCAGTCATAACCGAAACCCAGCATTTTCAGCTGGTTTTTCATATAATCGATATTTTCATAGGTCCAAGGTGCAGGTGCCGTGCTATTTTTTATTGCTGCATTTTCAGCCGGTAAACCAAATGAATCCCAACCGATAGGTTGTAAGACATTTTTTCCTTGTAGGCGTTGGTAACGGGCTACAACGTCACCTATAGTGTAGTTGCGAACATGACCCATGTGCAGACGTCCCGAAGGGTATGGAAACATAGAGAGACAATAAAATTTCTCTTTACTTTCATCTTCAGTAACTTCAAACGTTTTCATGTCTTGCCAGTGCTGCTGCACTTTTGCTTCAATTTCTGAAGGTTGATATTGCTCTTGCATCAATATTTCCCGGCCATGTAGCCCATTATTTGATTTTGCGCACTTTTCCGCGCGAGGTTAGTATGCATAGAATAAACTAGAAGTGAGTCATTAAAAAGGTTCTGATGAAGGAGTATTGAATATGAGTTCAAGAGCTACGCAATTATTATCGCTTTATGAAGCGCTATTAGCGCAAGTAAAAGCAGACTATGCTAACGATAACACTATGACAATTAAAGGGTTGTTCTCTGTTATTACCAATAGGAAAGAATTTCTTTCTCTTAAAGAACAGACTAAAGAAGACGAGTTAGCTTTAGTTGAACAATTTTTGAAACGTGATATAGCTAGCTATTTGCATGAGAAAAATGATACTGACTTGAGCCACAGTCCTACGATGATCACGGTTGAAAATACCGTTTGGCATTGGTTGAGCGGTATGACTGATCGTAGCCAAATTGAGTGGCATGAAGTGTTGCAAGACTTTAAACATGGGGGTGTCTATACAAGTGGTGAAATCGTGGGCCAAGGCAACATGGTATGCGTGCATTGTACTAATGAGATGCGTATCGAGTACCCAGGTGTTATCCCTGACTGTCCAGAGTGCGATGGAAGTGAGTTTACTCGGGAGGCTCTTGCTCCCTAATTTAGCGAGTTAACATGTGAACGTTAATGGCGCAATGTTTCTTTCATTTTGACGCATTGAACTTCATCTCGATGGGCTTTTTGCAGACCCTCTTGGCTGATTTGTGATAGTCGACTGCCAATGGGTTTTGTTGTACGTTGTGAATAATATTGGTTCATTACCTTTGCTAGAATCGCGATATTTTGGTGATCGCATCGAGTTGGAATTAAGTTGCTCACATAGCGCTGCATAAAATGAGTGTTCTTACGTTTATCCAGTTCACTTAAGTGCTCAAACCTGAGTTCAGATGTTGCATCGCGAAGCAGCTTTTGCTCTTCAGGATAAAGGTGAGATATGACGGTATTGAGTATTGAAGGTTTAATCTGCTCATCGCTGTGAATTCGAGTTAACCAGCTCCGTTTTATATTCGCTTCAGGGCGGGAAACATAAGCGGCGATAGAGGCTATTTCACCACTTTCTGAAGTGTCTTTTTTTTGCTCGGCTAGCAGTATGCTTTGGCTCTTAATATGATCATAACGATTAATCTGCTTGATCATTTTCCAGCGTGTCTTTTGATCTAAAGTAAGTCCGTTAATATTGGCTGCTCCTGCTAAAAGTTGTACTAAATGATCAAGAGTTTGAGGGCTGTTGGAAAATAAAATGTAAGCATTAAACCAGATCTGTTGAAGTTCAGGTTTATCTTGGTAGAACATGGTCTTTCTTAGACTCATCTGTGCTAGTCCTTTGATGGCATGACGAGAGTAATTAAGGTGCATAGGTTGCATCAATTGAAGATATTTTTTACTTTTTTTGAGTTGATTTAACACTTGAGTTAGGACTGTTATGTTTTGTTCTTGAGGTAAATTGATAAACACTGCGCCTAAATATTGATCTAACGGTAGCTCTCCATCTAAGACACTTTCCCAAAGGCTTTGCCATAACATAGATTTGAGTAATGGATCATCAATTGAGCTGATTTTAAGCTTAGCGGTTTGGATAGATTTCTCATCGAGTTTAACCTTTGCATAGCCCCAATCTTGATCGTTGGGGTAAACAAGATCTGGGCAGCGGACACCGACAAGCCTTTTTATATTTGTTTTAGCACCTTGGTAGGTAATGGTGACATCTAAGTTGCGGTGTAATTGCTGCTGACTTTTAATGTACAAGCTTAATGTTACCTTCTGTTTTCTAAGCGCTGTTTGTGTATTACTTAAAGGTAATTGCAATAAATTAAATGAGGTCACACGATTGTCACTACAACTAAAATCAACTTGGATCAGGCTTTCTCCAGTTTGTAGCCAGCTGTTTTGCCAACTACTGAGATCTTGCTGGATTTTTGAGCTTAATTTAGCGATTAAACCATTAAAATTAATATTTTTTTTACTAGGGTATTGCAATAAATCTATTAGTGAGAGTTTGAGGTTTTCTGCTCCAAACTGATGGGCTAGCTGTCTGAGTATCGCGGCTCCCTTAAAAGCGTCGGTCAAAGGGTGTAGTCCGGTAGAATAATAAAAGCCAGTTAACTGATCCTGCTCATAGGCAAGATTCTTCTGATTAAAATATAGACTGCGCCAAATCTGAGGGGATGTACTGGTGTTGGTTAAGGCTTGATCTGTCATATAGAGAGCTAGGCTATCTAGTAGAGGATCTGTCGTGACTATTTCTGTGTTTGAACTGTGAGTAGGAATGATATTACTTAACCATTGTGTGGCTAAAGCAGTGGTAATATTAGTGGCGAATAGTTGTTTATTCATGTCTGTTAGGTTGCTGTTGAGCATCATGTCTTTTTCAGTAAAACGAGTTACTCCAGCATCAAGATCACCATTGAAAAAAGATGGGCTAATAATTTGATCATATTTTTCATATGGGTAGGGAATATCGAAATGCTCATTGAAATAGTTAAATATTATTTTTGTATAGGAAAGCCATAAACGAGTGTTGATAGAGCTGTGAACTGATGGTAAGGAAAGCAGTCTAAGTTTTATTTTACTAAAATCCGCTAGGCTTATTTTGAAAGGGCCGGCATAGATAGGCAATTGACCTGCAGTTATTTTAGGACTTTTTGGAAACTGCCAAAGCTTTACAGTCCCAGTCGTTATGACATTCGTTTCTTTCATTGTGGTAACAACAACCCAAGATTTAGGGGCCGTGATATTCAATTGATAATTGGCTTTGAGTGAGGTTTGCGGGAAGAGAGGAAATAATTGGCTCGTATCGCCTTCTTTAAAATTTGAATATAAGTACACTTGCTGATTATTTAGATCGACATAATGTGCTAACCCGTCATCCTTTTTAAGGGTTCCTGAGTAACTAATTTCAAGTGTGTTACTGCCTGTATTGAGTAATTTTTGGCTTAAAGTGAGGTGTTGACCATCATAATTGGGGTAGATCTTATGACCATTGATACTGAAAGAATTCACTTGAACGTGCTTAAGTACTAGGCTGAGTGGCTTATTGGCATTTTTGAGAGAGAAATCGATTTTACTTACAGCACTAAATTTAGGTTCGTTACTGACAAATAGTGTTAACTCATAGTATACGTCTGAAATTTGAGATGAGGGAGATTCTTGTCGCTGTGGATCATTTAAATCGTCTCCAGCCTCTGCTTTAATTACACCGCTTAGTAATGTGATAAAAGTGACAAGTGAGATCAAGCAGATACGCAGCATATCCAAAGCTAATTTCCTATATCATTATTATTTTGCTTAGATTACTCGATTTAGTCAGGTGAGACTATATAAAAAGCTAGCGAGAAATGAGTCTGTTTTTTTGGATTCAATAATGCCAATCGTGGAGTCGATTGGCATTATTATTTAAGCTGTCAATGTTTAACTGAACAGTGAGATAAAATTATAGACCGAGAAAAGATTTAGATTTTACTTTACGGATCTCTTTTTCATCAGACCATTCGATGAGGCCTGTTTCCAGATCCATAAGACGCATGGTCATCTTGTAGTAAACATCCTTGGTGCTTCCGTCCTGCTTAACGATGCTTGAAAGGTTACCGTAAAGCATATATTGAGCACCAATTTGGCGACCAAAACTGATAGCAGTAGATGGGTCGACCATACCTGCATTGTTTTGGTAATCTAGCTGCTTGCGTACCGAATCGACTTTAGTCATGTCGATAAAGCGAAACTTACCCGATCTAAGTAGTTTGTTGCTGATTGAGTCAGTCACTGATTCAGTATCAATATGCTCTGAGGTCTTATTTTTAATTTTATCGACAAAAATGATTGGTCGATCGTTGGCTGTTAATACCATGACAGGTGGAAAGGTCAGCATGCTGTCGACCATTTTAGCTGCAATCGCTTGTAAATCCGTTGAACCAAAGTTTTCATTGACGGTTTCTACTTCTGTAGCATCCCCGTACTCAACTTTTGATTGACAACCAGCGAGACCAATTGTCGCTGCTAGTAAAAAAATCAGTTTAGCATGTTTCATAGTGAGTTCCATTGATGTTGATTATATGATTATTGAATAAAAACGGGTGTAATTACCAGTGTCTATTATCCAAACCAGTGTCGTTCTTCCGCTCTTTATCTCTATATTACTTGGAATTGAGGTATCAAGCTTGAGTGAATACTGACCTTGATCAAGATAAGATCGTGCTATTTGAGCTTGTTTTGGTAACGTTAGCCAGCTGCGTCGATCAGCCTGCTCTGTGACAACATTGAAGATTTGCATCGCAATAGCGCCAAAATCTGTTTCATTTTTTCTGGATTTTGAATCACTGCGTACGTTCCGTGCCATTTCAGATTTTGCATATACCCTAGCTGCTTGGCGCATTAATGCTGCAGGCAATTCCTCTTTGAGCGCGGTTAGCGCGAGTGCATCTATATTGGCTATTGGTGATGCGGTTAATGTTTTTCCTAAACCGGTTATTTTCCCTTTAGTGACGGGATGAGAGTGAAAAGAATATGTGGCTAATGAGGCTGTTTGCCAATTGTCGTTGATGCGAAACGGAACGGTTAAACTTTGTTTTTCATCCACAAAGCCACGTTCGACGAGTATGATCACTTCTCCTTGGTCTTTTTTAGCTAGTTTAGTCTTACCCCAACGTTTTTCAAATTCATCCGCTTGAGGCATAGAGAGTTGTTTTGCTAGTCTGACTAAATCTTTTTGAAGATAAGCGTTATGAGGTGAGATCTGTGCTGCTTTTCGGTAGTCGATAAATGCATCGTTTGGCTCGCCAAGTACCTCATGCAGAACTCCTGTGATGTAATAGCTATAGGCATTTAAAAATGAGCTGCTGACGCTACCAGCTGCTTGGTCTAGCTTGTCCATTTCAGCGTCGATAGTCCCATTTGCGATAGCCTGAACGGATTCGTTTGATTTCTGATATCTTGCCTGTTCAGAGCTCTGTAAGTTGTTACTTCGCCTGACTTCAACTAAAGCGCCTTCTTGATCACCACTTAATAGATAGTTTAGCGCTTGATACTGATGCAACATTATCCTTTCATAACCTGGCCCACGGTAGGGGATCACATTATCATTGAGGAATAAACTACTGGTGGTCGCACCCACATCTGAAGCGCTAAGCGTGGCTTTATCATCAAATTTTAAATAAGCAGATACGGCATGTTGGTAGTAAATTTTACTGGCTTCAAAATCACCTGCTATTTGAGCGACTCTTCCAGCCTCTTGAGCATAAAGAAGACCATCAGCTCCTGAGATATTATCGGCGATACCATCTGCTGCTTTTATCGGCTCATTGGTATTTAATTGGGCTTTTACTGGTGCTATTTGCGATGGGTAGTTAATGAAAATACTGTTAAATGCGCAGCCAGTTAGTGACAAGCTGAACACTGTGATCAGTAGCCAATTTTTCATAGTTGTGCCTTAAGTAGCCTGACTTGTCGCATGCTTTTCCTTTATATATTATGCTGTATGGAGCACGATATCTTTAGTTTAACCTTATATCAAAACATAATAAAATTGAATTAATGCTGACTCAGAGTGATTGAAGTCAGCGTTCGTGATTAATAATGAGGTGGGGGGGACTCTTCTGCTTGATTCGCTATGTTGCTGGGTTCTACGGTTTGTAGTTTGCTGATAAGCAACCGTAATTGGTGCTGCTGTTCGGCAAGTAGATCATTTAATTTTATCACTTGCTGGTCAAGTTCTTCGATAATACTGTCTTGAAAAGCCAGTTTCATCTCCAGATTTTCGACTCTTTGTGCTAATAGTTCCATTTTTACCTCTAATGGACAGGTACGGGCCAAGTTTCGATTAGCCCGTTGCTGCTGATACTAATGATTTGATTCATGCCTTTGCTTGCGACAGAGTATACAACGGCTCCTTTCATTTGTGCATGTTTGCTTCGCTGAATTTGCCATTTAGCCAGTTTTACCCCCGTTTTTGTTTGCCACAATATGATTTCTCTTGCTGGTGTGCCAGTTATTAGCTGAGTATCATCATTAGAGAAGCGAGCTGCAGAGAAGTTCATTTTTCTTCGCTGAATGTTTAATTTGCTAATTTGTTGCCCATTATGATTATTCATAATGAGGGCATTATTGGTACTATCACCAATAAAAGCACGGGTTCCACTGCTATTTAACAGAACTTTCATCACTCGATTGTCAAATTGCCAATCATGTATTGGTTGCCCTGTTGTGGGGTTCCATAGTATCGCATGTTTATCGTTCGCGCCTGTTAACGCAAGTTGTCCATCCGAGGATAGAGAGACGCTATTCACTTTTTCGGAATGGCCTAAGAATTTAATGAGGGTGCGATCGGGGTGAAGAGACATAACGCTCCCATCGTTTAAGCCAATTAAAAGAGCACTGTTGTTGGCTACATCGACACTCTGTCCGGTAGAAGGAAGTGACCACCAGCCTAACGAGTGTCCATCAGATATGCGCCATAGACCCACTGAGTCTCTTGTTAGGGTGGCAGCATAAAGCTGATTTTCTGAAATACTAGTATCAATAGCACTTGTGTTACCTTTACCATGTTTCCATGTAAATATCTGTGTTTTGGTCTGTAAATTCCATAACTGTATTCCACTACTTGCTGTGCTAATTAAGGCTAAATTACCTTGGGAAGAAAGGCTTGCATCATAGGTAGGTTCGAAAATTAACTTCTGTGTATCTACTGCTTGCTGCTGGCAAGCGGATAAAATAAAAGTACAAAAAACGATCGAAAGAATGTCTTTCATGAACTTACTCCAGAAAATATTGTCTTTAGTCCAAGGAAAATACAGTTATTCTGAAAATGAGACTTCAGTAATGTAATTGGAATATCATATTTAACTAGTATAAAGTGGTTGTCCTAATAGAGTAAGATTATTGTAACTAAGAGAAGATGCTGAGGAAGCTTTAATGAAATCAATTTATAAAATATCACTGGTTGCGTTGGCCGTTATTGGCCTGTCTGCTTGTAATCAGCAACAAAAAACAACTGAAACTGCTGCCAATGTTGAATTGACAACAGAAGTACAGAAACAAGCTTACAGTGTTGGAGCATCGATTGGTAAGTATATGTCAGGTCATATCAAAGAGCAGGAAGAACTAGGCTTACCTGTTGACCGTAGTCTTATTATTTCAGGTTTTAGCAATGGTTTGAATGATGAGCTAAAGCTGACCGAAGAAGAAATGCAGACTTTATTACAAAGTCTGGATGAAGAGTTAAATGAAAAGCGCCAGGCTCAAGCTACTGTTCTAGCTGAAAAAGCACTAACAGAAAGCAAAGCTTTCTTAGATGCTAATAAGGTGAAAGAGGGGGTCGTGACAACTGAATCTGGTCTTCAGTATGAAGTCTTGACTCCAGGTACAGGCGAGAAACCCAAAGCTGAAGATACTGTTGAAGTTCATTATGTCGGCACATTAACTGACGGTACTGAGTTCGATAGTTCTGTTGCACGCGGTGAGTCAGCTAAGTTTCCACTGAATCGCGTTATTCCTGGCTGGACTGAGGGTGTTCAGTTAATGCCTGTTGGTGCTAAGTATAAGTTTGTGGTTCCTGCTGAACTTGCTTACGGTGAGCGTGATACAGGAACAATTCCTGCAAACTCTACGCTAGTATTTGAAGTTGAGCTTCTCTCTATTGAGAAAGCAGCAGACGTTGCTGCACCTACAGCCAATGCAGCTCCTGAATCAAAAGCTCACTAATTTGAGTTTGATTACCTGAAAATAAAGGACGCTAAGACGTCCTTTATTTTTGCTTATTATTAATCATTTACCTTTATTCTCTCAGTTATTTTGTCATTTGCTAACAGTATTTTTTCGTTTTAATTACCTATCTTATCTCCCATTGAGTTAAAATAATAATAGACATGTAGTAAGGTCAATATTATGGAATATGAATTTCGACGAAATACCTTAACTGGTACTGTACTTGCTAACTTTAGTATGGGTCATGAAGCGTTAGGCTTTTGGTTCGCAGAAGAGTTGGGAGAAAATGAAGAGAAGTACGATAAAATCTATCAGATAGTGGTTAAATTACAATCAAATCAGTTGATTCATTGGTGCTTGGTAGGTAAAGCGTTATCTATAGAGTTAGATACTGAACAAGTCAGAATTTTTGCCAATGAGCTTGAAAATGGTGAAGTGTGTGAACTTGAAGACGCAATGTCTTTTTATGATGGCGAGTCAGAGGCATTTTGTGGTTTAGAGGATTTTTTATCAGCACTTCAAAGCTGGCACTCTTTTTTAAATGAAAATCATTGAATTAATTAAAATTTAATAGACAATTTGCGATTGTTGAATTGTGCACAGATGGCATCTATGCACATTAGCATTTTTCTCTCCTTGTTTGCCTTTTAATCCCTCCACATCATTCCAATATGCAGAATGTAGTATGTTGAAAAGTGACAGCGTCAGTCGTTGCTAATTCCTCTTTGGCCCTCACTGCTGAAGTAACGGCTTCATAGCTCAAACTTTGTACCTCCATAGAGGAATGAAGTGTCTTATTCTGATAGAAAAACAAGCTTTCATTCAACACCTTTTGATTCAATATTAATTCGCCACACATTTTTACGATGCTCCCTTATTTTTTGGCTGCACTAATCATGTGCATCTAAATTTAATGTGCACTGATAGGGTGCGAAAATGTTGATTATTTCTTTGTTGCAAACATTCTAAAGTATTAAAAAATATAGGTTTGTAACTCTGGCCTAATGCTTGAATTAGATGTTAATAACCGTACATAGTAATGCTGGTTAAGGAGAAGGGGTGCATTGGTCAGTGTGATTATTAAGCCGTATAGATTAATACTGTATGTGAAATTATAGCGGAAGTGGCATTAAAAGCATGACGCTGAACTCGAATGGCTTATTCGTATCTGTACGAGGAGATTTGACAATGAAACATTTTAGAGGAGGGTGTGATGGAAGATTTACTTCAGTTAGGGGTGACAGTATCTGAATTAAGGTTTGCCTTAGATACATTTTATTTGTTGATTTCCGGTGCGCTGGTGATGTGGATGGCTGCAGGTTTTGCCATGTTAGAGGCGGGCTTAGTGAGATCAAAAAATACGACAGAAATTTTAACAAAGAACGTATGTTTATATTCGATTGCTTGCATTATGTATCTAATCATAGGATATAACATCATGTATGTCGGTAATACCGAAGGAGGGTGGTTACCTTCTATGGGAATTTTGATCGGTGATCAAATTAGTGAGGCTGAACATGCATTAGAATCTGATTTCTTCTTTCAGGTTGTGTTTGTTGCTACTGCGATGTCTATCGTTTCTGGTGCGGTAGCGGAACGTATGAAATTGTGGGCTTTTTTAGCTTTTTCGGTGGTGATGACTGGGGTTATTTATCCTATTGAAGGGTACTGGACTTGGGGGGGAGGTTTTCTTTCTAAAGCGGGATTTGTTGATTTTGCGGGGAGCGGTATTGTTCATATGGCTGGTGCAGCCGCCGCCATTGCTGGTGTGTTATTACTTGGTGCTCGAAAAGGAAAATACGGTATAAATGGGCAGGTTAATCCGATCCCTGGTTCAAACTTACCAATGGCGACATTAGGTATGTTTATTTTATGGATGGGATGGTTTGGTTTTAACGGTGGTTCGCAGTTATTGGTTTCTAATGCTGAAAGTGCCACTGCCGTTGCTAGGATTTTTCTTAATACCAATTCTGCTGCAGCATTTGGTGCCGTGTCATCATTAATAGTATGTAAATTCATATGGGGTAAGGCGGATTTAACGATGATTTTAAACGGTGTGTTGGCAGGGCTTGTAGCGATTACTGCTGATCCTTTCTCGCCTTCTTTGATGATGGCAGGTGCCATAGGTTTATTTGCTGGTGGTTTAGTCATTTTTTCGATTGTTACGTTAGATCGTATTAAAATTGATGATCCTGTTGGGGCTATTTCGGTTCATGGTGTTGCAGGTTTTTTGGGGTTAATGTTGGTGCCTATATCAAATAGTAGCGCCACGTTCCTAGGCCAACTCTATGGTGCTGGTGTCATTTTTGTGTGGGTGTTTAGTATGTCTTTTGCTGTTTGGTATGTACTTAAAATGACGATGGGGATCCGTGTTACTGAGGAGGAGGAATATAATGGAATGGATGCATCCGATTGCGGTATTGATGCTTATCCTGAGTTTGTATCGATAAAAAGTGCAGGTTAGCTTAGTTGTAGCGTAGGGATTGGTGGCTTCACTTTTTAGTAGACTAGCAGTACCAGATTAATAGCATAGGTAAGGTTCTATTAGATAGTCATTATATTGATTGAATGTGTAATACTTAATGGCATGACTTTTAGTTGTTAAAGTAGGGTTAAGATGATTTATTTAAGAAGCGAAGTGGTGTGTTATTTGCTCTTTTTTTTATTTGCGTTTTATTTCAGTCCCATCGCTTTTTCTGGTCAGATTGTTGTGCGTAAATCAAGTGAGCCATTTGATGCCTTTGCTGTGCGTGATGAGGTTTTACGTGAATATGAGTGGAAAGAGGCGTTAAGGATGCAGCAGCAAATAGACATTTTGCAGTCGCTGCCGTTGAACTGTATACCTTTTCGTAGTCCTTATCACTATTACCACTGTAATGGTCTTTTTTACCGACCTTATTTATATGAAAATAAAGAGTTGTACATTCAGGTTGACGCGATTGATGGAACTTCTACATTGATGGATAAAATTGATTAGGTTATTGCTTATTTGGTTTTTTTTGGCCATATAAAGTCGATTTGAGCCATGGATATAAGTTACATGGGGAAAGGTGTCAACACCCATATTCGATCTTATCAGTTTACATATCAGCCAGTTTGGATGCGATAAGAAATCATGATAGTTATGCTTTATGCTGATAAAAATATTAACTTTATTTTCAATCCTATAAGGTGAAAATGTTAATTTAAGTAAGCTGGTTGATAGGAATAATCTGCAATTTTCTTATAAAGTTTACTATATCTAAGTTTAAGATCAAATGACTACCAAAAGTCTATATATGACTATAATTTAAAGAGATTTAGACCATAAATGAGTCTATAGAAAGTATTATATTTTTTTTTTCGGTTTCTTATGTAATTGAATTTAAATGATTAAGTTATTTATTGTGCTTATTTATTATATCTTGATTGCATTGTGGTGTAATACTGGATAAATTGGGGATAGTATTGCTATTGAGTAAATGTGTTTAAACGTTAGCCGGAGTAAGTCGATTACCATGTATTATAAAAATGATGATGTACGAATTAATAAGATCAAAGAACTATTGCCTCCTATTGCGATCTTAGAACGGTTTCCGGCGACAGAGTGTGCTTCTGCAACGGTTTTTAATGCACGTGAAAATATACATCACATTCTAAAAAAGAAAGATGATCGCTTATTGGTTGTTGTCGGCCCTTGCTCAATTCATGATCCTGTCGCTGCGCTAGAATATGGTCAGCAATTGGTTAAACTGAGAGAGAAATATAAAGATCAGTTAGAAATCGTCATGAGAGTGTATTTTGAAAAACCACGTACAACCGTTGGTTGGAAAGGGTTAATTAATGATCCGGATATGGATAACAGTTTCAAGCTTAATGATGGATTGAGAATTGCACGTAAGTTGTTAGTGGATCTTAATGATCTTGGTATGCCAACAGCGGGAGAGTTTCTTGATATGATCACACCTCAGTATGTCGCTGATTTGATGTGTTGGGGTGCAATAGGAGCTAGAACAACTGAGTCTCAGGTTCACCGTGAATTGGCTTCTGGTTTATCTTCTCCTGTCGGGTTTAAAAATGGCACTGATGGCACAATAAAAGTTGCTATTGATGCTATAGGCGCTGCGAGTGCTCCGCATCACTTTCTTTCTGTGACTAAATTTGGCCACTCGGCCATTGTTGAGACGAAAGGAAATACTGACTGTCATATTATTCTTCGTGGTGGTAAAGAGCCTAATTACAGCGCTGAGCATGTAAGTGAAATTAAGCAGCAGCTTGATAAAGCACATTTAGATCTTAATATCATGATTGACTTTAGCCATGCCAATAGTGCTAAGCAGTTTAAGCGTCAGATGTTAGTGGGTAAAGATGTTGCTGGACAATTAAGTCAAGGTGATAAGGCTATATTTGGTGTGATGATTGAAAGCAATCTTGTTGAAGGACGTCAAGATTATGTTCAAGGCGAACCTCTTTGCTATGGCCAAAGTATTACAGATGCTTGTTTGGGGTGGGGGGATACTGAGTCATTATTAGAAATGCTTAATGACAGCATAATTACTCGTCGTAGCTTAGGATAATTTATATACCGAAATAAAAAGGAGGTGCTAGCCTCCTTTTTTTATAATGATTTTTTTGTTTTTTTTGTTATCACACTCTATTTTGTTTAACTAAGTATTCGTTGGCTTTTGCAAGACTTCCAAAAGAAGCAATAAGATTACTTTGACCTTTTTGTTGGATATCAGCGTCAGCTGATTGGGTCATCATCCATACCCAAGTTTGAATGAGTGGTAATGGAGGATATTGATCTTGAGATGAATCCAGCATGTATATTTCCTTTAAATAACGGAGTAAAGGTTCACTAGCCCTTAACTCGAACGGTCGTTTTTATGTCATCAAATAGTACCAATTTACTGTAATTTATGTAACATAAATTACACTCTTATGACTTATTTTAAAAATAAACATCATATGATACAAGTTTAATTGGTTTCATTTCAAATTTAATGTCCTCATTGAATAAAATAAAACAAGGTTAACGAGTGTATAATTAGATATACTCTAACTTGTTTAGGTTTACTACTGCTCATAAAATAAGTGAATGGAATTTTAATGCGCCCCTCTCTTTATTTTGATGGCCCTGTCGATAAATTGAATTGGTATGTGCTTAAGTTACTTTGGCCCTATCTTTTTGAGTATAAAAAAAGAGTGGGTTTAGCGCTTCTGTGCTTAATCATTGCTAAGCTTGCCAGTGTATCTATGCCTTTTATTCTAAAGCATTTGGTCGACAGATTAACGCAAGCATCGCCTGAACAATTGATCAGTATACCGATATCTCTTGTACTTGCTTATGGTTCTTTACGTTTGCTTAACACGCTTGTATCTGAGATCAGAGATACTCTTTTTGGGCGAGTAACGGAGCGGGCGATACGACGACTAGGATTATCAGTTTTTGAGCATCTTCATCGATTGGATCTCGAGTTTCATTTAGAGCGAAGAACAGGAGGGTTGTCTAGAGATATTGAGAGAGGCACGAGTGGTGTTAATTTTTTAATGCGATTTATGATCTTTAATATTGTCCCTACTTTATTAGAGATAATCTTAGTTATAGGTATTTTATTTTATAATTATGGTATTGCTTTTGCCGTTATAACACTCGGTGCAGTGTTGACTTATGTTACTTTTTCTATATTTGCTACTGAATGGCGAACAGGCTTTGTGAGAGATGCGGCTAAAGCTGATTCAGATTCCAGTTCCCGTGCGATAGACAGTTTGCTTAACTATGAAACGGTAAAGTATTTCAATAATGAAGCCTACGAAGCTGAGCGTTATGATGTTGCTCTGGATGAGTGGGAGCAAGCTAAGCGTAAAAATCGATTGTCTCTTTTTGCGTTAAATGCAGGTCAAGCGCTGATAATTTCAACGGCAATGGCCTTAATGTTGGCTCTCGCCGCTTATTATGTGGTTGAAGGTTTAATGACAATCGGTGACTTTGTGTTAATTAATGCGTTTATGATGCAGTTATTTATGCCGCTCAATTTTTTAGGTTTTGTGTATCGAGAGATACGTGGTGCTTTGGCTAATATAGAACGGATGTTTGGTCTATTAGAAAGACGACCGTTGATTGAAGATAAGATAGATGCGAAAGAGTTGGTCGGTGTCTCTGGAGAAGTAAAATTTGAAGATGTGAGTTTTAGTTATGATTCCCGCCAGATATTGAAGAAGATCAGTTTTTCTGTATTCCCAGGCCAAAAAGTCGCCATTGTTGGTGATAGCGGCGCGGGTAAGTCTACTATCGTTAAATTACTATTTAGGTTTTATGATGTTGACAGTGGCAAGATTAGTTTGGATGGTATTAATATTGAGTCATTAACACAAAATGCTCTGCGACAATCCATGGCTATAGTTCCTCAAGATACCGTACTGTTTAATGATTCCCTATTAGAAAATATACGGTATGGAAAACCTGATGCAAGTGATGAGCATGTTGCAGAGGTCATTAAGATGGCTCATCTTACTGACTTTGTAAAATCATTACCAGAAGGCTGGTATACTAAAGTCGGTGAGCGTGGATTAAAGCTTTCTGGTGGAGAAAAGCAGAGGGTTGCGATTGCTAGGGCTATCTTAAAAGGCTCTCCACTATTGATTTTTGATGAAGCAACCTCTTCCTTGGATAGTCATTCTGAGCAGGTGATACTTACTGCGTTGAAGGAAGTGGCTAATGGGCACACCAGTCTTGTTATTGCCCACCGATTGTCTACAGTGGTTGATGCAGATAATATTATCGTTTTGAGTCAGGGGGAAATTGTCGAAACAGGAAAACATTCATTTTTGTTAAAAAATAAAGGTTTATATGCGAGATTGTGGTGCATACAAAATCAGAAATGAGAATTCAGCATAGGTTCAGCTTGGCAACTGTATAATTAAGTTATACTTAAAGATAATAATTTTAGGAGGTGATAAATGAAAAATATTCCTTTGCAAGTCAACATTGAAGGTCAAGATTGTACGGTTGATACTGATTGGTTAGCGATAATGGCAACGTTGAAAAAACGGGGTTTAGCCCAAAGTGAATTAACCAATATTTACTTAGAGTTATCTGCTGGAATGCGTGTGACGACTCGAGGTTTAACATTAGCGGAAATTAAGCCGACTGTAGTACTAGAAGGTATTATTCGTGAGACTAAGTGCTCAGAACATGATCATGTATAATATTATACGTGATTAATCTGATGAGCTTGCCTTGAAGAAAGTAAATTTTTCCAAATTCCTTTTCAGCAATAATGTCAATTTTTAGGCCGTCTAACGCCTCAATAAAAAATCAGAATGACCCATGAAGAGAGCATTTCCTATTTTCAACTCTGATTGCGTCAACACCTTTCTCAATATGTGTCGATATACCTTCTGACATATTTATGCCCGTTATCGTCATGTACTAGCCCTTACTGATAGATTTAAGGGACTCTTTGGTGCGTTCGTAGGGAAGAGCATTTATAGATATATTTTGATGACTCGTAGCCAGTTGACTGGCACAAAAATGTCCAGCAACACTTAAATCTGAGTTTTTTTATGTTTTCTGTATAGGCGATCAAGGGGGACAATTTTAGTGTTAGTAGTAGCATTGAAATATTAAAGCTCCGATGCAAAAATGACTTTGGATACCAGAAGAACTTAGAGAAAGGGAAATAAGTATGCCTTAATCATGTCATTAATATTTTTCTTATAATACAAAAGCATAGTGATCTGTTTGTGAGTAAAAAAATATGATGAGTTAATAACGACTAAAGTTGAGTTAAAAGTAGTCGATAATAGTTATAGTTAGGTATCAATTGAGAGGCTGTAATGGAAATTCATAATCAGGGTTCAGAAGTATCGCGAATTGCTAAAAATAAGACTGAAGTCTCCGATAATAATGGTCAATCGGTGTCAGAAATAGCCAGCAAAAAATCAGCTTATGTCAGCAGTAAGGAATTAATGAATTCAGCTATTATCTCAGCTCAGCAAGAGGTGAATCTACGTTCAAGCAATGAACCTATGGTGCTCCTTTATCGCGCAGCTATCGAAGCTATTAATGAAAAGTTAGCTCCGACGATGGGCGATAATGCTCTACAAACGGCCTATGATAACGGCGTTGATACTTCAGCCGAGGCGACTGCGGATAGAATCATTAATTTTGCGACAAATTTTTTTAGTCTTTACCAAGAGCAAAACTCGAATACATCATTTGATGAACAGTTGAATTCATTTATGGATATCATTGGTGGGGCTATCGATCAAGGATTTGATGAGGCAAAGGAAATACTTACTAATTTAGAGGTGTTAAAAGGAGATATTGCCAGTGGTGTCGAACAAACCTATGCATTAGTCCAAGAAGGGTTATTAGCGTTTAAAGAGAGCTTTAATTCTGATATGAGCGATGATCAGGAAAAACCTTAACCTCTGAAGTTTTACGCTATATACCTGATCTCTAATATATGCTAAAAATTGATTGGGATCATTTATACGTTGGAGTCATTCATGTGGATTGAAGGAGAAGTTATTGAGCGGATTGATTGGTGTGAAAATCTGTTTTCTTTAAAAATTAAAGTCGATCTGGAGCCTTATATAGCAGGTCAGTTTATTAAATTAAGTCAAGTCATTAATGATAAAAGGATTGCCCGAGCTTATTCAATTGTGAACGCACCAAACTCCGATTTTATAGAAGTGTTAGCAGTGTCGGTTCTTGATGGATTGTTATCCCCTAATTTACAAAAGCTTAAGGTTGGTGAGTGCATACAAGTATCAGCTAAAGCTGCAGGCTTTATGACATTAGAAGAAGTACCACCTCAGGGGAAAGATTTGTGGTTACTTGCTACAGGTACCGCTGTTGGACCATTTATTTCTATACTAGAGACCGTTGAACCTTGGGATAGATTTGAACATGTTGTACTTGTCTATGGGGTTAGAGAAGCCAAAGATCTTGCTTATAAAAATAAGTTATTACAGCTTGAGAAAAAATACCCAAATCAATTTAAGTTACTTTTTTCTGTTACGCGAGAACCTTATCCTAATGCACTGACAAGTAGAATATCTACCGCACTTGAATCTGGTGAAATAGAGCGGCATTTAGGTCTTAATATCACAGCTGAAAATTCCCAAGTGATGTTATGTGGTAATCCTGAAATGATTAAAGATGCTAATCGTATCTTGTTAGAAAAAGGCTTAAGCAAAAACCTTCGTCGAGCGCCTGGACAGATAACAATAGAAAAGTATTGGTAGACTCGACTGCCTAAGTATCTCGACTAACCTATAATCTAATATTTATAGGTTAAGAGATTAACTAAATGAGATTATTATATTCAGAGACGTCTCCCTATTCTCGTTGTGTTCGGGTACTGATCCAGCACCTTGAGATTGATGGCATAACGGAATGTGTGGTTAATCCTATGGACAATAGTGAAGATCTACTTGATATCAATCCATTAGGTAAAATCCCTTGTTTACAACTTAATGACGGCTCTCCGCTTTATGACAGTAAAGTGATCCTACGATATTTAGATCATCATTTTGGAGGAAACAGACTCTTTGGTGGTAACGGATATCATTGGAAGAGTGAATGTCAACTTTCTCTGATTAATGGCTTATTGGATGCCGCAGTCTCTTTAAGGCAAGAACAGCTTAGAAAGTTTGAAGGGAAATGTTCTCTATTTTGGACGGCTAGATATGAACAATCATTGTTAAGAGGGCTAAAAGAGATAGAAAGATCAGGTGTTATGGTGACTCCAGAATTGACGATCCAACAAATTTGTTTAGCGTGTTTACTCGAATACCTCGACTTTAGGCATTCAGATTTACAATGGAAAAGAGTTGCGCCAGCAACAGCAACTTGGCTGTCGGGTATTGAACATCTCACTATGATGCGCAGTAGCAGGCCGAGTTAATATGCCGTTAGCATGTCAGATATAGATTCTAAAGTGTTGTTTGCAATTTTTATAGTACTGATAGGTGAATCAATAAAATGAGAGCCTTATAGACTCTTTCAAGATGACAACAGCCTGCTAACTACGAAGTAAACTGTTAGCTTTATCAATTAGTTCCCGTTCAAAGAGTCAGTCTAGGTGTTTAGTGCCTTCTTTATGTTTTGTTCTTGTCGTCTATGTTGTGGTGATCTATTGGGTTTTAAGATGGGGATGCAAAAATTTGCTTACTGTTACATATTCTCTTGTTTTACAGAGGCGTAAAGTGAGTTAAATATTAAGATATTCATGTATGCTAAAGAGTGTAAGCTTGATACTGGTTTTATTGATGGGTCGTAATATCATTAATATTTAAAATTGTAGATAATACTGTCAATAATAAATGAATACTCAAAGGTGATTTTAGAGATGGAAAATCAGGTTATGCCACGTGAACAATTGGGAGTGTGTGCTGAAGGTAATTTACACAGTGTTTATTTAATGTTTAATGCTAATGATGGCGTTGAGTCGCAATTACGACCTTGTTTAGCCAATATCGCTCAATATATCTATGAGTTGAGTGATCAATATGCTGATACTGCCTTTAATGGCTTTATCGCTGTCGGTGCTAATTATTGGGATAGCTTGTACCTATCTAATCGCCCCGCAGAATTAAAGCCCTTTCCTGCAATGACTGCCGGTAATCGTGATGCACCAGCTTTAGAGTATGATTTATTTGTACATATTCGCTGTGATCGTTTTGATATTTTGCATTTGATAGCCAACGAGATATGTCAAATGTTTGAAGGTTTAGTGGAGTTAGTCGATGAAGAGCGTGGTTTTCGATTTATGGATAATCGAGATTTAACTGGCTTTGTTGATGGCACCGAAAACCCGAAGGGACGTCATCGTCAAGAAGTCGCGCTAGTGGGTGATGAGGATAAAGATTTTAAATCAGGCAGCTATGTTCATGTGCAAAAGTTTGCTCATAACTTGAGTAAATGGCATAGACTTCCTCAAAAAAAACAAGAAGATATTATTGGTCGAACGAAGCAAGATAATATTGAATATGCCGCTGCTGATAAGCCACTAACGAGCCATGTTAAGCGTGTTAATCTTAAAGATCTGCAAGGAAACCCGATGGAGATTTTAAGACAAAGCATGCCTTACGGAACAGTAAAAGAGCAGGGGCTTATGTTTATTTCAAATTGTCGTAATTCAGATAACTTTGAACAAATGCTCAACAGCATGGTGCATGGAGATGAGCATGGTAATCATGACCACCTACTACACTTTAGCCAAGCATTAACAGGAGCCTCTTTCTTTGCTCCCTCGTTAGATTTTATTGAACGCGAGTCGCACTAAATATTGTTTTGTTTAAACGATTTAAAATTGTATGTTCTGCTACTTTTAAGTGGCAGATTCAATATTAAGAGTGCTGGTGTTTATCGGCTCTCTTAATTATTTAGCGTGCTCTTAATAGAGATCAGCTTGTAAAGTTGAACAGTGACTTAACCGTCATTAAGGTTTTGTTGATTTCTTGGATATTGGATGGGGTGATAAAAATCGTATCATCACCTGCTATGGTGCCGAGTATCCCTTCTGGTTTACCGATTGAATCGAGTAAACGGGCAATCAATTGGGCGGCGCCAGGGCTTGTTCTTACCACTATCATTGCTTGATTGTGATCAACATCTAACACGAGGTTTTTAAGTGGACTACCGGCTGTAGGTATGCCAAGTTCTGCTGGGAGGCAATATACCATTTCTTGCTTAGCATTACGGGTGCGAACAGCACCAAATTTGCTGAGCATTCTAGATACTTTTGATTGATTGATATTACTATAGCCTTCAGCTTGAAGAGCAATGACTATTTCACTTTGGGAACCGAAGCGTTCCTCTTTCAAAATGGCTTTAAAGGTTCTAACCAGTTGATCTTGAGTTTTTGTTGCTTGCATTTTTTTATTCTTTAATATTCAAAAAACTGTGTCATTCTGAATATACTAGACGTTTTTGTCAACAAATATTCTACTTTTGTGAATAAAAATTCACGAAAGTTTTATTTTTTTATTGATTGTAATGAATGTAAACGGTACAAGTTATACATGATTTTTAGTGTAAAATAAATGTTATTTCACACTGCTATCTTTAATTAAGCTCTTTTAAAGATAATGAAGAAAAATAAAAATCTAATCAAGGTTAAGGGGGAATTGAAATTGTCTGATTGATCCAGTAGTCTTGCGGGTATCTAGAAAGATAAATCCACATCATAAACACCTAATAAATGACGGAGATAACTATGAAAGTTGCTGTACTTGGTGCCGCTGGTGGTATTGGACAAGCTCTTGCCCTACTGCTTAAAACGCAATTACCTGCCGATTCTAAACTATCACTATATGATATTGCTCCTGTAACACCAGGTGTTGCGGTTGATCTTAGTCATATTCCGACTGCTGTTGAAATAAAAGGTTTTGCTGGCCAAGATCCTTCGCCAGCACTTGAGGGTGCTGATGTTGTTCTGATCTCTGCAGGCGTTGCTCGTAAACCGGGAATGGATCGTTCAGATCTATTTAATATCAATGCTGGTATCGTGAGAAACTTGGTTGAGAAGTGTGCTGCTACTTGTCCAAATGCTCTGATCGGTATTATTACTAACCCTGTTAATACTACAGTGGCTATTGCTGCTGAAGTATTGAAAGCCGCTGGCGTGTACGATAAAAATCGGTTGTTTGGCATTACTACGCTTGATGTGATCCGCTCTGAGACATTCGTTGCTGAAGCTAAAGGCCTTAATGTTGCGGATGTTAAGGTGAATGTCATTGGAGGCCACAGTGGGGTGACGATTCTTCCACTACTTTCTCAAATAGAAGGTGTGAGTTTTACAGATGATGAAGTTGCTACATTAACAACTCGTATTCAAAATGCAGGTACTGAAGTTGTTAATGCTAAAGCAGGTGGTGGTAGCGCGACGCTTTCTATGGGGCAGGCTGCTTGTCGTTTTGGCCTTTCACTTGTGCGTGGTTTGCAAGGTGAACAAAATGTTGTTGAGTGTGCCTATGTCGATGGTGGGAGTGAACATGCTGAGTTTTTTGCACAACCTATTTTACTCGGGAAGCATGGGGTGGAAAAAGTGCTAGCTTATGGTGATATTAGTGAATTTGAAGCTAATGCTCGTGACGCAATGCTTGATACACTACAAGCCGATATTAAACTGGGTGTCGAGTTTGTTAAATAAGCATCGAATAACGTAGAGTATGACATTAAAAAGGAGCCTGTTGGCTCCTTTTTAATGTCTTGGAGATTTATTGTTTACTTATCATGTGCCGATGGTATTTCGCTTAACCATTTGTCACCCTTATGTTTATAGAGATCATAGAGTGGCATCTGAACGCGATAAAATTAATGACTACGCTCTACAGCTATTTTAGCAAGAGATATCAGTGCTTGCTTGTATTCGGTATCTGGAAGTATAGAAAGGGCACTGATGGCTTTCTCTGACTCTTGTTGAGCACGTTTAAAGGTGTAATCAAGTGCACCACAACGATCTAAGGCTGCTAATATAGGTTTAATACTATCTGTGCCATCGCCTTTTTCGATAGCTGCACGGATCAGCGATTGTTCTTTATCTGATCCATGGGATAAAGCATAGATAAGCGGTAGGGTGGGCTTTCCCTCAGCAAGATCATCACCAATATTCTTTCCTAGCTCTTCAGTATCAGATGTATAATCAAGAAGATCATCGGTCAATTGGAAAGCGGTTCCTAAATATTTACCATACTCAGCTAATGCTATTTGAATATTTTCAGCAGTATCAGCTAATACGCCAGCTAGGCGAGTTGCTGCTTCAAAAAGCTTGGCTGTTTTACAATAAATGACATGCATGTAATTGTCTTCGGTAGTGTTGGGATCGTTGCAGTTCATTAGTTGTAATACTTCACCTTCAGCCAATACATTCGTTGCATCGGCCAACACTTCAAGCACTTTCATACTGCCTAATTCGGTCATCATTTGAAAGGAACGAGTATAGAGAAAGTCACCAACGAGAACACTTGCACTGTTGCCAAACAGCGCGTTAGCAGTCTCTCTTCCCCTGCGCAGTAATGATTCATCGACAACATCATCATGCAATAATGATGCGGTATGGATAAACTCAATAATTGCGGCAAGTTTTAAGTGAGCTTCTCCTTTGTAGTCTACAGCTCGTGCAGCTAAAATAGACAGGAGTGGGCGCATACGCTTGCCACCGCCATTAATAATATAGAAGCCCAGTTGATTAATAAGGGCTACATCAGATTCTAGTTGTTTGTATATTAGCTTATTAACGTTTTGCATGTCGTTGTCGGCTAATTGACGGATGGCGTTCAAATCCATATATAGGCTCTTGTTGATGGGGTGCAATAAATACTTAAGGCCCCATTTATGGCTTAAATGTTATAATGGTAAGGATTCTACCTAAAAATATGTCTCAAGGCATCAATTAGAAGGCAATACTGCGAGTAATTCCGTTCTTTTTTTATTCTTATTGAATTAAGGGTTGTCAGTTTGGCATTCTTAACGTAAACTCCGCGACCATTGTCATTAAAGCTTTTATACGTCCTTACCTCAATAATTGAGCGGCGTGTTAGAAAAATCGGAGTAAAATAGCTATGTATGCTGTTTTTCAAAGTGGTGGTAAGCAGCATCGTGTTGCTGAAGGCCATACTGTTCGTCTAGAAAAATTAGAAGTCGCTACAGGCGAAACTGTTGAATTTGACCAAGTTCTTTTGGTTGCAGACGGTGAGACTGTTCATGTTGGTGCACCTTTGGTTGAAGGTGGCAAAGTTGTTGCTACCGTCGTTAGCCACGGTCGTGATGAGAAAGTAACGATTGTTAAATTCCGTCGACGTAAGCACCACGATAAAAAAATGGGCCATCGTCAATGGTTCACCGAAGTTAAAATTACAGCTATCAACGCTTAATTAGGAGTTATAACTCATGGCACATAAAAAAGCTGGCGGTTCGACTCGTAACGGCCGCGATTCAGAAAGCAAACGTCTTGGTGTAAAGCGTTTCGGTGGTGAATCAGTTCTTGCTGGTAACATAATCGTTCGTCAACGTGGTACTAAATTCCACGCTGGTATCAATGTAGGGATTGGTCGTGACCATACTCTATTTGCTTTAACTGACGGTAAAGTAAAATTTGAAGTTAAAGGTCCTAATAATCGTAAGTTTATTAGCATCGAAGGCTAATCTTTAGCTAAGGCTAAGATCGCTTGTTAGAGCCCCGCCTTTGGTGGGGCTTTATTGTTTATGGTAAAAATTTTGGCTACATGAGTCACAAAGAAGTATAATTCTTTTATTCTGTGGTGCCCGGAGTAGGTATGAAGTTTGTCGATGAAGCTGTGATCAGAGTTGAAGCTGGTGATGGTGGTAGTGGTTGCGTCAGTTTTCGACGTGAAAAATATGTACCCGATGGTGGCCCAGATGGCGGCGATGGTGGTGATGGCGGCAGTGTGTATCTGCAAGCTGATGAAAGTTACAACACATTAATTGATTTTCAATTTGAGCGTTTTCATCGTGCTGAACGTGGTAAAAATGGTCGAGGTCGTGATTGTACTGGTCATGGCGGTGAAGATTTAGTGCTTATTGTTCCTGTCGGCACGCGTGCTATCGATGAGGAAACACAAGAATCACTTGGTGACTTAACCACCCACGGTCAAAGAATGTTAGTTGCAAAGGGGGGATTTCACGGATTAGGTAACACCCGCTTTAAGAGCAGCACTAACCGCGCGCCAAGACAGAAGACGCTAGGTACACCGGGTGAAGTACGCAGTTTAAAACTTGAGCTTATGTTACTTGCCGATGTTGGTCTTTTAGGCATGCCTAATGCGGGTAAGTCTACTTTTATTCGTGCTGTTTCAAGAGCTAAACCCAAAGTTGCCGATTATCCTTTTACAACTTTAGTGCCTAATCTTGGTGTTGTTAACCCAAGACATGGACAAAGTTTTGTGATCGCCGATATTCCAGGTCTGATTGAAGGTGCTGCAGATGGCGCAGGTTTGGGGGTGCAGTTTCTAAAGCATCTTGAGCGTTGTCGTGTTCTACTGCATATTATTGACATTGACCCTATTGATGGCACGGATCCTGTTGAGTCCGCACGTGCAATTGTTGCTGAGCTTGAAAAACATTCACCTAAACTTGCAGGTAAGCCACGTTGGTTAGTTATCAATAAGACCGATCTTTTACTTGAAGATGAGGTGAAAGAGCGGACAGAACACATAGTTAAAGAGTTAGAGTGGCAAGGCGATGTTTATACTATTTCAGCCTATAACCGTGATGGTACAGATTCTTTAAGCCTTAAGTTAATCGACTTTATTGATGCACTTCCACCTGAGGAAGAGATTGATAAAGAAGCTGAAATTGAATTCAAGTGGGATAATTATCATGAAAATGCCAATGAGTCATTGAATGAGAATTATGTCGATGAAGATGACGATGATGATTTTGACGATGATGATTATGACGTAAAAGTTATCTACCAAAGATAAAAATTCACGGAGACGTCATGAAAATAGCCTTAATCGCCGCGATGGCTAATCATCGTGTAATAGGGAAAGATAACCAAATGCCATGGCATCTTCCTGAAGACCTTCGCCATTTTAAAGCTGTGACATTGGGTAAGCCTATCGTGATGGGGCGTAAAACCTTTGATTCTATTGGGCGACCATTACCCGGTCGCCATAATATTGTGATTAGCCGCCAAGAAGGGCTCACAATCGAAGGGACAACGTGCGTTACTTCTTTTGAAGCAGCCATAAAAGCCGCTGGAGATATTGAAGAGTTAGTTGTTATCGGTGGTGGTCAATTGTATGTCTCGACGCTAGCGATAGCGGATAAGCTTTATTTGACTGAAATTAGCCTTGATGTTGCCGGTGATACATTTTTCCCCGAGTGGGATGATGGATCTTGGCTGAAAGTTGATGAAGAAAATGCGCTAAGTGATGAAGGCTTGAAATATCGATTTATTAATTTAATTAAGAGTAAATCATAGCACTGTGCTCAGGCTACCTCAATGTGCTGATAGCGGCCCATTGAAGTTGTTTGAGTCACATATGTATTGTTAGCTAATGATTATTTAATTGTTTTTGAGTTACGGTCTCATCGGTTTCCAGATGCCAAAGCGTCAAGTGTTCCCCCCAGCAACAGCCAGTGTCTAAAGCCTTAATTGTAGGTGAGCCTACTTGCCCCATTACAGCTGCCCAATGACCAAATACCAGTGTATGGTTTTGATTAATGTGGCCTTGTTGTTCAAACCATGGGGTGAGATTAGGATCCTTACACTGCTCTGGAGAAAGCTTGCAATCAAAATCTAGACTCCCGTCACGGTGTAAAAAACGCATTCGGGTTAATGCATTTATGCAGTAAATTCTTCTTTCTGATGCACTCATATTTTGATGCCATTGATTTGAGTCTGACGTGTACATTTTTTTAAGTAATTGCTCCTCATAATCAGAGGATAGTAGAGCCTGAGAGACCAATGTACTTTCGCTTCTTAGTGTCGATAGATCCCATTGTGGTGGAATACCTGCATGACTCATCACAATTTTATGTGCTGGTAATTCTTGATGAAGAGGCTGATGCCGTAACCAACCTATAAGAGAGTTAATGTCTGGTGCATTAAGTAAAGCCTCTAGTTTATCTTTTGGATTAGCTTCTTTTATTTTTGCGTGAACGGCGATCAAATGTAAGTCATGATTACCAAGTGAGATGTTAGCTCCACCATTGAGTTTTTTAAAATATCTTAGTGTTGGCAATGATCCATTGCCTCTTGCTACTAGGTCTCCTACTGCCCAGAGTTGATCTCGAGAAGGATTAAAGTCAACTTTAGACAACAAGAGAATGAACTCATCGAAGCAACCTTGAATATCACCAACAAAATAATTCGCCATCTCAACTTTACCTCTAAAAAACGAGCATCTTACGTTGGCTTGGGTATATCACAGGTACAAGCACCCCAAGCTAAATAAAAATGGGTTAATGAAGTAGTCCAGGAATAGAAAGCCTAAAAGGAGGGATCTTTGCATTAAAGGTTTGTCCATCCTTAGTGAGCATGCCATAACTACCTTGCATCACACCTAAAGGGGTTTCGAGTACCGTTCCACTTGTGTATTCGTATGCGGTATCAGGTGCTATTGTTGGGGTTTCGCCAACCACACCAGATCCTTGAACCTCACTGGTATTTTCATTCGAATCAGTGATTGACCAGTGACGAGTTTTGAGTGTTACGGGCTCTTTACCTAAGTTAATAATAGTGATGGTATATCTAAACAAGTACCTTTCGTCAGTTGGAGAGGACTGTTCTTCAATATATTCCGTTTTAACGTTAATTTTTATAGAATCTTCAAATTCAGTCATGACTTTTCTTTATAAAAAGGAGGGGAGCCTCCTAAATTTAGCGTAATGTTCATCGTATAATCAATGATTGATAAGATGAACTCTAAGTATTTATGGCCTATCGATGACAAGGTTTGCCATGGCAACATATTGCTCGACAGTGATCTGTTCAGGTCTGAGCGTTGCATCTATACCTAAGGTGGTAAACTCTGCATCAGTGATGATATGTTTTAGGTTATTACGTAACGTTTTACGGCGCATATTAAATGCTGTCGTTGTAAGGTGTCTTAATTGATCGACATCTTTACAAGGCCATGGCTTAACTTTAAAAGGCACTAAGCGAACAACGGCAGAATCGACTTTAGGTGCGGGAGTAAAGCTATGTGGTGGCACTTCAAGGACAGGCATTATTTGACAATGATATTGTGCCATAACCGTTAAACGCCCATAGGCTTTTGTTCCTGGGCTTGCTGAGAGCCTAAGTACGACCTCCTTTTGCAACATGAAATGCATATTTTCAATATGCTGAGCAAAATCAAATAAGTGAAACATAAGCGGCGTAGAGATATTATAAGGTAAATTACCAAATACCTTCATCTGCCTATCTTGTTCGACCAATTGACTAAAATCAAATTTAAGCGCATCACCCTGATGAATTTTCAATTTATCTTTCAAAGTTGGGTGTTCATGTAAGCGTGCAACGAGATCTTTATCTAGTTCAACGACTGTCAATGTGTCGATAGCACTAGCGACAGGCTCAGTCAATGCACCTAGACCTGGACCAATTTCGACCATAAC
The DNA here is from genome assembly GCF_013248905.1 of Shewanella sp. VB17. Lineage (NCBI taxonomy): Bacteria > Pseudomonadati > Pseudomonadota > Gammaproteobacteria > Alteromonadales > Shewanellaceae > Shewanella > Shewanella sp. VB17. The sequence continues at coordinate 1,173,732 of NZ_JABRVS010000001.1, forward strand.
ATGATCATTGTCAGGCGATATCGCACCAACAATGCGGTTAATAACATTGTGATCGGTCAAGAAGTTTTGGCCGAAACGTTTTCTGGCCGTGTGGCCTAAATGTACTTTATTACTCATGTCTTGTTTTCAACTACTCAGCTTTTACTGCCAAATCTATGGCTTTATTTAGTGCGCAGACAAAACTTCCTATGTCTGCTTGACCGGTTCCAGCGAGTTCAAGTGCTGTACCATGATCTACCGAAGTGCGAATGTAAGGCAGTCCCAATGTGATATTGACAGAGCTACCAAAACCTTGAGCTTTAAGGACTGGTAAACCTTGGTCATGGTACATAGCAAGTATAACATCAGCGTCTTGTAAATATTTATTTTGAAAAATGGTATCTGCTGGTAAAGGGCCGATCAAATTAATCCCTTTTGCTCTCAATTCATCTAGAGCTGGAATAATTGTGTCTATTTCTTCTCTGCCTAAATGCCCATCTTCACCTGCGTGAGGATTCAGTCCACATACATATATTTTAGGGTTTTCTATGGCAAACTTGTTGATTAAATCAGTATGGAGTATGTTGATTATTTGATGTAACCGGTCACGTGTAATGGCTTTTGAAACATAGGCTAATGGAATATGTGTTGTCACTAAGGCGACGTGTAAACCTGGTGCCGTAAGCATCATCACTACGTCTTGGCAGTTCGCTTGATTAGCAAAAAATTCGGTATGACCACTAAAGGGGATCCCAGCTTGATTTATTATCCCCTTATGGACAGGGCCAGTAACCACAGCATCAAATTCACCATTAATGTTTTTCTCACCAGCATAGGTGAGTGTTTTTACGACATAGGCACTATTTTGTTCATCGAGTTTACCGCATTTAGCCTCTACATTGAGTGAGAACGGCGCAAGGGTTAATGTACCAGCCTCCTGAGCCTTTGGTGCTAGGTTGGGTTGGTATGGCTTAAGTTGTAACGGAAGCCCCAGCATTTTAGCTCGAGAGGATAAAAGTGCAGGATCGGCACAAACCACTAGCTCAGCAGACCAAGCCTGCTGAGCTAGTTGGATAACTAAATCTGGACCAATCCCAGCAGGTTCTCCTGGGGTGATAGCGATTCGTTTAATCGTCAATATTATTAGCCTCGATTAAAATGGTATTCAAATGTCTATTGATTCTTTGGCCAATGGTAACAGATTTAACTGTCATTCAGTTTAGTTATTATTTGAATCAGGTTTGAAAACCTCAATATATGCTTCAGCTCTCATTTCATCGAGCCAGTTCTGTAGCTCTTCATTAAACTTACGTCTGAAGATGAGTTGATGTGCCCTATTGGTATTAAACTTATCCGTAGCATCTGTTTTCCGGCGTTCTTCAAGTTGGACTATATGCCAACCGTGGGTTGAACGAAAAGGAGCACTGATTTCATTGACTTCCAGCGAATTTAATGTGTCGGCAAACTCTGGGACATAGATACTTGGATCGGCCCAACCTAGTTCACCACCTTTGGCCCCTGAACCAGGATCTTCAGAGTATTGACGTGCAAGCACAGCAAAGTCAGTATCGCCGTTACGTATTTGTGTTACAAATTTATTTAACATCGCCTTGGCACGTTCTTCAGATAAGATCGGTGATGGCTTTATCAAAATATGTCTAGAACGAACTTCACTTATTTCTTGAGTCTTAAGGCCACGAGCATCGAGTACTTTGATGATGTGAAAGCCTGCGCCACTTCTGATTGGGCCGATGACATCATCTTGCTTTGCACTTCCCAGTACTTCGGCAAAGAGTGTCGGCATCTCGTTGATGTTCATGTAATCCCATACGCCACCTTCAAGCGCCTTCGGGCCTGACGATGATGCAATGGCTGTGCGGCGAAAATCTTCTCCATCTTTAATCCGTTTTAGCACGGTGTTAGATCGTTTACTTGCTTTAGCAAGTTGCTCACTATTTGGATTACTTGGTACCTCGATAAGGATATGGCCAATTTGAAATTCAACTTCTTGTAAGCCTTTTTCTTCAATCATTTTGACTAAATTACTAATCTCTTGCGGAGAAACTTGGATACGACGTTGAACTTGAATACGTTGTATTTCACCTAATGTCATTTCTTCGCGTAGCTGTTCGCGGTATTGATTCCAATTCATTCCCTCCTTGGCGATATTAACTTGCATTTGCTCAATAGTTAGTTTTTGGTCTTTAGCGATATTAGCTATCGTTTGATCAAGTTGCAGATCACCAATATGTAAACCTATTCTATCTGCCATCTGCATTTGTAATCGAGTCATGATTAATCGTTCAATAACTTGAGTTCTTAAGGCTTGATCAGAAGGAAGCGACTGCTCTGCTGCAGTAGCATTTGCCTTAACAGTGGCTAACATATTGCTTATTTCGCTTTCTAGTACAATACCTTCATTAATTTGCACTGATACGCGATCGAGAGGAGCTGTCTGTGCTTGGCTTGCTTGGCTAATGGTCAAGGCAAGAAAAGCAAAAATTAAATGTTTACACGGTTTCATCCACAAAAATCCTTGGCATATTAATGTCAGGTGCGGCATCAAATGATGCTGACTTGATTCTATTATCATGGTTTGACTCTAAGGTCCCGCCATGGTTCATCAAAAATTAACTTATTTACGCTCGTTGTAAAAGGTAACAGCCATCTATGTAAACCTTTTACTGTTAGATAATGCCGCGCATTACCACTTGTATCATCTTCAGTTTTACACGGTTAGTTCAATAGCCTATGCAATACTTAATCTGTAAGGTACAGAGGTTTACGATAATTAAACAAGCCATCATCAAACGTATGTGATACGCCTAATGGACCTGATCCCCCGAGCCCTCTTATCGTGAAAGTGAAAGATATACCGCTGTCAAAAAGCTCCCGGTTATTCTGTATATCATCAATATTATTGTCATAATTTGCTTTGAGTCGATTATAATAACCTAAACCTATCGCCCAGCAACAAGATTCATATTGAAAACCTGCGTAAGTTTCAATATTACGACGTTCGTTAAGATCATAATACCAATCTGCGATCAAATATATGTTGTCATTTACTGGCCAAGCACCTCGGATGCCTGTTTGTGAAATATCCACAGAATCAGCGTTATCTGTGTCTATATTACTGTCTTGTAGATCTGGGACATAGCGATAGCTAAACTGAAGTAACTTATTGACTCCTGGCCTAAAATCGAGTGTTACTTCAGTTTTTTTATTATCACTGAGTTTGGTATCATACTGAATCGAACCGCTCATGTACCAGTCTTGGTATAATTTAGTACTTAATTCTGCAGCGAGAACTGAGTTTGAACTATTTTCTTGAATGAAATTACCCGTTTGATTTGTTGGATCACTGATACCAACTTTGCTTTCTTTAAAGTAATGAATTTGTCCTAGGCTGAACTTAAATGTTTCCTGGTTATGTTGATCAAATAGGCGCGTGGTTAAACCGAGAGTTAATTGGTTCGCATCAGCTATTCTATCAATACCAGAAAAACGTCTATCACGAAATAATCCAAAGTAATCTTCTTGCATTTTTGCAGTATCATATATGCCTATATTGTTCTGTTCTTCATAACCCACATAGAGATATTGAAACTGAGGCTCTAAGGTTTGTCGATAGTTTTCATCAAAATAGCTGGTAAAACGTTCAAAATTTATCTGACCATGAAAACGAACCTGAGGTAAAGTACGACTGACGGAGTTGTCTAGTTGTTGGTTGTTAGTGAGGTCATTTATATCTTGCCAATAGTAAGTTTGCAGTAACTTAAATTCACTGGTCAAAGAGCCTGCAGGCCCATGTATTGGATAAGTCATCGTGGGTTCAAGATGAAGACGTGTAGCATCTGGTTGATCATTTTTATCATTTTCAAAATTAGTCGCTTCACCGAAAAACGCAAAATCAAAGCCATTCCAAAAATTAGGAGAACGGTAGTTCAAGTCAATTTGTGGCATCACTTGGTAAGGCTTTTCATCTTCGCCAAGCACTTTAATATCTTGTACTCGCGCACTGAAGTCCCAATTTTTTTCTAAATAACTCATTTCTCCAATACGAGATATTTGATTATCTGTCGACTGCTGGACATCGGAGTCTAGATCACTAAAGTAATTATCATCAGATACATCAGTAAAGTCAGCCATAACGCGCCAGTTTTCATTAATTGATCCTTTATGATCCCAATGATACAGATAACGTGAGGGTGAATCTGCCAGCATATCATCGTCGTTTAGGTACTCTAAATTGATGCCACCTTGTTGTGATTCTCCCGCTAAATAGCGAAAATCAGTTTTAAGGAATAACCCTCTAGAAGTCATGTAATTAGGCGTCAGGGTCAGATCATATTCTGGTGAGATATTCCAATAATAGGGGGTCGAAATTTCCATGCCGTTGGTTGAATTGTTACCGAACTCTGGAAATAAAAAACCAGATTTACGTTTATTAGAGATAGGCACAGACATATATGGAATATAAAATACAGGGACCCCCCCTATTTTCAATTTTGCATCTGATAGTTCCAACGACTCTTCTGTGCTGTCAATTTTGATGGTGTCAGCTTCAAATAGCCATGAGCTATCTCCTGGTGGACAGCTGGTAAAATTGGTTTTGCTTAAATGCAGATCGTTATCAGGGGTTATTTCTAACTTTTCAGCATTGCCATGAATTTGCCGACCATTGAGCCAATATTGTGCACCCCAAAGTGATGCGGTATTAGTGCGCATTTCTGCAATGAGAGAATCAGCTGTAATGGTTATCATTGGATCTTGAAAAATCAAACTGCCATTAGCGTCTAGCTGTTCTTTTTGTTGATCTAAAATGGCTTCGTCAGCGGCGATATTACGGTTGCCCTGACTAAAAGACACATCACCAGTAAATTTGGCTTGTTGACCCATTTGAGCTTCCGAACGATTAGACATAATCCTGATTTCTTGCGTTAAATAGTCAGTATCTTCATTGTCCTTGGCTGTGATATGTGGAACGGGAGGCTCGACGATGCATTGCATGGTAGCATCGGAAGTCATGGTCGTTTCTTCCGCCAAGACTAATTGTGGAAGTAAGCTTAGTGCCAATAAATAACGGGTCTGCATTTTGAGTCTTTTAATAGGATTTCTTCGTTTGTAAAATAATAGTGAGGGACAAAAGTCACCTTAATTTTTATGTAACTGGGCTAAATATCGATATTGAGATTATTAGCCGATCACATTTTGCTTTATAATAAAGCAATTTTTACATAAGAGCCATGAGGTGTCCTTGTCAGAACTTAGATTTATTGCGCTAAATAGATGGTTGCATCAAATTTTCGATTCACCCGTTTTCCCTAAACTGATTTCTGGTGACGCTAGTTATCGACGATATTTTCGTGTTCAACACGAGAATATAAGCTTTATCGTCATGGATTCGCCCCCTGAATTGATTAACGTTACTCCATTTATTAATATGGCTAACGCTTATTCAGAAAAAGGTATTAAGGTTCCTCAAGTAATTGAAAAAAATATAGAAGATGGTTTTTTGTTGCTAAGTGATTTAGGTGATGTTGAGCTTCTTTCAGTATTAAATGAAGACAATGTTACCGCGTATTATAGTCAGGCTCTATCACTGTTAACAAAAGTGAGTTTAGTGACCCAGAGCGGAGGGGAAAGGTTACCTTTATATGATGATGCTTTTATTCAACTCGAATTAGATATTTTTTCTAATTGGTTGATAAAACATCACCTTGGTATCAAACTTGATGAAAAGACTCGAAATATGCTGCAAATAGTGTTTTCTTGTCTAATTGAGAGTGCTAATACACAACCTAAAATCGGCATGCATCGAGACTACCATAGCCGAAATCTGATGTTACAAAATGATGAACTAAAGGTGATCGATTTCCAAGATGCTGTATTGGGGCCTGTGACATACGATGCAGTGTCTCTTCTAAGAGATTGTTACATTCGTTGGCCAGACAATATCGTGGATACATTAATGAAACGACATTATGAACAATTGAAGTATTCAGCCTTGATTGAAGGGAATGTGACTTTATCGACTTATACTCGTTGGTTTGATTTGATGGGGTTACAACGACATATCAAAGCGGCAGGAATTTTTGCACGGCTAAAATATCGGGATAACAAACCAGCTTATATGGCTGATATCCCATTAACTCTTGAATATATTAGAGATATCTCAGCTCGCTATCCAGAGTTTCATTCATTTAATATGTGGGTTTCAGATTGTGTGATCCCAGCTGTTGAGGCGAGATCGTGAAAGCGATGATTTTGGCTGCTGGTAGAGGTGAGAGACTAAGACCATTAACAGATAGTGTGCCTAAACCCTTGATTTGTGTCGCTGAAAGACCATTAATTATTTACCATATTGAGCGATTGGTAGAAATGGGTATTAGGGATATAGTTATTAATCATGCTTGGCTTGGGCATAAGTTAGTTGAAGCGTTAGGTGATGGTCGTCGCTTTGGGGCGAGTATTCAGTATAGTGCTGAGCTCTGTGCGTTAGAAACTGGCGGAGGAATTAAGCAAGCCTTACCATTACTGGGAGAAGAACCATTTTTTGTTATCAATGGTGATGTGTTTATTGATGAGTTACCAGATTTTCGATACCTTGATTTAAATGCGCTTCTTAAAGATACGTTGGCGCATTTATGGCTAGTTGATAACCCTAGCCAGCACCCCCAAGGAGATTTCTCACTGAAAAACGGCCTAGTATATAATACATGTTTTGCTGATGAAGTGACTTTGACATTCTCTGGCATGGGGATTTATCACCCTTCTCTTTTTGATGGGGCACCAGATACCGTTTTTTCTCTTGGGCCTCTTCTGAGGAATAAAATGGAGTTTGGACTCGTTTCTGGTGAATACTTTGCAGGTTTTTGGTGTGACGTTGGTACGATAGAGCGTTTGGAACAGTTAGAGAAGCGTCAGCAAGGTTGATGAGTATTTGGTTTTACTATTATTTTTATATTTAGATATTAAGGTTTTTTGATGCGTATTTGGGGTAAGTTTTTTGGTTTTGCCATTGGTTTTATGTTTGGTCGTATCCTTGGCGCAATTATAGGTCTTTGGCTAGGTCACCAGCTCGATAAAAAAAGTGCGCAACTTAGCGGCATGATAGGTAAGGGGGCAAATCGACAGACTCTATTTTTTAAGACGACTTTCTCGGTTATGGGACACGTGGCTAAATCGTCGGGCCATGTCACTGAAAATGATATTCGTATTGCGACCATGTTAATGGATCAAATGCAATTAAAAGGTGAGGCGAGAAAAGAAGCGCAAGCTGCATTTAAAGAGGGGAAAGAGAGCGATTTTGACATTAAAGCATGTTTAGCCACTTTTCGTGTTATCTCCATGGGGCGTAAAGAATTGCTACAGATGTTTCTTGAGATCCAGATCCAGACAGCACTTTCAGATGCTAAGCTAGATCCTGAAGAGCATGAGGTGTTACTGGTTATTGCTTATGAACTCGGTTTTAGCCGTACACAACTTGATGAATTGCTTAAGCGCTGGCAGGCTGAGTTTAATTTCCATCAAGGTGGAAATAATAATCAAACTAGCATTGAAGATGCGTATTCTTTACTTGGTTTAAGCGACGCTTCGTCGGATCAAGAAATAAAACGCAGTTATCGTAAATTGATGAATGAACATCACCCAGATAAATTAGTCGCTAAGGGCTTACCTCCAGAGATGATGGAGCTGGCGAAAACAAAAACTCAAGATATTCAAGCTGCCTACGATAAAGTTAAAACAGATCGAGGTATGCGTTAATATCACGACTTAACTCATTGATGAGAAGAACGGATATGAACATAGTGCATCACATTGGATGTTTCTCATTTATGACGACTTGTCTGTTAGTTGCCTCAGCGGTTTTTGCTGATGTGTTTGTTGCTCCGTTTGGAGGTTATAGTGTTGGTACGAGTGAGTTCAGCGTAAAAAGTGCTGATACCAGTCACTTGACCAATAATGAAAGTGGAAATCTCACCCTTTCAGAGTCAGAGCATTATGGCCTTATGATGGGGTTTACGACGCTAGATCCTGGTGATATTTATCTTATGTACAGTCATCAGTCTCCAATATTACAAGCGAATGGCAGTGTGAGCACTGCGCCAATCATAGATCTTGATTTGGATTATTTACATATTGGCGGAACTCTGTATTTTCCAAATGGTAATTTAAAGCCCTATGTTAGCGCAAGTTTAGGGTTGACGAGTATGCGACCGAGTGGGGAGTACTCAAATGAGACACTGTTTTCGATGGGGTTAGGTGCCGGTATTGACTATCAATTAACATCATCTATTTCGATATTTTCAGAGGCTAGAGGTTATGCCACCTTTATTGATAGTGATAGCATGTTATTTTGTGATGATGGAGACTGCTTGTGGTCAATACGTTCAGATATCATGTGGCAAGGACAGATAAACTTGGGTGCTAAGCTGAAATTTTAGTAGAGACATAAATACAATGAAAATAGTAGTACTTGATGGTTATACGCTTAATCCAGGAGACTTAAATTGGGAGCAACTTGGTAAGCTTACCAATGGTGATGAATTGATTTGCTATGATAGAACCTCTGAAATGGATTTGTTCTATCGCGCAACAGATGCTGAAATACTGTTGACTAATAAAACTAAAATATCAACGAATATTCTCACTAAGCTCCCAAAACTTAAATATATAGGTGTGCTTGCCACTGGCACCGATGTGGTTGATTTGGTTACGGCAGCTGAATACGGAGTGGTTGTGACCAACGTACCTGATTATGGGGCTGATGCTGTTGCTCAAATGGTTTTTGCTCATATACTTCACCATACTCAACAAGTCGCGGTTCATCACAATGCAGTTATGCAAGGGAAATGGAATGAGAGTCAAGATTTTTGCTTTACTCTTAATCCACTGCAGTCTTTAAAGGGAAAAACATTGGGCTTAATGGGCTATGGTGCCATAGGTCGACAAGTGAGTGTTCTGGCTTTAGCTTTTGGGATGAAAGTGTTAGTTAATACACGTACACCGTTGGTGGATTTACCTGCTGGTGTAAAGTGGAGTGTGTTAGATGAGATGATACCTCAAGTGGATATACTTTCTCTGCATTGCCCGTTAACAGAAGCAACGGATAAGATCATTAATCGTGAATGGCTAAAATCGATGCGTACAACGGCCATTTTGATCAATACCGCACGTGGTGGACTTATCGATGAAGCTGCGTTGAGCCAAGCGTTATCTAATGGTGATATTGCTGGAGCAGGATTGGATGTTCTCTCAACCGAGCCTCCACAAAGAGATAATCCATTGCTTACAGCGACCAATATTAGTGTCACTCCACATAATTCTTGGGCTACGTTAGAAGCTAGGCAGAACTTACTGAGTATTGCTATTGATAATCTCGCTGCATTCTTAGCAGGTAAAGTGAAAAATAAGGTTAATTAATATTAGATAACAAGTATCTGTTTTTTTATGGTGCTTTGTTGTGAAAATATTCTAAGGTTAATTTTATATCAATATCAGTTAATAAAATTGATGATCTATTTATTAGTCAGTAGGATTTATAGCAACAAAGGAGCTAACCGTGTTTTTAGATTACTTTGCGTTGGGCGTCATTTTATTCGTTGCTATTTTTATTTTTTATGGAATTATCGTGATCCACGATATCCCCTATGAAATTGCAAAAAAACGTAATCATCCTCAGCAAGATGCACTGCATATCGCTGGTTGGGTGAGTCTGTTTACGTTACATGCTATTTGGCCATTTCTTTGGATTTGGGCCACTTTGTACCGCGAAGACAGAGGATGGGGCTTTAATTCTATATTAGCAAGGGAGCTTACTTTAGAAGATGAAATGAAATTGCTCAATGAAACAGTGGCAAAATTAGAGCTTAGATTGCAATCGATAGAACTTGATAATAAATGTCAACAGTCCGTCGTTACTTCCTGTGATACTCCTCCTAGCAAAACGGAGGTATAAGATGGATCTATTGCTCATCCTTACCTATACCGCTATTTGTATTGCCATTTTTAAAATTTTTAGGATCCCTTTAAATAAATGGACGGTACCTACAGCGATTCTGGGTGGGGTATTTATTGTTGGTGCTTTAATTCTTTTGATGAACTATAACCACCCCTATACTCCATTTGCTAAAGAATATTTTGTTTCGGTTCCGATAAACCCGGCGGTAAGAGGGGTAGTGACTTCGGTTGAGGTGAAGCCTAACGTGCCAGTGAAAGAAGGTGATGTACTGTTTAGAATTGACCCTACTCCTTTCAGAGCTGTTGTAAAACAGAAACAAGCTGCACTGCTATCAGCTGAACAAGAAGTGCCCCAACTTGAAGCAACTTGGCAATCATCAGTGGCGAATGTTGACCGAGCGACAGCAGATAGAGATAGGACCAAATCAGCTTATGCACGTTACGCTAAAGGTAAGATAAAAGGGGGGCCAAATTCTCCTTTTACTGAACTTGAACTCGATGATAAACGTCAGCTTTATTTAGCATCAGAAGCACAGCTGACAATGTCTTTAGCTGAAGAGCTAAAGAGCAGGCTTGCATTTCTTTCCAATATTGATGGAGTTAACACTAAGGTTGCTGAAATTCAGGGGCAACTCGATAAGGCGCTGTTCGATCTCAAGATGACCGTTGTTAGGGCGCCCTCTGATGGCATGGTGACTCAAATGGCTCTTAGACCTGGTATTGTTGCTGTTCCTATGCCTTTACGATCGCTGATGAGCTTTATTCCAGACGAGGAGCGTTATTTTGCTGGAGCATTCTGGCAGAACTCACTTTTAAGGCTTAAAGAGGGAGATGAGGCTGAAGTGATATTAGATGCAGCTCCTGGTCAGGTGTTCACTGGGAAAGTCGCAAGAGTGTTACCTGCTATGGCAGAGGGTGAGCTCCAGTCCACAGGTGCTCTAATCTCATCACAGCATTTGATGCAGCGAGGAAGAGTGATTGTTTTGATTGAACTTGATGATAATGCGATACGAAATAATTTTCCTGCTGGAGTCGCTGGGCAGGCTGCTGTTTATACTCATTACTTTTCCCATGTAGCAATCATGCGCAAGGTACTGTTAAGAATGCAGGGTTGGCTTAATTATTTGTTTCATTAAGCTTTTTTTACCTTGTATCAACAGAGAGTATTTGAGCAATAGTCAGTTTTTTAGCTGAAAATGTATCGCAAAAAGATATGGCTAAATATGCAAGTGAGAAGTATTAGGTTTATGTCTATGTCTATAGAAAAATGTTAGAGGTGCTGACGATTAAATTATAATCAGCACCCTACGCTTATTAAAGTGGAGTAATTAGTCCTTAATCCCCATGCAGTTTGCATAGTAAGTCACTGTTGCTGGCCAGTCTGAAAATACCCCTTTAACTCCCACATCTTTGGCTAATACATCTAATAATTCAAAGGCAACGCCTTCATTATCGATAATTCCTTCGATACTTTGATAATACCAACCCCCTTTCTTGCCATCAGTTTCATTTACATCAGTTATTATCCCTGAGCGTTCCAGTGACCAAGTGATAATGTTAAGCTGTGCAGCTTTGGCTGCTTTGGCATATTCAGACGGAACAATTTTTTTATTATTATCTAAAGTGACTAACATCCATAAAGGAGGTGCGATGTATTCGACGCCTTGGTTTTTCAATTCATCCATGTTTGGTACCCAAGTATCAGGGTTTTGAGGATCTAAACCTTCATGCTCATTTCTTTCGTCGAGAAATACCGCTTGGTTAGCAAATTCTGGTGTATTTGAGATCCAATATTGAATGTCTTCAAGATGAAATGACTGTGGATAAACCTGTGATGCTGGAACATCGGCAGCTTGGTATTCATCTAACATTTTTTGTGCATAATCTTGTTGGCTGAATCCATCAAATGGCATCTGTACTGCTGCTGATTTTAGTTCAGGTGTCATTTTTACTCCTGCTGCTTTGAACATCGCAATGCTTTCTGCATGGGTCATTAATGTGCCATTACCTGAGTAGAGATCGGTGCGCCAATTTGCTGTTCCAGCCATGAATTGCTCTACGTTGGTCGCATTAGGATTTACGCCATCCATTTTACCTTTAAGTGTTTTAAATTGTGCAAGAGTAATGTCGCTTGTACAACAGGTGGCCTGAGCTTTTTCACCATTAGCGGCAGGAGTAAAAGGTACTGAGCATTGCGCTGCCAGTTCAGGGATCGATAAAATATTAGTGGTGGCTGCCAAATCACACTGAGAGTGACGACAGACCAAGGCTTTGTCTGAGGTAAAGGTTACATCGCATTCAACGATCCCTGCACCTGAATCGATGGCCGCTTGGTAAGATTCTCTAGTATGTTCGGGAAACTGCATTGCTGCACCACGATGACCTATGGAAAAATCACTGCGGTAAAATGGTTGATCACGACATTGTGCTAGTGTTGTTTTAAGCTCACTATCTTGCATTTGAGTGATTAAATATAATGGTCTTGGGCCAACTTGTGCAGCGACTTTGTCATCTGTTTTATCATTGTCACTCCCCCCACAGCCAGCTAGCAGTAATGTACCAGCTAACGTGATAATCATTGAGTAAGGCTTTACAGCAGTGTGATACATATTATTTTTTCCATGTGAAAAATGTTGTTTAAGTTTATTTTTGATGAGTTAAAAGTTTTATTAAGTTGGCTAGTTTAGCAGGGTTTTATGATTTTTTGACTAAGCTTTTATGAAGGTTGTCAATCTGACGGCTTACTAAGAAATGGTAGGTTGCAATTGTTTTTATTTGTTTATGTATTTGTTTATTTATTTTGTAAGTTTAAGTCTTGTTAAGCGATTTATATTGATCTGATTTATTTTCGTTAAGTAACGGAAACTTGATGATATCTATATTCTGAAGAGCGTAAAGATGGGGGGGGGCATTGATGGAGCAATTAGAATTCTTTGAAATTCAAAGTCCTTGCATTGGGATCTGCCAAACCGATGCTCGGGGGTATTGCAAAGGCTGCTTGCGTAATAGAGACGAGCGATTTAATTGGTTAATATTTTCTGATGCGAAAAAATATGACGTTATTCGCCTTTGTAAGCAGAGAAAACGCCGCCGTCAGCTCGCGATAATAAAGTCGAGGAAAGCGCAATTACAGCAAGAGATTGCAGAGGTAAACTCATCATTCGATTTCGAGGCTGCTACGTCATCGCAAGGCACTGATTTATCTTTAGATGATTTTACTTTGGAATAAGTATTTCAGGCTTCGGCCAACTTAGTATAAAACACGTTTTATCTTCACAGCTTTCAAGTTTAACGTTTCCTTTATGCCTATCCATAATTCGTTTGATAATTGCTAAGCCCAGACCATGTCCTTTATTGCCATTTTGTACAGATTGACTACGGTAGAAAGGTTCAAATATTTTACTTTGGTCTTTCTTTGGTACTCCAGGTCCATCGTTGGCGACGCACAGGTAGATATGCTGCTGACTTTGTTCTATTTCAATGTTTATTTCGTGTTGAGCGAACCTTTGGGCGTTAGTGATTAAGTTTTGTATCGCTCTTTCAATCAGGGATGGATCACCCAAAAGGTAGACTGGCAGTGCGTTATTATTGCATTTTATCGGTGGTGTATTTGATGATGATAAACGCTTAATGGTTTGCAGGGTAATTGCGGTAAGATCGCAATGTTCAAACTGTGCTTCTTTACGTTGTGACTCAAGGCTTGCATAGGTGAGCAACTCTTGCAAGAGGTTCTCCATTTCCTTAACATCGAGCTGCATTTCTTCAATAAACTCGGTTCTACGTTGTTCGTCTGAATCTGGTTTACAGTAATGAGGCATTAATGCCAAAGCGAACTTTAATCTAGCGAGTGGGGTACGAATTTCATGAGAAACAGCATTAGACAAGTGTTTTTGGTTTTCGATCAGGGTACTTATTTGCTTGGACATTTCATTAAATGTTGTGGCCAATGGTAGTACTTGTGAGCGAGGAGAAAGTTCTATTTGTGTGTCCCACTTTGCTTGTCCAAATTCATGAGTGGCATTACGCAGGGTTTTTAAATCTCTTGATAATGGCCATACCCAGATAAGTGCAATTAGCCCTAATGATAAATAGAAAAATAAGGTAAAGAGTTTACGTAAGGGAGCGCGTGGATCGATTTCGATGGGACCCGCGATTAGAATTTGTTGGTCAACCTTGATAAAATGGAGCTCTAAATGATCATCTAATGTGGTGATAACGACATTTTTATTCGTTAACGTGTGCTGATTTGCTAAGGCTATTTGATTAGAATCTACCAGCTCAAGTGGGTAACGAGGGTTGTGACCTATTTGGGTTAAGTAGTCTAAGCGGTCTTGTTCCGGTAGCTTACTCAGTAATTGTGCTAATGCGATTAGCGGTGCATCCATTGAACCGCTGTCTTCGACATTATTTTGCCAAATGTTATCTAATGTCCAACCTATACCTAATATACTTAAGCTGATGAGCAGATACAGGCTGATAAAAAGTCGTTTCAATGTTTAGTTCCGTCTATAACGCAGTTTAGTTAAAACTGACTTTTCAATTAAATTTAATTAGTCCACGCTTCAGGAGCAAATAAGTAACCTTGTCCCCAAACAGTTTTAATTCTAAAAGGTGTTTCAACATTATCACCCAGTTTCTTTCTCAATCTTGAGACCCTCACGTCGATTTTTCTATCTTTACCGTCAAAATCGATATTAAGCAAGTATTGGTAAATATATTGACGACTTAATACTTGCCCAGCTTGAGAGGCCAATAACCAGAGAAGTTCAAACTCATGGCTAGTCAAATCCACTTCAAGATCGTCAAGCCTAATGACTTGAACATGAGGATCTATGCTTAGTTTTCCGAAAGATAAACAATGAGACTCTACTTTAGGTGGTTTTGCCGTTCTGCGTAGTAAGTTATTAATTCTGGCAATGAGAAGAGCGGGATCGACAGGTTTGACGACATAGTCATCGGCACCTAACTCTAAGCCTTTGACCTGATCTTCCGCTGAGCCGAGGGCGCTCATCAGTAAAATAGGACCAGCGAAGTAGTCTGGTAATTTCTCACATAATGTTAAACCGTCCATTCCAGGAAGCATAATATCGAGTAGAATGATGTCAGGTTTATAGTTAATCAGGCGTGTGAGTACAGTGTCACCTCTACGTTCAACTTCAACGTGAATTCCATGAGACTTTAAATAGTCCATAATCAAATTGGCGAGGCGAATATCATCTTCTACCAGTAAGACTCTATGGGGTGGTTGAGGATCTGTCATTAGAATAAACTCCAAGGGTTACGATAGCGTCTTCTCACTTTGGCTTCTACAGTCGGTGTGACTTCTAGTTTGACCTTAGCAAGCGTTTCATGTGTTGCTTTATCTATCATTACAAACTGAATATCTTCTGTTGTGCTTATATTTAAGTTTAATGAATTAACCTCAGCACTTTCTGAACACCATTTAGCCATGTGTTCATAGTCAGATAAAATACAGATTGACCTGAGTTGCTCACTTTCCCAAGAGAGCTGTACCATTAACTCACAAGTGAGCTGCTTATCAGAGGTGATACAAAATTCGGGCGATATGGTTAGTTTGGTCCTTAATTGTTCAGTTTCATTTGCTAGTGTCTGTTTACTGCTCGTGATTGTTAAGCAGAGCAACAGAAATAAAGTCATTATGGTTGTGGATATTTTCACCTGTTTTAAAATCTATAACTTGTACCAATATAAAAGGTACTCGTATAGTCTTCGTTAAGTAGCGGACTTTCAGCTATTTCATCAGCAATTTTTGTGTATCGAGCTAAAAATAACAGATCCCAATGCTGACTCATGACGTAATGGCTGGTCAATTCAATTCCTGTGTTTAATGCTGATTTTGCCTTGTAGGCACGACTCCAATAAAGACTTTCACTTTCTCTAACCCCGTAATAATAATCTACTAGGTTTTCACTTTTCCAGTCTAACCTCAGTGCCAATTCAAAATTCCAGTTATTGACAGCTAGATTATAAAGCCATTTTACTTTAGCTTCGGTACCTTGGTGTACATTTAGTACATCGTGGGCTAGTGAAAAGTTAATGATACCGGCTCGGGTGTAAAAAAAAGCTTCTAGGCCACCTAGATAAGTAAATCTTCTTTTATCTAAAGGGCCGATAACAGGTGGGCTAACGGTTCTTGAGAATGTTCTTGTAAGATTAGTGGCTGGGTTCCTTTGAAGCTCATTGGTACCTGCGATAAAAATATTTGATGGATCCCAGCGATGAAAGTATGCACTGTCGGTACTGAGACTCGTGGTTAAGTTAAGAGTGAATTGTTCTTCTTCGGCTAATGTGTAGCCGACATTGCCATTATCAAAAAACCAACTTTCACCGTAATAAGCAAAAGTAGGTATTAGATAGATAGGCATATCATCGTAATCTTTAAGTGGGTTACTGCGTTCACCATAACCAAAAGCAAGACCAATATCCCAGCGGCTAAGTTCGATACATTTAGTTTCGTTTTCGCAGGGTATAGCGTCATGCCCCCAAGAGAAGAAAGGGAGAAAAATGTAGGCAAAGGCAACCAGTTTGAACCTGTTCATGACACCGCTTATTACACTCATCACAGAATTAACACCTAGGATAACATTATAAAAGAGACTTAGGCAGAGGTTTTGCTCTATTTGATGCAAACTGATACGTGATAGTCGAGTCTTTTTTTAGCGTTACTTTGTTGTTTTTATTGTTTTTACTCTCTTCTAATGCCGAATTGTACAAAACAACCCATAGGTAAAGACTATACCAGATAAAGAAAAAGACTATTTTTCTTTATGCGCATTTATGCTTATTGTAAGCAATATAAGAAATGATTGTTTTATAAACTAGCGATGAATGATTTATTTTGCCTTTAAAAGGATAACACCATGGCGCGAGTACATTTTGACTGGACAGATCCCTTACAGCTAAACACTTTACTCTCTGATGAGGAGAGAATGATACGCGATAGCGTGTATGACTATGCTCAAGATAAATTGATGAGTCGAGTGCTAATGGCTAATCGAGAGGAGTATTTTGACCGCGAGATCATGAATGAACTCGGTGAAATGGGGCTGCTGGGAGCTACATTACCTGAAAAGTACGGTTGTTCAAATGTCAATTATGTTAGCTACGGATTGGTGGCTCGTGAGATCGAGCGCGTTGACAGTGGTTACCGCTCGGCGATGAGTGTGCAGTCGTCTTTGGTGATGCACCCAATACATGCTTATGGCAGTGAAGAGCAACGAGTTAAATATTTACCTAAATTAGCCACTGGCGAATGGGTTGGGTGTTTTGGGTTAACTGAACCGGATGTCGGTTCTGATCCCGGCGGGATGAAAACCCGTGCAGAGCCTATTGATGGCGGCTATAGGCTCAACGGCGCCAAAATGTGGATCACCAACTCACCGATCGCCGATGTGTTTATTGTGTGGGCAAAGCTTGAAGGTAAGATCCGTGGTTTCATTTTAGATAAGGGAATGAAAGGGTTAAGTGCACCTAAAATTGAAGGTAAATTCTCATTGCGTGCATCAGTGACTGGTGAAATTGTGATGGATAATGTCGAAGTGTCAGAGTCTGCTTTATTGCCCAATGTGGAAGGATTAAAGGGACCATTTGGTTGTTTGAATAAAGCGCGTTACGGTATTGCTTGGGGAGCATTGGGCGCTGCTGAGTTTTGCTGGCATAGAGCTCGTCAGTACACACTTGATAGAATTCAGTTTAACCGCCCATTAGCTGCGAACCAGCTCATTCAAAAAAAACTGGCTGATATGCAAACTGAAATCACCACAGGCTTATTTACTTGCTTACAAGCCGGACGTTTAATGGACCAAAATACCTTATCTGTTGAAGCTATCTCTTTGATTAAAAGAAATTCTTGTGGCAAGGCATTGGATATTGCTCGTATGTCTCGTGATATGCATGGAGGTAATGGTATTTCTGATGAGTTTCATGTTATTCGCCATGTGATGAATCTCGAGGCAGTGAATACCTACGAGGGGACTCATGATATTCATGCGCTTATCTTAGGGCGAGCTCAGACAGGCATTCAGGCTTTTAGTTAAGAAAAATGAGGCATTTTTTGTGTTTTAGCCTGTTAAATTAGCTAAATGAGTGGGTACAATTATGGAAGATAGGGCAGTAGCGTTAGATAAAAGCTTTATTGAACGTGTCGATAAACAAGCTTTTAGTGATATAGGGCAGGGTTGGGATCATCGAAAATTAGCACTGTCTGACAGTGATTTTATCGGTATGTTTGAATCTCAGCTTAAGAGTCGATTATTGGATCTTGAATCGCGAAAAATGCGAGCAAGAAATCAAGGTTTCTACACGATTGGTAGCTCAGGACATGAAGGAAATGCAGCTTATGGTTTAGTTTTTAAGCCAACTGATATGGCATTCCTGCATTATCGTAGCGGTGCCTTTATGATAGAGCGGAGTCGCCAAGTTCCTGGAGAAACCGTTCTTTATGATATGTTGTTGTCTTTTGCTGCATCCAGTGATGATCCCACTTCTGGTGGTCGCCATAAAGTATTGGGCAGCAAGCGACTAAGCATCCCCCCGCAAACGTCGACCATTGCCTCTCATTTGCCTAAGGCCGTCGGTGCAGCGTTGAGCATTCCGTTAACGCATAGGTTATCAATCGCTTCTGTTATGCCCTCTGACAGTGTTGTGCTGTGCAATTTCGGCGATGCGTCAGCTAACCATGCAAGTGCTCAAACTGCGATTAATTCCGCTTGCTGGGCAGCATATCAGCAAGTTCCGTTACCGATTGTGTTTATTTGCGAAGATAATGGTATCGGTATCTCGACTCCGACGCCTAAAGGCTGGATTGCTGCTAATTTTAGTCAGCGTGCCTCACTTAAGTATTTCTACTGTGATGGCAGGGATGTTCTCGATTGTTACAAGGTGAGCAAGGCTGCTGCTGAATATGCCAGAGTGCATCGTAAACCGGTGTTTCTTCATGTTAGAACAGTACGTTTAATGGGTCATGCAGGCAGTGATGCAGAAATTGCTTATATGAGTAAAGAGCAGATTTTTGACAATGAAACTCAAGATCCTTTAATTGTATCCGCGCAGCAACTCATTGAAGCTCGTTTAATGAATTCGAAACAGATCATTGTGCTTTATCAAACGATGAAGGCACGCATTGCAGCGATTGCCAATATGGCAGTGAGTCGACCTAAATTGCAAACGGTAGCGCAAGCTATGGTAGCTATTATTCCACCTAAACTGCTTGTTAAAAGAAGTCATTATTTAGATACAAAGCACAGAGCTGTGTTGTTCAAAGCGGATAAACTGGCATTGAGCAAACCGCTTCATATGGGGAAATTGCTCAATTTAGCTCTGACTGAATTGATGGCACGTTTGGCCAATATTGTTGTCTGTGGTGAAGATGTGGGTAAAAAAGGAGGGGTTTATCATGTGACGTCTCGCTTGGTCGAGCGCTTTGGGCCAAATCGAGTGATCAATACCTTGCTTGATGAAACTTCTATTCTGGGGTTAGCGATAGGCATGGCACATAACGGCATCTTACCCATTCCTGAAATTCAGTTCCTTGCCTATGTACATAATGCTGAAGATCAAATCAGAGGTGAGGCGGCAACGTTACCCTTTTTCTCTGATGGACAGTTCACTAATCCTATGGTGATCCGTATTGCAGGGTTGGGTTACCAGAAAGGGTTTGGTGGGCATTTCCATAATGATAACTCTTTTGCAGTATTTAGGGATATTCCTGGATTAATTATCGCTTGTCCATCAAATGGAGCGGATGCCGTAGCCATGTTAAGAGAGAGTGTGAGGCTCGCCCATGAGGAACAAAGAGTGGTCATTTTTCTCGAACCTATAGCACTTTATATGACCAAAGATCTGCATGATACTGGTGATGGCCTTTGGGCAAATCGTTATATTCCAGAGCAGGATGCTAAGCCAATGCTGTTAGGTGAAATTTACCAAGAGGGTGAAGGTGATGAGCTGGGAATTATCAGTTACGGCAATGGTTACTACCTGAGTCGTCAGGCACAGAAGATTTTGATAGAAAAGGGATTAAAAGTCAAAGTGATAGATATTCGTTGGTTGGCCCCCTTAAATATAGAGGCAATAGTTGCCAGCGTCGAAGATTGTAGGCATATCCTAATCGTCGATGAGTGCCGCAAGACCGGCTCAATAAGTGAAGCATTAATGACGGGGTTTACTGAGTTACTCGGTCCTTCATGTCCGCCATTGGCGAGATTAACTGCAGAAGATTGCTTTATTCCGCTTGCTGATGCGGCGACATTACCATTACCTACTAGAGAGCGTATTGTCGAAGCTGCAATGACTTTGATAGGTAAAGAGTGTGATCACGCGCTATTGAAGGAGGCGTTATAACATTATGGCGATTGAAGTAAAAAATGAATATATGAGCAAAGAGAGAGTGCTGGTTGTTGCGCCAGGAAGAGGGTGTTACAACAAGGATGAGTTGGGGTATTTACAGACCTATCATCAGGATAAAGTGGCGCTGATAAAAAGTATTGATGCCTATCGAGAAGCTTTAGGTCAAGAAAGTATTCAGCAATTAGACGCTGCTAATCAATACTCTTTTAAGCGACACACTGCAGGTGAGAATGCGTCAGCCTTAATCTATGCGTGTGCCATGGCTGACTTTATGGATATTGACACCGAAAAATATGACATTGTCGCTGTAACAGGTAATTCTATGGGCTGGTATATTGCGTTAGCTTGTGCTGGCGTACTAGATTCTGATGCAGCCATTGATGTGATTAATACCATGGGCTCAATGATGCAGACTGGATTAATTGGTGGTCAGCTAATTTACCCAGAAATGGACCAAGCGTGGCGGCGAGATAACAGGCTAACGGCAATCATTGATGATGCGATCACATTGGTGGCATCTGAATCGGATTGTGAGATTTACACATCGATTTTTCTGGGTGGGTACCGAGTATTAGCAGGCAATGAAGCAGGCCTAAAACGCCTCGAAGAGATATTGCCAAACATCGATGAACGCTACCCAATGCGTTTGTATAATCACGGTGCATTTCATTCGCCAATGTTAGCGCATATTGCTGAGAATGGACTCAATGATCTACCTAACACTCTATTCACTTCACCTTCAGTTCCTCTAATTGATGGTGAAGGCGGCATATGGACACCACACAGTACCGACACTGATAAGCTCAGAAATTATACTTTGGGATCGCAGGTGACGCAAAGCTATCATTTTACTAAGGCGTTACAAGTGGCAGTAAAAGAGTTTGCCCCTGATAAGATAATTGTATTAGGTCCAGGAAATACCTTAGGTGGACCCGTTGCTCAGTCATTGATTGATATTGATTGGTTTGGTTGGGGAAATAAAGCGGATTTTTTGCAGACACAAGAAACATCGCCTAAATTGCTAGCGATGGGGAACATTGAGCAACGTAGCAAGGTACTAAAATAGTGGTATGTGATAATATTTCACGAGCTACTTCTCGATTTAAGATCCGCTTCAAGAGGGTTTAATAGCTAAAATATCACAATGTAATTGATCTATAATCTGCTCACTTGTGTGGCCTTTTAATTTACTCAACCAATTATGGTGTTCACTGGCACCTATGATGACCATAGTGGCTTGATATTGGTCGGCAACAGCTGGAATGATGTGATCTGCGAGTCCTTCCTCCAAATGTAATTGGCTATTTTCTAAATGATAGTCTTGAGCTGAATCGACTAGATTTAACCAGTGCTGGGTTTTGATTTTTTGACGATGTGAGCGGCTTTTAGGTGGCTTGACAGCCAGACTTAAATTGTCATCTTGGAAGCAATTAACAAGATGGATTTTATGGCTCAAAATGTTAGCTAATATTTTAGTTTCATCGAGTAATTTTTTGTTAAACGCGAGGTGTTTTTTACTACGATCATTGGTTTCGATTGCGGTGAGAAGATGACCGTTTTTTCTCCATGGTTTATCACCGACTAACATCACAGATATGTGTTTTTGTCTCAGTAAACGCCATTCATTAGCTAAGAAAAACTCATGAAAAATAGGGTGGTGATTTTTGTAATTAGCAACAACCATATCGTATTGATTATACTTAAGTTCGGTGAGTATTTCTGCTGGTGCTGAATGGCTGGAAGCGTGTTTAATTTCGACCTCTAAACCTAAAGAACAATATTGCTTAATTAAATTTTCATTCTCAATTTCAAGGCGTCCATCGATTGGAGAATATGTCCCTTTAGTCAAGCTGAACTTGGGTGGTTTTAGCTTAATTAATGTTAGTTTTGCCTGTGTTTTAGTGGCTAATAATAAGGCTTTACTTAACGCGTATTGTGCGCAAAGGTGTGGTGAAAATACGGCTAAGATGTGTTGATGTGAAATCATCGACGGGGTACCTAAAGTTTGTCTTTTGTTTGATCAACTTTAGACGACCGACGAGTAAAGGGATCGATTCAATAAGATTGATTTAAACTAATCTTATTGCTTAAATGCATAGTGAGATTTAGACCCGTGAGCGAAGAGGACTCATTGATATTGAGTTATGGATAAAGTAGGTAATAGCATTTTATTTTTACCATTATTAGCCATTATTAGCCATTATTGTTTAGTTTCTGGCGGATAAAATCGATAGCACTCTGGTCTAAAATAAGCTTAGAAAGGTAACTGGTACCTGCTGGATGTTTAATCAAAATGCCTCTGTCGGTTATGCTTGAGCTTTGAATATCCTCCCAACATATTTGACTATTGATATACAGTGATTTACTGGTTATTCCTTGATCATTAATGCTGATTTCAACGTCATTATTGGCAGATTGGCTAATCATTTGACGCCATAACCACCAAGCTTTTTTAAACCTTACACTTAAGGCTTCTACTGCGCTCAATCCCACAATAAACAGTGATGCGTAAGCATTAATTCCAGTGAATAGCAGGCACGCACCTATTAGAAACAAAATGAGTGCCTTGTAGTAGGCTCGAATACTTCGCTCTACAGTGACAGATTCTTCAAAGCACTCTATAAAGTATTCTTTGTTTAATATATATGATTTGGTGTAACTAAATGATGTCTTCATGGGTACGAGTGCTGTGAGATAGTAGGGATAGTTTACTCTGCGAAGCGTGCAAATCAAATATTGTCTTTGTTATGTCTCGCCATCTACACTTAAATGATGGTTATTATTTGCGTGAGGAAATGTCATGTCGTTTATTCCCAAGGGCTACACTTATGACCAATCCACAGAGGTATATACGAAAGAGAGTGTGCCAAAGATGTTGTTAGAGCGGCATTATACTAAAAAGGGGGTGTACGGACAGATCCATGTACTAAGTGGCACGCTTAAATATTTTGGTTATAAGGGGTCATCACTGGATGCAGACAAAGAGGTACTCGTAAAAGCTCATGAAACAGCAATGGCACACCCTAATTACTTTCATCGACTCGAGCCTGCTAGCGACGATCTTAAATTTGAAATCCATTTTTTTTGCTTATCCAACCGAAATCAAAACAAGTATTCTAAATAGTTTACAAGAAATAAAGCCAAAATGAATCTATTTAGTGAGAAATAATACAGACCAACTCTTCGGTTAACAAAACTTAACATGACATTGACAGTAACTGTGGGTAAAGTGGCTTGTGCTTGTATTTATCATAATGATTCAGCGAGATACCTAAAGTGGGTGATCAAGGAAAGCGAGTTAACAAGCATTGTTCACATGTCATCAAACATGGGAGTTAAAAGAGGAGAAAGTATGTTGATTGGAAACATAGCAGAACTGTTTTTCTGGTTTTTTTGGGAGCTTTTACTCTCATATACCCTTTACATCACCGGCGCTTTGGTGCTCAGAGTGATTACCTTCGGACAAGTTAGCAAACCGCTTTATTTTCCTTCTGTTTTTAGTAATGAGAAACGATTAGCAAAAAATGATTTTTTTTCAGTGTATATCACCGGATTTTTTTTCTATCTAATCTTACTGGCGTTCCTTATTGGGCTAGGATAAGCGCTGGCATAAGTGTCCATTTTAAAGTGCGAAAGTAATGGCTAGTCTCGGCAGCAAGTCAAGAACGTTGAGGTAGCCATATAGCTGATTAAATAAATGGAGTTGCTCATATTTAGTTCGTTTTATGATCTAATTATAACGGTTTCGCTGTGCTGGAATGTCACTTAAGTACTGCACAAATTCCACTTCATAACCGTTTGGGTCAAGGTAATAGACATTTTGTCTGAAGTCATCGATAGCGCCATCCTTATCCACAGTAAAACCCATTTCGGCTAGACGTGCGATGACGCCATTGATATCAGAGGTGACAAAAGCAAAATGGGCCAGCCCGACTTGATGCCCGCTTAAATCTCGGTTGTCACCGACACCATCATCGTTAAAAGTGAGATATTGATAATCATCGCCAAAATGAACCCAATTTCTCTCTTTACCATGCCAATTGGCTTCTCCTCCCCCTCTAATATGCCAATGTGGAAAGGCAGCTTGGTAAAACTTCAATGCGCTTGGAATATCGCTAACGACTAAGTTTAAGTGCTCCAGATGTATCATAAATTATCCCTTATTTGTTTTTGTGAAGTGCAATTTAGGTGAGTTCTACTTTCCATGGGGGATTTAACCGATTTTCACCCGCCCAATACAGTTTAATTTTATTGCCTGAAGGATCGCGTAGTACAGCTTCTCGCCATAGATAACTTTGCATTGTCGGCATTTGGTCAAAATGAATACCTTTGGCGATTAATTGTTCGACAAGTTGATCTAGCTGTTGATGTTCAAAATAAATAACACTGTTGTTTTGTTTTTCAATTGGCTGCAAACTGAGTGAAAAGCTGGCATGGCCATCAGGACACTCAAATCTGGCATAGTGTGGGCTATCCACTATTTGAATAAAGCCCATTAAGCGATAAAAATCAGCGGTTTTTTGTATATTGTTAACGGTGAGTGTGACTTGATTCATGTTCATTTTTATTCCTCACATTGATTTAAAAGGCAATGACATTTAAGTCAATGTTGCCTTGAATTTAAAGCCTGAATCATTCTAAATTGACTAATGATGCGGTGTGCTAAGTATTTGATATTACATACCATGAAGGTACTCTTGTTGTTTTGGGTAGGGGACCGATTGATGCCTTTCACGAATGCCGCCTAATGCCTCACCGTATTGATAAAGCATATGTAAACTGTACTGAATGCGATCTTTAAGATCGGATTCTCTTGAGTGCGCACTAGAGTTAGTGGTTAGCTCTCCGTCATTCTGTTTGTTCAGTACTTCTGTGACGTTACGTATGATCAGGTGATCGGGGAGGGCAACTAATTTATTGTTTTTAAGTGCGTTCATTCTTAGCTCTGCAATGGGGTAAGCGCCACTTATGCCACTAACAACAGAAATCAGTAATGCAGGTTTATGAGCAGTCTCTTGGTTATCACACATGAGGAGAAAGTTCTTTAACAGCGGCGATGCCATGCCACCCCATTCAGGTGTGATTAAGATTAGGGCATCTGCTTGTTTCACCTTTTGGCTTATCAAGGGCCACGGATTGTCTTTGCCTAGCTTACTTTCAGGCTCACCATCCCAGAAGGGCAAGTTATGACGGCAGAGTTCGATATGACTTACCTCAGAGAAATCTGTTGCCGCCTGAGTTAAGTAGTGTGCGACCTTGGCACTTTGAGAGTGAGTTCTTTGGCTGCCGCTAACGATAAGTAAATCCATTTAGTAAACCTTTTTATTTATTTAATATTTAGTAATGTAATTGCTTTACTAAATAAAGTAAAGCTCAAACCATAAATAAAGTAAATAAAAAAGTTTACTTAATAGCAGGATCGGTAATAATAGGGCACCAGAGTCATTTACATCATGTTTTCTTCTCGGGTAACAAAAGATAAATAGCACCATAGCCAGCAAAGCCAGAGGGGAGGCGTCATGAAAACCAGTGACAGAATTATTCAATTACTTAAAACCCAAGGCCCACAAACAGCGAAAGTACTAGCCAGCGAGTTGTCATTGACAACCATGGGCGTACGCCAGCATATGCAAGCCCTTGAGGATGACGGCGATGTGAGTTTTGAAGATATCAAGGCTAGCCGTGGTCGCCCAACTCGAGTGTGGTCTCTTACTCTCAAAAGTAATAGTCACTTCGGTGATCGTCATGAAGAGCTTTCGGTGCAACTGATAGATTCAGTCATCACCGTCTTTGGTGATTCAGGTCTTGAAAAGTTGATTGCCCATAGAGAAGAAGCATCACTGGCTCAGTATCAATTGCGACTGCAAAACGAAATATCACTTGAAGGGAAAGTGAATGCGCTGGCTGAATTAAGGGAGGCTGAAGGCTATATGGCGACAGTGCAAATAGAAAAGGATCACTATTGGCTATTGGAGAATCATTGCCCAATTTGTGCAGCAGCAAGTCAGTGTTTGAACTTCTGCCGCTCTGAGCTGAACTTGTTTCAGACCTTGTTACAAGAAATGGCAACAGTTAGCCGAGAAGAGCACATTATTCAGGGGGCGCGTCGCTGTGCTTACAAAATTATCCCCATTGCAGGATAGATAACATGGAGTCCAAACGTGCCCGCTTAGACCGATTTATCAGTCAACGGCTGCAAATTAACCGCAAACATGTCCGCTTAATGCTGGCTAAAGGTCAGGTTAGCGTTGATGGTGAGTTTGCGCGTGACATTGATATGATCGTGGATGAATTTTCTCATATTTGTGTCAACGACAAATTAATACAAGCAAACCAAGCTCGTTATCTTATGCTGCATAAACCTGTGGGAGTGGTCAGTGCCACAGTTGATGATAAGCACAAAACAGTGATCGATCTGCTAGAACAGAATGATAAAGCAAGTTTACATATCGTGGGCAGGTTAGATCTCAATACATCTGGATTAGTGCTGTTAACCAATGATGGTCGTTGGTCGAAAAAACGGATGGATCCTGAGTATAAGGTGGGCAAGGTCTACCAGGTTAAGCTGCAAAATCCACTGACCTCTGAGTATATTGCCGCTTTTGCACAAGGGATGTATTTTGAGTTTGAAAACATCACCACCTTGCCAGCTGAGCTTGACATTATCGATAGTCACACGGCGTTAGTGACCCTTTATGAGGGACGCTATCATCAAATTAAGCGGATGTTTGGCCGTTTCAGAAATCCGGTTATCGGCCTACATCGACTCTCTGTGGGGCAAATAGTATTAGATAAGGCATTAGCCGTTGGTGAAAGTCGTGAGTTAACATCCGATGAAATTAAGTGCTAAACAATCCATACTAATTTATGCCTATTTGAAATAAAAACAGAGAGTCATATCTGTTTTTATTTCAGTTATAGGGTAATTATTGGTTAGGCATTTCTTAATGTGAGTAACCATTTACCGTAGATAAATATGCCTACTGCTGAGATGGTGCCAATGGCAGCAATAATATACCAAGCCATGCCGATATTATGGGTGTTGTACAATAAGGTCGTCAGTGCCTGAGCTGATTCGCCAGTATAGCTTACCAAGGTGGTAAAGGCTTCGCCCTGAGGGATGGCGCTGATGTCATTAGCACTCATGCCACGCTCTTGGAGAAGTTCGAGCGAGAAAATCTCTTTTGATGCATACATCTCGTAAAGTTTAGGCGCAAAATACCCTTCTAACGTCCAGCCTATGCCTTGAGGTAACATCACAAAGCCTAAATACATGGCCTTTTTACCCTCAGGGGCGATATTGCCCATAAATTCGTTTTTCTTTGGGCTTATCATCATCTCACCAAAAGAAAATAGCGCGATGGCCAGCACCATGATCCACGCGGCGTTAGTGGCACCAATGAGCACAAAGGCTAAAATACTGAGCAGACAGCCGCCTAACATGGCTGAGGTTATTCGGTATTTTGCCGTTAATGCCGCCACTAAAAAACAACTGGTCATGATCATACCGGCATTGAGATTAATCATGCCCTCAGGCATGACTTTAGTACCAGCGTTATCTAACCCTAACCAGAATTGGAAAAAACTATTGGTTGTGCCTTCAGGGCCAAACAGTGAGCTGACGATAACGCTGGTATCAACCCATTCGGCAACGTGGATAGGCAGGACATCAAACAGCGCGTTGTATAAAAACCAAAAACCGGCAAAGACTAACATGTAGTAAATGACTAAAGGTTTTTTAAGCTCATGCAGGGCATCTTTCCACAGCGCTTGCTGGTGGAGTTCACCGGATTTTATCTTACGCTTACGCTCTAAACGTGCCTCTTTTCCCGGTTCTTTATAAGCCAGCAGAAAGAGAAAGTTAAGTGAGATGATCGCGGCGCAGGCATAAAAAACATTATCCCAAGATAATTGGCGCATATGTACGGCAACCAGTGGGCCAAGGAAACCACCAATATTGACCACTTGGTAAAAAATGCCCCACGCCATAGAGGTATTTTGTCTGCCAGTGGCGAGCACTAAGGTGCCTTGAATACCGGGTTTAAATATGCCAGTGCCG
Source organism: Shewanella sp. VB17 (assembly GCF_013248905.1). Classification (NCBI taxonomy): domain Bacteria; kingdom Pseudomonadati; phylum Pseudomonadota; class Gammaproteobacteria; order Alteromonadales; family Shewanellaceae; genus Shewanella; species Shewanella sp. VB17. The sequence goes on from NZ_JABRVS010000001.1 coordinate 1,202,104, forward strand.
CCTGCGAGCAAAATAGCCCCGAATAAAAAACCATAAAAGTTAGGAAAAAATGCCATCACCAAATAGCCACAAATTTTGATAATAGTCGAGGCGAAAATGGTCTCTTTGTAGCCGACTCTATCGGATATCCCCCCGGTAAATACAGGGATAAAAGTTTGCATGAAGGCCCAAATCGCGATGATGACACCATAATCGCTCAGGCTTATGCCTAATCCTCCTTCGGATACCGGCGCTTTGGCATACAAGCCCGCGCTGGCTTTAACGCCGTAGTAGGCCATGCGCTCAACCAGCTCCATGCCGCCCACTATCCAGAAAATATAACTTAAGCTGGCAATGGAGGCCCACATGCCTAACTGTTTCACTTCTCGCAGATCGTTATCTGCGTAAGTATCCTTGGAATCGCTCATAGCTTTCCTTCAATTATTATAATTATGTAGTGTTAATCTCTTGATTAATAAAGTCAAATTGGTTAATTTAGGTGGGCAATCGCTACACCAATTGACATAACCACAGTCACTTTACCTAATTGAATGTGGAAATACCAAATGATTAGCTAAAAATTATCTTGAGCCAGTAATAAGTACTGCAAGGGAAAATAATAGTGATAGATTTTTGTGGGTATCTATCTCACTAAAGGAGCAGTAACTTATGGGGACTCAATTAACGATACGTCTACTGACAGAGCAAGACTTACCGAAATTCTTTGATTATTTAATCGAGCAACTGGCTGAGAGTGGCCAGGGTGAGGTACCTTTATTTCAACCTTTATCCCGTGATAATCCCGAAGTGACAGTAGAGATGAAGCGCCGTTTTTCACAAGGGATAGCGACTGATTTTGGCCAAACTGGTTGGAGAAAAATATGGGGCGCATTAGATCAAGATGAGCATTTACTCGGTCATATTGATTTACGCGGCCATGGAGAGGCTCATACTGAGCACAGGGCGTTATTGGGGATGGGAGTTCATACCCGTGCTAGACGAACCGGTTTAGGTAAGCGATTTATTCAAGTGGCTCAAGCATGGGCTATGCAAGAAGCTGCGCTTGTTTGGATTGATCTCTGGGTGCTATCAAACAACAAACCAGCGATTGGTCTTTATGAAGCAACTGGATTTAATAAGCTGGGTGAAATAGAAGACATGTTCAGGATTGACGCTGAGTCACACTCTTTTACGCGCATGGCTAAAAACCTTAGGGCTTAATTTAGCTAATAAAAAAGGCAGTCAATGACTGCCTTTTTAGTTGCGTTTTGAGCTTAGCTTTTTGCCTGTATCACGTAAAACTTTTTACCTACAGTTAAGCTTCTAGCTTAGCTAGCTCATTTTTCTGCTCAGTGAGCTTGTCCATATCGCGCTGATATTCGGCTTGCTTAGCGCGCTCTTTGTCAATCACGGCAGCAGGCGCTTTAGCCACAAAGCCTTGATTAGACAATTTACCTTCGATACGGGCAAATTCATTGGCCGCTTTTTCAAGTAACTTGTCGATACGGGCCACTTCTTTAGCCACATCGATAAGGCCTGCCATTGGGATCAATAGCTCCATATCGCCAATCAATTGTGTGGTCGACATCGGGGCCACATCGTCCTGTGACATAATGGTGATCGTCTCAAGTTTGGCCAATGTAGTGAAGAAGGTTTGGTTTGCTTCAAGACGTGCACGGTCTTGCTCGCTCACACCGCGTAGCAAGGCATTAAGCGGCTTAGAGGGGGCGATGTTAAGCTCGGCGCGAATGTTACGTACCGCAACAATGACTTGCTTAACCCATTCAAGATCTTCCATTGCCTGTGTATCCACACTATCAGCTTGATATTGTGGGAAACTTGCCAGCATTAAGCTATCGCCACTGACGCCAGCCAGTGGTTTAACCCGCAGCCAGATAGTCTCTGTCAGGTAAGGCATCATAGGGTGCATTAAGCGCTGCATCTTCTCAAGTACCGTCACTAAGGTGTGACGAGTACCGCGAAGCTGGGCTTCAGTGCCGCTTTGCATCACAGGTTTGGTCAGCTCTAAGTACCAATCACAGAACTGGTTCCAAGTGAATTCATAAATGGTATTGGCCGCTAAATCGAAACGGTAGTTTTCCATGTGTTCATCAAAGGCCTTAACCGTTTCATTGAACAAACCGATGATCCAGCGATCGGCAATTGACAGTTCCATTTCTCCGGCTTTGCCGTTAACCAATATTTGACCGCAATCGAGTGGCTCACCCGCTTTATCGCTTTCTTCAGCGTCGTTTTGTGTTTCGGTGTTCATCAGCACGTAACGTGATGCGTTCCAAATCTTGTTACAAAAACTGCGGTAGCCGTCCAGGCGTTTCATGTCCCAGCTAATATCACGGCCGGTTGACGCCATTGAGGCCAGAGTGAAACGCAGTGCATCAGTACCATGAGCTTCAATGCCTTCACTGAATTCTTTACGGGTACTTTTCTCAATTTTTGCGGCAAGCTTTGGCTGCATCATGTTGCCGGTACGCTTGGTCACTAAAGACTCAAGACTAATACCATCAATCATGTCTAATGGATCGAGTACGTTGCCTTTAGACTTAGACATTTTATTACCGACTTCATCACGGATAAGACCGGTGACATACACGGTTTTAAAGGGCACTTGGGGTTTGCCGTTTTCATCTTTGATGAAATGCATGGTCATCATGATCATGCGAGCAACCCAGAAGAAGATGATATCAAAGCCGGTGACCAACACATCTGTTGGGTGAAAGGTTTTAAAGTCAGCGGTGTCTTTTGGCCAACCTAGTGTCGAAAAAGTCCACAACGCAGAGCTAAACCAAGTATCAAGCACATCGTTATCCTGGCGTAAAATAACGCTACTTTCTAGGCTGTGTTTAGCGCGCACCTCAGCCTCATCACGGCCGACATAGACTTTACCCGCTTCGTCATACCAAGCTGGAATACGATGTCCCCACCACAGTTGACGTGAGATACACCAGTCTTGAATGTCACGCATCCAAGAGTTGTACATATTTTCGTACTGCTGAGGGACAAACTTGATATCACCGTTATCAACCGCTTCCATGGCCGTTTTTGCCATCGGCGCCACTGAGACATACCATTGATCGGTTAAAAGAGGCTCAATCACCACCCCTGAGCGGTCGCCATGAGGCACTTTCAATCCGTGTGGGTCAATTTTTCCCAGCAGACCAAGGGTGTCTAGTTCTGCAATAATCGCCGTTCGAGCTTTGAAGCGATCGAGGCCTGCATAACGTTCAGGTATCGAGTTATCTAAATCTGTGTTACTGGTGCCGTCAGTGTTAACCACTTCAGCTGACGAACGTATCGCTGCATCGAAGGTCAAAATATTGTACATCGGTAATGCATGGCGTTTACCGACTTCATAATCGTTAAAGTCATGGGCTGGGGTTATTTTTACACAACCTGTGCCGAACGCCATGTCGACATAATCGTCGGCAACGATGGGAATAAGGCGGTTAACGATGGGCAGTATAATAAACTGACCGATTAACGATGCATAACGCTCGTCATCCGGATGCACAGCAACGGCACTGTCACCTAACATGGTTTCAGGACGAGTGGTGGCAATTTCTAGGTAATCTTTACCGTCGGCGGTTAATGCGCCATTAGCGAGCGGGTAGCGAAAATGCCACATACTGCCTTGTTTCTCTTTGCTCTCAACTTCGAGATCGGATATCGCCGTGTGCAGAGCAGGATCCCAGTTCACTAAGCGCTTGCCGCGGTAGATAAGATCGTCTTCGTATAAGCGAACAAACACCTCTTGTACCGCTTCAGACATGCCATCGTCCATGGTGAAACGTTCGCGATCCCAATCTACAGAGGCGCCAAGGCGGCGCAGCTGTTTGGTGATGGTGCCACCAGATTCATTTTTCCAATCCCAAATACGGTCGATAAATCCTTCACGGCCAAGATCGTGGCGTGTTTTGCCTTCTTCGGCAGCGACTTTGCGCTCAACCAACATTTGAGTCGCAATACCCGCATGATCGGTACCGACCTGCCATAGGGTGTTTTTGCCCTTCATGCGCTGATAACGCGTTAAGGTATCCATAATGGTATCTTGAAAAGCATGGCCCATGTGCAGACTGCCGGTCACATTCGGTGGCGGGATCATAATGCAATAGTTGCCTTTAGACTCATCGCCATGTGGCTTGAAATAACCTTGCTCTTCCCAGTTGGCATAAAGGGATTGTTCAATAGATTGCGGGTTGTATGTTTTTTCCATGGAGGACGCTTCTCAACACTAAATTTAGGGGTTATTGACTTGCATCTTGGGTCTGTAATACCACACCCAAACTTCGATATTGGCGGTAGCGTTCGCGGGCGATCGCTTTTTGTCCAGCATCATTGGCAACGAAATCGATAATTTGACCAAAGTTTACCGCAAAAGAGGGCACTTGGTCTGCAAGATTAATCAGAAGATGACGATTTTTATTTGGGCCTAGGTTATCAAAGCCTATTTCCACCGGCGCACCCGTGCTTGGCCCTTCACCTTTTAGATTGTGTGGCACAAAAGATTGCGGCTCAAATTTCCATAAAAGCTCATCTACATCATAGGCTTGTGCTTTATCTTGGCTATGAATATACACCAGTTGCTGCGCGATAAAAGCCTGCTGAGCAAGTTCACAGGCAAATTGGTGCACGTGTTCAATGGACTCTGCGGGGCTACAGGCTTTTGCTGGCATCACGTAAAACAGGGCGTTGGGCATTATTTCGCTCTATATTGGGCTGAGTTTGGATTAAATGAAACTTTCATTATAGGAAGAATTTTACACTAGATGCCGCGAGTGTTCAGCCATTATTTGGTAGCTGTTGAATTGGTATTTCTATCGAGGTTTATTTGGTACGTTCACCTTGGTTGTTTTTTCATTGCTTGCAGGTAAGGTGGGAGTTACTTGTCTGATAACAATATTTAGTCACTTGTCGGATAACAAGTGTTAAATATCTTTTTAGTTGGGTTCATTGGGCGAATTTGGTGTTTGACTGGTTTGCTGATAGCCAAAGTTTCATTGGTGTTTATTGCTTGCAGCAGGTCAATACCTCCCTTGTCGGATAACAAGTTTTAAATATCTTTTTTATTGGGTTCATTGGGCAGGTTTGGTGTTTGGTCGGCTTGCTGATGAACCAAAGTTTCAAATTTAATTAATCACCTGCCGTGGGCCTATGTGCAGATACTTCTGCGAGACGCTGTAAAGCCATCCATGGCCGCTTTACGGTTTCATCCTTGAAACCGAAACTCGCAGCCGTATCTACACTTTTGTCAAAAGCAAAGAAGTGTATTTCTTCGATTTGGGTTTATCTGGCCGTAACACGGTTTTGGACAAAGGTCAGTTAGCGCTTAAGCTCTGAAAGCAACGATTACCATTAGGAAACTTATGGAAATTGAAAATTAGTCAACGTCGTCAACTGCCGGAGGTCAGATTGCACGACCTTAGTTAGCCATTTATCTCTTCTAACTGGACAACGACACCAGAATGCTCAGGTTTATCCCAATAAATTCCAGCTCCAGTATTGAAATCCTTTTTATTAAGTACCATATCTTCTGATTGAGACTCATACAAAATGAACCTGTAACTTTGAATTAAGTTTACTTCTGGTGTATCTGTTTCGATTGAAATACTTAGCTTATATTCACCTGGCTTCCATATAAACTTCGAATCAAAAATTTCATTGAATGGTAAAACATAGCTGTCTTCAGCAAAGCACATTACTTCATTGCCTTTAGCTTTCTTTAATTCGAATATTCTTTCTTTTAACTTTTTCTCAGAATCACGATAACTCTTTTCTTCTTCTCTACCGAAAAAATTTAATACATTGACCAAGTTTGACCATTCTTCATCAGGGGCAAGAGAAAAGCTTGTTAATAATACGTTTGAATTATTTGAAGGGTCTGGAACATAATTTTGCCCCAATAAGTTAGCGACTTCATTTTTTTCCCTCTCTATAATTGCGCGAATATTCTTAATTCTCACTTTTCGACCACCAACATTTCTAAGAATAAGGTGGATTTGAAGGTGAGGATTCCCGATTTTGTGTGTTAAACATACTCTAGAATAGAGCTCTAACTCTATTTTTGCTTTCTTAAACCATATGGCTATTGGGGGACACTGCGACAAAACTAGGGCAATCAGAGCAACTAAAAATGACCAAAATTTCCAATCATCTAACATGAATTACTTCCTTCACTTGAATACTTTCCCATGGCTCACAACTTATTGAATAGCTGCTCGATAATATTCCGATTCCAATTACAATTTAGTAGCAATTAATACGCTCTAACTGACTGTTTATTAGCAATAAAATCATATAATTTAAGATTAGCTCGCTCAATATCAAGTCCATAAAATTGAACGCCTTGATGTAGAGGTATCTACAACCTGTTCATAGACAGGATCTTAAGCCCAACATAATAAAAAGATAGAAAAAAGGCTTCATTTGTGATCAAATCATTTCGCCAAAAACAACATCAATCACTCAGAAGCCGATGTCTATTATTTCAGTAAAAGAGCAAATAACCAAGTTTTTCACACCTTCTATTTTAATTGAGCAAGCAAAGAATGCTAAATATGGACAGGCATAGTTAATGGCGAGCAAAGAATGCTAAATATTGCTAAATATGGACAGGCATAGTTAATGGCGGTGAAACGTTCGCGATCCCAATCCACAGACGCCCCAAGTCGGCGCAGCTGCTTAGTGATGGGGCGTTGTTGCCTAAACATATAATCATCCGAAATTGGGGTGTAAACAGCATAAAATCTCGAAAAAATGAATGCTGAAAACAACTGAACGCATGAAACATGCATGCCTTCGTTGCTCCGAACAAAAATATGGACAGGCATAGTTAATAACAAAAATATGAACAAAAATATGGACAGGCATAGTTAATGGCGAGAATTTTGCTATCCGACTAATATTTAGTTACTGGTAGTAGATAGGATCCAGTTATGCCTCGTCCCAGAAGTACTCAAATCAGTCTTGAAGACACATTATATTACCATTGCTGTAGTAGAACAGTTCGGCGCGCTTTTATAGCGGGAGTTGATGATTATTCAGGTAAGTCTTATGAGCATCGGCGAGGGTGGATAGAAGCGCAGATACTTAATCTGGCAGATATCTTCGCTATAGATGTTGCAGCCTATGCGGTGATGAGTAACCACTTACATGTGGTGCTGCGAATTGATATTGAATCGGCTAATAGCTGGAGTGATAGAGAGGTTGTAGAGCGATGGCATCATTGTTTTAATGGGTCTGAATTGAGCCAAATTTTTGTTAAGGGTGAGGTGATAGAAGAGCATCAAGTCGCTAAGTTAAGACACCTAGTGGCGACTTATCGCTCACGATTGTGTGATATTAGCTGGTTTATGAGGTGTCTTAATGAGCCTATCGCGAGAAAAGCGAATCAAGAGGATAATTGTACAGGGCATTTCTGGGAAGGTAGATTTAAGAGCCAAGCGTTACTCGATGAAGCGGCAGTGTTGGCCTGTATGGCCTATGTAGAACTCAATCCTATCCGCGCAGAAATGGCTGATACGCCGGAGCAGTCAGACCACACGAGTATTCAGCTTAGAATAAAGTCAGCTTTAAGTGGCAATCAGCCTGACGAGCTACTGCCATTTATTGGTAATGAGCGGCTTCATGAGTCCAAAGGAATAAACTTTGTACTGAAGGACTACCTAGAGTTGGTTGATGAAACAGGCAGAATGATGCGTAATGACAAGCGAGGTAGTATTTCAATCAATTCAGCAAAGATACTGAGCAGGTTGAATATTTCAACAGATAATGGGATTAAACTGACTTCTGATTTTGGTAAGCTTTTTCATGGTCCAGTAGGGACATTACAAGAACTGACGAGTTATTGTGAACATTTAGAGAAACGGCGGCGGCATTTTTCTCAGTGTTGTCAGTATTTTTAAATAGGCTAATAGCTTCATTCACTTCAGTTAATTCGCTCATTTTAAATGAGTCAGTTAACATTGTCTGAATTTCATTATTTCCTCTTTTAAATAATAAATCCAACCAGATTACACACGTTGATATGTATAAATTGGCTGGTTGGATTTTATCAGTAGGAGGCTGATTGAACACTCGTTTTATATTCGATATGTTGTTGATTTTTTAGTGGGTGGCTTGATTTTTATGTTCAACGGGAGACCAGCTAGAAGTCAGTTCGCTTTCACGCCAGATACAAACCTGTATCCGCATCATTACAATGCGGCATTCGCTTTTTCTAGCCTTTTTTATCTGCATTACTATCGGTAGCCTTCGCAGGCCACTTTCCCAAAGGGTGCAATACAGGCTTACCCTGTTCTCCGTATGTCGCGTAACGTCAGGTTAGATGCCGATATAGTGCGGGGAGTTATTTCGGCTACTTGATGAGCTGTTTTTTATTCAGCCATAAATAGACCATAAAGCCAATAAAACCACCAATAGATATAGGCTTACCACTACCAAAGACTAATATTAATAACCAATAACCTTGTGCAGGTCCTAAAGATCCTCTATTTAATACATCAAATAACATCATTAAAGCGCTAATCGAAATGTTTATAAACTTTGGTTCAATCTATTCCTCGCTTTCATTTTAATGGCTTTTCGTTGTACTCTGGGATGCAATCAACAAGATTCTAAGCATTAAAGCGAGGAATTAAGATAACTACAATGATAATAATCGACGAGGTTTGAATGGAAGGAATCACTGAGTTTGTCAGTATGATCAATGGCTTTGTATGGGGAGTTCCCATGTTGGTCATGATTTTAGGTGTAGGCTTGTTTCTCTCGGTGGGTTTGAAGCTGATGCCTATTTTAAAATTAGGGACAGGATTTAAATTACTTTGGTCTGGTCGGATCCCAGATAAAGATAAGAGTATGAAAGGGGATATTAGCCCTTTTAATGCATTAATGACTTCGTTATCGGCGACCATAGGTACGGGGAATATTGCGGGTGTTGCGACCGCTATTTTTATTGGTGGTCCAGGGGCACTCTTTTGGATGTGGTGTACCGCACTCGTTGGGATGGCCACTAAGTTTGCTGAGGCTGTATTGGCCGTTAAATACCGTGAAGTTGATGCAAATGGTAACCATGTAGGTGGCCCTATGTATTACATTAAAAATGGTTTAGGCGCTAAATGGGCGTGGTTAGGCACAGCATTTGCTTTGTTTGGTTCATTTGCAGGCTTTGGGATTGGTAATACGGTTCAGTCAAATTCAGTGGCGGATGCACTAAGCAGTAACTTCGGTGTACCGACTTGGGTAACGGGTTTAGTGCTTATGGTATTGGTTGGCGCTGTGCTGGTCGGAGGGATTAAGCGTATCGCTGATGTGGCGGGTAAATTGGTTCCCTTGATGACCTTATTTTATATTGCCGCAGGTTTGGCGGTATTAGTGGTTAATGCTGCTGCTATTCCTGACGCGATTGTGCTTATTGTCCACAGTGCTTTTAATCCCATTGCAGCTCAAGGTGGTTTTGCTGGTGCTGCAGTGTGGGCAGCAATTCGTTTTGGTGTTGCTCGTGGTGTATTCTCAAATGAAGCAGGACTGGGTAGTGCGCCAATTGCTCATGCTGCAGCGCAAACCAATAACCCTGTCGCTCAAGGATTAGTGGCGATGCTGGGGACTTTCATCGACACACTCATCGTTTGTACTATCACAGGTTTGGCGATTATTGTTTCTGGAGCATGGACGTCAGGTGAAAACGGGGCTGCGTTAACGTCTCTGGCATTTTCAACGGCCTTGCCTATGGGTAACTATATTGTGGCCATCGCGCTGTCTGTGTTTGCTTTTACGACGATTTTGGGCTGGAGTGTTTACAGTGAGAAGTGCATACAGTATTTATTTGGTGTGAAAGCGGTGAAGCCGTTTAGGTTACTATGGATTTTGGTTGTGCCATTAGGGGCGATTAGTTCACTGGATTTCATCTGGTTACTGGCCGATACCCTCAATGCAATGATGGCGATCCCTAACTTGATAGCATTGGCTTTATTGAGTCCTGTGGTATTTACCCTAACTCGTGAATACTTTGCTAAAAAAAGTGAAAATGAAGCTAAAATCAATGGCTAGTCATTTTTCGTGATTTATAACAAAAAAAGCGCTGAGAGGCGCTTTTTTTTATTCAGTGACAAAAGCATAAAAGTAAGTTAATCGAGCCGTTTATTAAAACGTAAAGATGCAATGATGATCCCGATGACAGTAAATCCTATTAACCATAAGGTATCAAAGGGCATGTCAGTCAGTTCACCCCCTCTGAGTACCACAGCACGTATGATCCGCATAAAGTGAGTCGCAGGTAATATTTCAGCTATCCACTGTGCGGGTTTAGGCATGGCCTCGAAGGGAAACATGAATCCTGATAGTAAGATGGTGGGAAGTATAATAAAGATGGTCATCTGCATGGCTTGTAGTTGAGTACGGGCTATGGTTGAAATGATAAGACCTAAGGTTAAGCTGGCGGCGATAAAAAGTAAGGTACCAATAAGAAGCTGTGTAATATCACCATTAATAGGAACATCGAATATCAAATGCCCTAAGCTCAGAATAATCACCATCTGAATTAAGCCCACGATAATATAGGGGAGAATTTTGCCTAGCATCAATTCTAATGGCTTGATTGGGGTAGTGATGAGTAGCTCTAAGTTGCCCTTTTCTCGTTCGCGGACGATGGCGGCTGAGGTGAACAAGATCATGGTCATGGTTAAGATAACTGCAATGAGTCCAGGGACAATATTGACGGCAGATCTTTGTTCTGGATTATAAAAGAGGGCGACTTCGAAGTTAGATGGCTTTTGTGTATTGATACCCGTTATTTCATCTAATGGCATATTGCGCAGTTGCTTCATAGCCCCGGCTATCATGGTATCTGAGCCATCAACGATCCATTGGCCTAATATCTCACCGTTGGCCAGTTTCTCGGTGAGATTGGGGGGTAAAATAAGTGCGGCTCTTATTTCACCTCGCGTGATCGCTGCGATCGCTGCGGTGCTTGTTGTATAATAAGATTCTACTGAGACGACCTGAGTCACTTTTATGGCTTCGACAATCCACCTTCCTACTGCAGAATCACTTTGATCGACAATGGCAACAGGCACGTTGCGCACATCAGTATTAATGGCATAGCCAAATAAAAGTAGTTGTATTAGTGGGATCATGACGACCATGCCAAAAGTAATACGATCCCGTTTTAATTGCCGGATCTCTTTGACTGTAATGGCTTTAATGCGTCGTAGGCTGTTTAGTATCAACACGTTAAACTCCCCTAGGTTGTGCTAGTGTTGAGGTTTGTTGTCCTGTGACGGTGACAAACACATCTTCTAGGTTAGGTGGCGTTAGCCTTATCTGTGCATCCTTAAGCTCAGGCAGTGTTTGTCTTAGCCATATATCGGGCTCTGTTATCTTGTTATCAATCAATACTCGTAGACGGGCTCCCAGCTGTGCAGCAGATTTGATCTCATTAAAAGCGATAAGGCTATTTTTAAGTTGTCTTAAGTTGGAGTGAGTGACTTCAAGGACATTAGCGCCCATTTGTTGCATTAGCTCTTTGGGACTACCATCGGCGCGAATAAAGCCTTGCTCCATAATTGCCAGTCCATGGCAGCGCTCAGCTTCATCCATATAATGGGTGGTAACTAAGATGCTGGTGCCTGATTCTGATAGATCGAAAAGTTGCTCCCAAAAATCACGTCTATTTTGCGGATCCACCGCAGAGGTGGGTTCATCGAGAAACAGGAGCTCAGGATCATTAAGGCAAGCACAGGCCAGAGAAAGCCGCTGTTTTTGACCGCCGCTTAAGGTACCAGCAAACTGTCGCTGTTGTTTAAGTAGGTTATAAGTACTAAGTAATTGTGCTATCTTTCTTCGGCTGTCATTGATGCTGAGGCAGTATATTTGGGCAATGAATTCGAGGTTTTCTTTAACGGTAAGATCGTCATAGAGAGAAAATTTCTGTGTCATATAGCCGATGCGTAATCGCAGTGTCTCAGCCTCCTTAGGAATAGACATACCTAATACATTAATGGTACCAGCACTGGGAGTGAGTAAGCCGGTTAACATACGAATACTGGTGGACTTGCCACAGCCATTAGGGCCAAGAAAGCCATAAATGTGACCTTTAGGGACTTGTAAATTTAAGTCGGATACCGCCGCCAGCAGCCCAAATTTTTTGCTGAGTCCCTTGGCATCGATGGCTAACTCATTTTTTGGGTCCATTTTACTCATAAGGGCAAATCCACTTGTGAAGGGATCCCCGTTGGTAATGTATCAGCATCACTGCCCAAATCGATTTCAGCAAGGAACACAAGACGAGATCTATCCTGCTGATTTAAAGCGTAGTATGGGGTAAATGCAGGTTCTTTACTGAGTCGGCGTAAAGTACCAGTAAAAACGGTCTCGATACCGTCGATTCGGACTTTCATTTGCTGACCTATGGTGAGTTTAGCCATATAGGGTTCGGGAATGTAGACTCTAGCATAAGGGGCGTTATCGGCTTGAATAGCGACAATAACAGCACCGGCAGGAACCCTTTCTCCAAGGTTAAAAGGTAAGCTGTCGAGCCGCCCGCTTCGTGTGGCAATGACACTTAACTCATCTAAAGTCTGTTGCTCCAAAGATAAGTTCGCGATACTGGCATCCATTGCGGCTTTGGCTTGATTGATATCTTCGACACGTACGCCGGCAATAAGCTTTGCGAGATTTTCTTTGGCGACATTCAGTTCAGCCTGAGCTTTATCTTTATTGGCTTTGGCTGTGTCTTGAGTTGCTTGACTAGTGAGATTTTTTTTGAGTAGGCTTGAACTACGTTGATAACTTTGCTTTGCTTCGATTAAGGCTGCTTGAGTGCGGGCGACATTAGCTTGTGCACTGGCGATATCTTCGGGTCTTTCACCGTTGGTTAGCCTTAGTAAGTAGTATTGAGCC